>NZ_CP123781.1:3272500-3579166 GCF_029909415.1 Minwuia sp. IMCC3009
GACGGCGATTCTCAGCGGCGCCCTTGATAACTGACCACGGGTCATTTATATCCTGAAGCTTGTTCAGGGGGACTTCTGAACCCTGCGGATCGGGAGGCTGCGCATGATCGACTTCGTTCTCAACGGCGAGACGGTTTCCGTTGATGTGGAACCGGATACGCCCCTGCTCTGGGTCATTCGCGATACCCTCGGACAGACCGGCACGAAGTTCGGATGCGGCGTTGCCGCCTGTGGTGCCTGCACCGTGCATGTGGATGGGGTGGCAACGCGGACCTGCGTCCTGCCCGTGGAGGCCGTGGCGGGGGCAAGTGTCACGACAATCGAAGGCATCACGGACGGCGGAACCCGCCACCGTGTGCAGCAGGCCTGGATCGATGAACAGGTACCGCAGTGTGGGTACTGCCAGTCGGGCATGATCATGGCCGTCACCGCGCTGCTGGCCGAGAACCCGTCCCCCACCGACGCCGACATCGACGATGCCATCACCAACATCTGCCGCTGTGGCACCTACAGCCGCATTCGCAGCGCGATCCATCGCGCCGCACGCGCCTGAGGGAGGTCAGCATGGCACGCAACAGGAAGAGCACCGAAGGCAAGCCGAAGAGCCGCGCCCGCCGCCGTTTCCTGATCGGCAGCACCGTGGCCGCAGGCGGCCTGTTCGTCGGCTGGCAGCTGCTGGGCGGCGGCGCCCCCACCGATCCCGCCACGCTGCTGGACCCCGGCGCGGACGAGGCCGCGCTGAATGCCTGGGTGAAGATCGCCCGCGACGGAACGGTCACCATTGCCGTGCCCCGCAGCGAGATGGGCCAGGGCATCCACACCGCCCTGCCGATGATCCTGGCGGAGGAACTGGACGCCGACTTCGACCGGGTCGAGATCATCGACGCGAAGGTCGACAGGATCTACGTCAATGACGTCATGCTGCCGGAAGGCTTTCCCTTCGGCCCGCACGACGAGAGCTTCATTGCCCGTCAGGCCCGCGCCACCGGACGCTGGCTGTCCGGCGTGATCGCGGTCCAGGCCACCGGCGGTTCGACCAGTGTGCGTGCCGGGTGGCAGCCGATGCGGGAAGCCGGCGCCATGGCCCGGGAGATGCTGAAACAGGCGGCGGCAACGCGCCTCGGCACCCCTGTGGCCAGCCTGAAGACCGAACGCGGCGAAGTCGTGGACCCGGCGTCGGGCAGGCGTATCGGCTATGGCGAGCTTGCCGCCGACGCGGCCGGCGTGAAACTGGCCGAGGTCCCGCCCCTGCGCGCGCCCTCGCAGTTCCGCATCATCGGCCAACCGAAGCAGCGGCTGGACATTCCCGCCAAGGTCGATGGCACCGCGACCTTCGGCATCGACGTCCGCCTGCCGGACATGCTGTTCGCGGCGGTGAAACATCCACCTGTGGTGGGCGCAAGCGTGACACGCTTCGACCCGGCGCAGGTGCAGCGGATGCCCGGCGTCGTAAAGACCGTGGCTGTTCCCGGCGGCGTTGCCGTCATTGCCGACAGCACCTGGCGGGCGAAGCAGGCCATCGACGCACTGGATATCGAGTACGACCTGGGCGAGACGCCCGATTTCTCCACCGACGCGCTGTTCGACAGCTACGAGGCCGCGCTTTCCGAAGATGGCTTCGGCTATCAGGATGACGGCGAAGCGGTCGAGATGCTGGAGGCCGCGGGCAGCAACGTGCTGGAGATGACCTACCGCACGCCGTTCCTGGCCCACGCGCCGATGGAACCGATGAACTGTACCGCGCGCATGGACGGCGACAGGCTGGAAGTCTGGGCGCCGACCCAGGCACCGTCCGTCAGCCGCTGGATCGCGGCCGGCCAGGCCGACATGGACGAGGACAGGGTGACCATCAACGTGACCTATCTGGGTGGCGGTTTCGGGCGTCGTGGGGAGCCGGACTTCATCCGCCAGGCCGTCGCCTGCGCCATGGCCGTGCCCGGACGCGGCGTGCAGGTGGTCTGGTCGCGGGAGGAAGACATCCGTCAGGACACCTATCGCCCGGCGACCCTGGCGCATTTCCGTGTCACCACCGACGGCGAAGGCTATCCCGTTGCCTGGGCCAACAAGCTTGTCGGCCCCTCAACCTCCGGCCAGGCGACCATGCGCTACATTCCCTTCGGCTCCGATTCCGGACCCGACCGGACCACGGTCGATGGCGCCGCATGGCTGCCCTATGCCATTCCCAACATGCGGGTGGAACACATCCTGTCACGCGTGCCGGTGCGGATCGGCTTCTGGCGCTCCGTCGGCCATTCCCAGAATGCCTTCTATTCGGAGGCCGTGATCGACGAACTGGCCCATGCCGCAGGCAAGGACCCCTACGCCTATCGCATGCATCTGCTGGCAGACAGCCCCAGGTACGCCAGGGTGCTGCAGACCGTGGCACGGATGGCCGACTGGGAAGCCGGCGCACCGGCAGGCCGCGCGCGGGGCATCGCCCTGCACGAGAGCTTCGGCAGCATCGTTGCCCAGGTAGCGGAGGTCTCGCTGGACGACGGTCAGCCCCGGGTTCACCGGGTCTGGTGCGCGGTCGATGCGGGCATCGTCATCAACCCCGACACCATCGTCGCCCAGATGCAGGGCGGCATCGTCTACGGCCTGACCGCCGCGCTCTATGGCGAAATCACCTTCGCGGACGGCGCACCGCAGCAGTCCAACTTCCCGGACTACGAAATGATCCGCCTCTCCACCATGCCGACCATCGAGACGGAGATCATTGCCTCGACGGAGGCGCCGGGCGGTGCCGGCGAACCCGGCACACCGCCCATTGCACCCGCCGTCACCAATGCCCTGTTCGCCCTGACCGGCCAGCGCGCCCGCGAGCTGCCCCTGTCCCGCCATGACTGGACCACGACGGGAAGCTGAGGCGGCGCGTCAGTCGTTGCCGCCCTCGGGACCGAACCGGAACCGGAAGTCGCAGTGACTGGCCCCTGACAGGATGGTCTGGGTGCGGGTCAGTTCCGCATCCGGGTTGAAGCCTTCCATCAGCGCATAGTCGCGATTGCACGACAGGATCGCGCCAAGTTCCGGGATGCCGAGCGCGCGGTACATCTCCGCATAGCGGCAGCGGGTGACGTTGAAGTTCAGCGCCGTGTCGGACTGGTCCAGCACGTCGATTTCCAGCGCGCCGTCCTGCCGCCAGTACTTCATCGACTCCATGAAGGTGGCGGAATCGTTGCCGCCCATGGCCTCCGCAAGTTCGCCCCCCTGTTCCTGCGCGATCTTCACGATGGTGTCGCGCACGATGGACAGCACTTCCTCCCGCCCGAAGGCGTCGGCCAGCGCCTCGACCACCGGCGCGACGACCCGCGCCTCCGTCTCCCGCCGGGCCAGCACCCCGATGCGCTGTGTCAGCGTATCGGGCATTTCCGTCTTGCCATTCTCGTCACTCATCTCCGCCTCCCCTTGCCATGAGCCTGCATTGTCGGGGCGGCGGCGGCGTCAATCAACTGTCGGGGGCATGCCGGTCGTCGATCAGACGCGTCGAGCGGCGGAAGGTCAGGTACGCCCAGGCCCATTCCAGCGCCACGGAGAGCTGATCGCGCTTCGAGGTCAGGAACATCACGTGGACCACGCCCCAGAACCACCAGGCAACAGGTCCGGAGATCCTCAGCCGTCCCAGGTCCGCCACTGCAGAGGCCCGGCCGATGGTGGCCAGATTCCCGGCATGGCGATAGCGGAAGGCGCCAGGGGCCTTCGCCCGCGTCAGGCGGGCGTTGATGACCCTGGCCACATGGGCGCCACCCTGCTTTGCGGCGGGGGCCAGGCCAGGCACCGGCTGACCGTCCCAGCCATCACTGGCAGCCGTATCGCCGACGACGAACAGTTCCGGATGTCCGGGCACGCACAGGTTCGCGTCCACCTTCACCCGCCCGGCACGGTCCGCTTCCGCCCCCAGCCAGCGCGCCGCAGGGGAGGCCATGACCCCCGCAGCCCAGAGCGCCGTGCGCGCGGCAATCCGCTCCTCCCCCACCGTCACACCCTCCGCATCGATCCCGGTGACCCGGCTGCCCAGACGCACCTCGACGCCGAGCCTTTCCAGCGATTCCCTGGTGCGGCGGGAAAGCTCCGGCGGGAACGGCGGCAGCAGGCGATCCGCACTCTGCACCAGGATGACGCGCGCGTTGGCGGGGTCGGCATTGCGGAACTCCCCGCGCATGCCGTGATGCGCCAGTTCGGCAATCGCCCCGGCCAACTCGACGCCGGTCGGGCCGCCGCCGACGACAACGAAGGTCATCCAGGCGGCGCGTTCGGTCGGGTCCATGCACTCCTCTGCCGCCTCGAAGGCGCCCAGGATCCGGCCCCGGATCTCTGTCGCGTCCGGGATCTTCTTCAGACCCGGAGCGAACTGTTCCCACCCGTCCTTGCCGAAATAGGCATGGCGCGCCCCGGTGGCGATGACCAGATGGTCGTAGCCAATGGCCGTCCCGCCGATCAGGACCTGGCGCCCTGCCGTGTCCACATCGGTCACCCGCCCCATCAGGACCCGCACATTGGGCTGGTCGCGGAAGATCTCCCGGATCGGGCTGGCGATGTCGGCGGGGGACAGTCCGGCCGTTGCAACCTGATACAGCAGCGGCTGGAACAGGTGATAGTTGCGACGGTCGATCAGGGTGATCCGGCAGGGGCTGTGCTTCAGTCCCTGCACGGCGGCGACACCACCGAAGCCCGCGCCCACGACCACCACATGCGGCAGTTCACCATCATCCCAGCGGGCAGGCTTCAGCGCGGCGGGGTAGCGTGCCACCAGCAACCGCTGCAACAGGGTATCGAGCGCCAGTGGTCCCGGCCCGCGCAGCGCAATCAGGCCCAGGATCGCCAGCCACCAGAAGTGATCCGCATGATCAAGATAGGTGAACTGGATCACCAGGGTCATCGCGATCAGGGGCAGGGTCGCGAGGCGGCAGAAGAGACCCAGCAGGATCGCCACCGGGGCTGCCAGCTCGAAGAACGTCGCCAGCCAGGCCGCGAGCGCAGGCGGGATCAGCGGCACCGCATATTCGTACTGGAACAGCAGGATGGTGTTCCCGAAGTCATCGATCTTGGTCAGACCGGAGGCGAAGAATATCCAGGCGATCCAGGCCCTGAACAGCACGAGCCAGAGTGGTGCGAGGAACCTGTCCGACCACTGCCAGAACCGGTGGAAGGTTCCGACCAGCGGCAGCGGCAGGGTCGCAAAGCCGCGCCCCAGAAGGCGGTCGAGCGCGATCGGACCGGCCCCTGCCACCACGTACCAGCCCAGGAACAGCGCCCAGAAGATGTGGACGTTCAGTTCCAGATAGACGGACTGGATCACCAGACTGAGGATGGCCATCGGCAGCGCCACCAGCCGCGTTGCCAATCCCAGCATCAGCGCCCCGCCACCCACGATCTCGATGGCCGCCCCCAGCAGTGCCGCGAGCCAGGGTGCCAGCCAGGAGACCGGATATTCATGGGTTGCGAGGAAGACCGCGCTGTCCCAGTTCGCGAGTTTGACCAGGCCGGAAAGCAGGAACGTCTGGCCGATCCAGATGCGCAGCACCAGCTCGAGCACGGGCCAGCCGATGTTGCCCAGCACATCCTGGATCCGTGCGATCCGGCGATGGACCGGCGCCAGCCAGGCAGGCGCTCTTGCTACGGGCACGAAATCGAGTTCAGCCATGGCGCGGCCTCCTGCTGCGGGGGTTCTGTAACCTTTGTCTCCCTTCAGACGTCACAGAGACAGGTTCGGTTACACACCAGCCGTTGCAACAGGGTCACGAAAGTCCGCCAGAAGTGCCGTTTGACAGAATCCAGCCGTCGCAGGATGCTACGCCATGCTCCCCACCTGGGCCAGAACACCACATGCGCTGGACAAGTTCCCTATTGCTGCTCTGCCTCGCAAAGGCAGATGACCCCGTCGGCACGGCCCGGCGTGTCGGCAGCCTCGCGGCAGCACTTGGCGCCACTTGCGACATGGATGAGGAACAGGTCATCCGGGCGGCGCTGGCGCGCATGGCCGGTGTCGCGATGCGTTACGTCGAGAACCATGATGAGGCCATGGACTGCGCGCAGGATGCCCTGATCCGGGCCGTCAATGCATTCGACGGCTTCGAGGGGCGATCCAGCGTCAGTTCGTGGCTGCACCGCATTGCCGTCAACTGCGCCCTGGAGCAGTTGCGGCGGCGCGGGCGCAGGCAGGAAGTTTCCATCGACGACCTGATGCCGACCTTCGATGACAGTGGCATCCTGAATGACAGCCTGGTGGTGAGTGACGACAGCGCCGAGACCATCCTGCAACGGGCCGATGCCCGCGCGGCGGTTACCAGCGCCATTCAGGCGCTGCCGGAGAGCCACCGCACCGTGCTGCTGCTGCGCGATATCGAGGAGCTGAGCATCAGCGAAGTCGCGGAGAAGCTGGAGATCACGCAGGGCACGGCAAAGGTGCGCATCCACCGCGCCCGGTCGGCGCTGCGCAAGCACCTGGAACCCCTGATCGCGGGGGGACAGCTATGAACGACCCATTGCTCGCCATCCTGCTTCGGCTGGCGCGCGGCCACGCGCAGGAACGGCATGGCTGGCGTCACCGGATGGTCGGTCTGATGTTCCGGTACTATCCGGGACTGATCAACTGCCAGACCTTCGAGAGTTTCCTGATGGACTACCACGAAGGCACCCTGCCGGAACCATCCCGGAAGCGTTTCGAACGCCATCTGGCCATGTGCGGGCTCTGCCGTGCCAGCTACCAGGGCTATGTCCGCAGCATCGAACTGGGCCAGCGGCTGTTCGAGACCGAAACCGGTCCCCTGCCCGAGGAGGTTCCGTCGGAACTGGTTGGCGCCGTCCTCAGCGCCATGCGGGCGAAGGAACAGGGCGAAGGCTGAAGGCTGGCCGGACTGTTCGTGGGCCGTGCCGCCCCTCTCCCCCACCCGGCCCCCCATTCAGGATACTCCCCTGGGTGGCCGGGTGGGGGAGAGGGGCGGCACGGTCTACCGACAGAATCCTCTCCAGAGGGGCGGCACGGTCAGCACGCAGACGAAATCCTACCTGCCCGTATAGGCCGGTTTGCGCTTCTCGCTGAACGCGGTCAGCCCCTCCACCACATCGGCGGAACGGCCATAGCCTTCCCAGACTTCCATCTCGGTGCGCAGCGCGCGGTCGAGGGGCATGTCGAGGCCCTGATCCACCATCTGTTTCATCAGGCGCGTCGCCAGCGGGCTCTTCTCCGCAATGCGGGCCGCAACCCGTTCCACTGTCGGGATCAGTTCATCGTCCGGCACCACGTCATTCAGCAGGCCCCATTCGAGCAGCGTCCGGGCGGGCAGAAGTTCCCCGGTCAGCAGCAGGTACTTGGCGCGGGTCTCGCTGATCTTGCGCGGCAGGCGGATGGAACTGCCGCCACCGGGCAGCATGCCGAAATTGATGTGTCCGTCACCGATCTTCGCGCTTTCCACGGCAAAGGCCAGATCACAGGCCAGCAGCAGCTCGATCCCGCCCGCGGCGGTGATGCCGTTCACGGCGGCGATGGTCGGCTTCTCGCATTCGCCGACAACCGCAAAGGCCTCGTAGGCCTGGCGCATGAAGGTCCGGACCTTCTCCGGGTCGCCCTGCCCCATGAAGCTGAGGACATACTTCAGATCGGCACCGGCGGAGAACGCCCGCCCGGATCCGGTGAAGACCAGCACCTTGACCTCCGGATCCGCCTCCACCTTGCGCACCACCTGCGTGTAGCCGTCCAGAATGTTCTGGTTCATGGCGTTCAGGGCCTCGGGCCGGTTCAGGGTCACCCACGCAACCCCGTTCCTGACCTCATAGCGCATGTCTTCGTTCATCTGTCTGTCCTCCCCAGGATAGTTGTTCAGGCCGGATCACCGTCGCCGGGGCGCAATACCCCGCGCAGTTTCAGTGTCAGCAACAGTGTCAGTGCCATGATGCCGCCACCGATCAGATAAGGCCAGTCCGGCCCGAGCGTTTCAAAGATCGGCCCACCCCATGCCGGGCCAAGAACCCGTCCAAGCGACGATGCCCCGTGGCACAGGCCGAGGAACGCGCCGACGCGGGTCGCGGGCACCAGATTGCTGGCAATGGCAGACTGGGTGGGGGAAGAAAAGGCCATGCCGAGACACATGAAGGTCACAGAGATCAGAAGCGTCACCGCATCCACCGCCAGGATGATCGCCGTCAGCGCGACGGTCAGGCTGCACAGCGCCGCGACCAGCAGTCTGAAGTTTCCGACCATCGGTGCAATGCGCCCCACCAGAAACCCCTGACAGATGATGATCAGGATGCCGATGTAGGTGAAGGTATAACCGACCTGCAGCGGTCCCCAGCCCAGGTTGACAGCGGTCCACAGCGGAAAGGTCGCCTCCACCTGGCTGAAGGTGAAACTGATCGCGAAGAAGATGACGACCATCCCGAGCAGCTCCGGTCGCGACCGGACAATCTGCAGCCGCTGCCGGAATGGGACACGATCCTCGCTGTCCCGGCTCTCACGCGGCAGGCTCTCGGGTAGCGCGAACAGGCCCCAGACCAGCGCCAGCAGGCTCAGCCCGGCCGCAACGAACGCGGGCATGCCATACTCCGCCGGACTCGGATCCGCTCCCAGGATGAGGCCGCCCAGTGCAGGACCAAAGGCGAAGCCGAAGCCGAAGGCCGCACCCGTCAGCCCCATGGCCCCTGTCCGGCCCGACCCGGAACTGATGTCTGCCGCATAGGCCTGCGCCACCGCGATCTTGCCCGCCGCCATGCCACCGATGACACGGGCGACGAACAGGGTCAGTAGACTGTCGGCCAGTCCGAACCCGAGGTAGGCGATGACGTTGACACCCAGACAGGTAAGAATGATCGGACGTCGCCCGATCCTGTCGGAAAGCCGGCCCAGCAGCGGCGTGCCTACCAGCTGACCCAGCGAATATGTGGCGAACAGCAGCGCCACTAGCGCCGGACCTGCCCCGAAGTCCGTGGCGTAGAACGGCAGCAGCGGGATGATCAGGCCAAAGCCCAGCATGTCGATCGCGATGGTGACAAGCAGGACCGGCATCGGGCCGGTCTTGAGCATCAAGACGGCTTACTTCAGCTCGACTTCGATGAAGCGGAACGCAAAGTCGTTGTCGTTGATGACGTCGTGCTCCACCCCGGCCTCGCGGGTGTAGGACACGCCGGTCTGCAGCGGTGCCTTCGACAGGCCGTCCGAGGTCTCGATGGTTAGGTCACCGGTGGTCACGGGCACCACGACATAGTCCATCTCGTGGCGATGCCAGCCCGTATGGCCGCCGGGTGGAAAACTCCATTCCGTCACCACGACTCGATCCGTCTCAAGCTGCTTCGTGCCAGTCGCAAGGGGGCGTTCGGTATCACTCACGGGCATCAACTCCGGCTGTGGGGACAGGGACCGGCATGGCCGGTGCGCGCCGACAGTGTTGCACAACAGGTTGACGTTTGCCGAGCCCTCCGGGAGATTCAGACGACAGATCAGACATCAGCTGCATTGGCGGAGATTCCCGGTGGACGCTTTCCCGGCACGGCCCGAGCTCGACTATCCCTTTGGTGACCAGCGCCCCGAGGGGGCAGAGGTCATGGAAGTGGCGCCCGGGGTGCTGTGGGTCCGCATGGCGATCCCGATCCCCGGTCTGGACTACATCAACCTCTGGCTGATCCGTGACGGCGCCGGCTGGGCGATGGTCGATACCGGGCTGAAGAGCCGCAAGATCATGGCCTGGTGGGAGGAGATCTTCGAGAAGCACCTGGAGGGGCAGCCCATCACCCGCATCCTCTGCACCCACTTCCATACCGACCACGTGGGGCAGGCGGGCTGGCTGACGGAACGCTGGGGCTGCCAGCTCTGGATGACGCTCGGCGAATGGGCCTTCGGGCGCACCATGGCGCTGGACGTGGCGGAGCGGGTGCCGGAGGACGTGATCGAGCACTATCGTCGCATCGGCTACAGCGAGGAGATGCTGGAGGCACTGCGGGAGCGCGGCTACAACCGCGTCGCCAAGATGATGACGCCGATCCCGCGCAGTTTCCGCAGGCTGTACCAGGATCAGAAGGTGCGTATCGGCGACCATGACTGGCAGGTGCTGATCGGACGCGGCCACTCACCGGAACATGCCTCGCTCTGGTGCGAGGATCTCAACGTGCTGATCTCCGGCGACCAGATCCTGCCGCGCATCACGCCGCACATCGGCGTCTATCCCGCGGAACCGGACGCCAACCCGCTGAAACTCTATCTCGAAACCCTCGACGTCTTCCGCCCGCTGCCCGATGACGTGCTGATCCTGCCCGCGCATGGCGATCCGTTCCGCAGCCTGCACGCCCGGATCAACTATCTGCAGGACCACCACCGCGCCCGCCTGAAATCGCTCTGGAAAGGTGCCGGCGAATGGTCATCGGTGCAGGAACTGCTGCCCACCATGTTCCTGCGCAAGCTCGGCCCGGACGACATGGGCCTGGCGATGTCGGAGGGGATCAGCCACATCCACATGCTGATCGGCCAGGGCCGCATGGAACGCAAGATCGGCGACGACGGCGTCTACCGCTACCGCTCCATCGGCCTGGAGGCGCAGGCGGCGTAACTCGGCGTCGAGCCACTGCAGGCGGCGCCGACAGGGTTGGATCTGTCGTCAGGATCGCATGGGCGGTCGCAGGAACGGACTGCGGGTCGGTTTCCCTGATCGGTCGATTGACCGACGCAATGGAGAACCAGCCTTTCACCCGGCCGGCGATCTGCTCCAGACACACAAAAACGCCCGGCGGCGGGGCCACCGGGTCGTCCTGTGCGATCGCGTTCCCGTCAGGGTGTGATCAGAGCCCGTCGCGCTGCGCGCGCTTGCGGGCCAGCTTGCGGGCACGACGCACCGCTTCGGCCTTCTCCCGCGCCCGGCGCTGGGACGGCTTCTCGTAATAGTTACGAAGCTTCATCTCACGGAAGATGCCTTCCCGCTGCATCTTCTTCTTCAGGACCTTCAGTGCCTGGTCCACATTGTTGTCGCGTACGCTGACTTCCAAGGCGTTCCTCTTTCGTCTTCAGCAATGGCCGACCCCCAACGGGCATGACCAGAGAAATAGATACCGGTCCGGCGAACCCGCGTTCGCCAGTCGCGGGGTCTATAACATGGTCATTCCGGCAGGCCAAGGTGTATGTGGCCGAGTCGTTCGTGGTCCCCGGCCTGGCCTCTCGCGGTTCATGTGCTGACCCCGGCCAGCCCTCTCCCCCTCCCGACCACCCACGCGAGTATCCTGATGGGTGGTCGGGAGGGGGAGAGGGCTGGCCGGGGGACCAAAGAGATCCCAGGCGCAGCGCCCCTACTTCAGTACTTCCTCGGCGATGATCATCTTGCGGACCTCGGTCGTGCCCGCGCCGATCTCGAGCAGCTTGGTGTGCCGGTAGAGCCGGTTGATCTCGCTTTCCCAGATGTAGCCGATGCCGCCATGGACCTGCACCGCCAGGTCGAGCACCCGGTTCATCATGTTGGCGGTGAACATCACGGAGGCGGCGCTGAGCTTGTGCACGTCGCCGCGCCCGCCCTCGCCCTCCACCAGGTTGTTCACGGCGGAGAGGCCGCGATAGGTGAACAGGCGAATGGCCTCCACATAGGTGTACATGTCGGCGACGTGCGACTGCACCATCTGGAAGCTGGCGATGGGCTTGCCGAACTGCTTGCGCTCCCGCGCATATTCGACGGAAAGCTCCAGCGCGCGCTCCGAGATGCCGAGGCAGATGGGGGAGATCATCGCCCGTTCCAGATCCAGCCCGGACATGACAACGACGTGGCCGCGATTCTCCTCCCCAACCATGTTGGCAGCGGGGACACGACAGTCGTCGAACACCAGTTCACCGGTCTGGCTGCCTCGGAAACCCATCTTGTTGAGCTTCTGCGCCACGCTGAAACCGGGAAAGTCCTTCTCCACCACGAAGGCGGAAATGCCCTTGGCGCCGCGGTCGCGGTCCGTCTTGGCGTAGACCAGCAGCACGTCGGCGATGGGGCCGTTGGTGATGTAGAGCTTGCGCCCGTTCAGCACATAGTCGTCGCCGTCGCGCCGGGCGGTGGTGGCCATGGATCCCAGCGCATCCGACCCTGCCCCCGGCTCCGTCAGGCCGAGCGCGCCGACCAGGCTGCCGTCCACCAGACCGGGGATGTAGCGCTTGCGGATGTCGTCATTGCCGTTGCGCAGGATGTTGTTCATGCAGAGATTGTCATGCGCCACCCAGGCCAGCCCCAGCGCCGGGTTCCAGCGGCTGAAGGCCTGCAGCACCAGACCGGAACCGAAGACGTCCAGTTCCGCCCCGCCGAATTCCGACGGTGCCGTGACCCCCAGATAGCCCATCTGGCCCAGTGCCCGGAATTCCTTGTCCGGCCACCATTCCTCGTCATCCATCCGCGACGCCAGCGGCGCGAGCTGTTCCCGGCCATAGCGATCCGCCGTGTCCAGGATCTCAACCTGTTCCGGACTGAGGTCGAAGGCCTGCGCCCCCGACAGATTGTCACCCATTTCCATCATCGCCCTCCCCAAGCGAATCTCCGACCGCGATGCGGCCATCTCCCGTAACCGACAGATAGATACCACAGTCGACATGGCCGAAGCCCGACTGCAGCACTTTCGGGATCTGCATGTCACGCTCCGCCGTTTCCGGGTTCACGTTCGTCGCGCCGCACCGGTCGATCCGTGCCAGGCCCTGAAGCCGCGCGCCGCCGGCACTCACGGCCTTGCCGACCAGATCGAACTCGGCCCAGGCGGGCATGTCGTCGACGTAGATGTTGCCGCGAAACCGCATCGGATCGACCGGCTTGCGGGCCACCCGCTCGATATCGCGCACGCTGTTCAGGTTGATCAGGGACAGCACCGGCAGGCCGACATCACTCAGTTCCGCGCCGGGCGCGGTGACGATGCGCGGCGCGCCACGCAGTTCCTCCTTCGCCCAGGCAGACAGGAACTGCTCGACCAGGCTGCGTCCGATAGGCAGGGACAGGTTGCCCCGCGCCACCTGCCTGCCGTCCCGCAGCAGGGTCAGTGTCTGTTCGGCATCATCGAACTGCGCATCCAGCGTCGCCAGCCGCTCATGCTGCATCAGTTGCAGATAGCTGGTCTTGGGCAGATGCTTCGGATCAGCAGGATCGAAGGTGGTCGAGCCATGCGCGATCGCCCACTTGCGGTCGAACGGAATGGGCTGGCCTGCGGTCAGGTCGATGGCGGTCAGGTCATCGGCGGCAAGGCCCTTGACCGGATAGCGGCAGAGTCTGGTGATGCGTGTCATGGCGGGAGAGTGTCCCGACCCACCCCACGGATCAAGTGGCTGGCACACGGACAAGCCAATTGAATGCGAAATCTGGCTTGCCGCTGTCTTGCGCAAGCGTTGCACAATAACAACATATGTGGTGTCGGGTTGCCCAGCCGGGGACCGGACATCCGAACCGCGCGGCGACGCGCATCATGACAGGCAAACTCTAGTGAGACGCCGATGACAGGCCCGGAACGGGGTGTCGGACGCGGGCTTTGGAAAGAGGGAAGCATGGACTTCGAGAACTACACGGAACGGGCGCGCGGCTTTCTGCAAAGCGCCCAGGGGCTGGCTGTCCGGTCCAATCATCAGCGTTTCACCACGGAGCACCTGCTGAAGGTGCTGCTGGATGACGAACAGGGCATGGCCGCATCGCTGATCGCCGCCGCTGGCGGTGACGCGAAGCAGGCGCTGCAGCAGACCGAAATGGCGCTGGGCAAGCTGCCCAGGGTCGAGGGTTCCGGTGCCGGGCAGGTCTATCTTGCCCCGGAACTGGCGCGGGTCTTCGAACAGGCTGGCCAGTTGGCGACCAAGGCCGGTGACAAGTTCGTCACGGCGGAAATGATGCTGCTGGCCCTGGCCATGGCGAATGATGCCGAAGCGGCGAAGATCCTGAAGGGCGCCGGTGTCGCCCCGCAGGCGCTGAACACGGCAATCAACGACATGCGCAAGGGACGCACGGCGGACAGTGCCTCCGCCGAGGATGGCTATGACGCGCTGAAACGCTATGCCCGCGACCTGACCGAGGCAGCGCGGGAAGGCAAGCTGGACCCTGTGATCGGCCGCGACGACGAGATTCGCCGCGCCATCCAGGTGCTGTCGCGCCGGACCAAGAACAATCCTGTCCTGATCGGTGAACCCGGTGTCGGCAAGACCGCCATTGCCGAGGGCCTGGCGCGCCGCATCATCGACGGTGACGTGCCGGAGGGTCTGAAGAACAAGCGCCTGCTGGTACTGGATCTCGGCGCGATGATCGCCGGTGCGAAATACCGTGGCGAGTTCGAGGAGCGGATGAAGGCCGTGCTGCAGGAAGTGCAGTCGGCGGCCGGCGAGATCGTGCTGTTCATCGACGAGCTGCATACCCTGGTCGGTGCAGGCAAGGCGGACGGGGCCATGGATGCCTCCAACCTGCTGAAGCCGGCCCTGGCGCGCGGTGAACTGCACTGCATGGGCGCGACCACGCTGGACGAATACCGCAAGCATATCGAGAAGGACGCGGCGCTGGCGCGGCGGTTCCAGCCGGTCTTCATCTCGGAGCCGACGGTGGAGGACACAGTCTCCATCCTGCGTGGCCTGAAGGAGAAGTACGAGGTGCATCACGGCGTCCGTATCGCCGACGCCGCGCTTGTCTCCGCCGCCACCCTGTCGAACCGCTACATCACCGACCGTTTCCTGCCCGACAAGGCCATCGACCTGGTGGACGAGGCGGCGAGCCGTGTGCGCATGCAGGTGGATTCGAAGCCGGAGGAGCTGGAACTGCTCGACCGCCGGGTGATCCAGCTGAAGATCGAGCGCGAGGCCCTGACCAAGGAAAGCGATCAGGCCTCGAAGGACCGGCTGCAGAAGCTGGAGACCGAGCTGGCGGATCTGGAGGAGCAGAGCCGGGCGCAGACCGCGCGCTGGCAGGCTGCGAAGGACAAGCTGGGCGAGGCGCAGCAGGTCAAGGAAGAGCTGGACCATGCCCGCAACGACGTCGAGGACGCCAAGCGGCGCGGCGATCTGGCCTGTGCCGGTGAACTGACCTATGGCCTGATCCCGGAACTGGAGCAGAAACTGGCAGAAGCGGAAGGCAAGTGTGCCCCGGCCGGTGTCCGCGAATCGGTGACGGAGGAAGACATTGCCATCATCGTCAGCCGCTGGACCGGGGTGCCGGTGGAGAAGATGCTGGCCGGCGAGCGCGAGAAGCTGCTGCAGATGGAAGCGCGGATCGGCGAGCGTGTGATCGGTCAGGAAGAGGCGATCAGGGCCGTGGCCCACGCGGTCCGTCGTTCCCGTGCCGGTCTGCAGGACCCCAACCGGCCGATCGGGTCGTTCCTGTTCCTGGGCCCCACCGGTGTCGGCAAGACCGAACTGACCAAGGCGCTGGCCGAGTTCATGTTCGACGACGACCAGGCCATGGTCCGCATCGACATGTCCGAGTACATGGAGAAACATGCTGTGGCCCGCATGATCGGTGCCCCGCCGGGCTATGTCGGCTATGACGAGGGCGGTGCCCTGACCGAGGCCGTCCGGCGCAGGCCCTATCAGGTGATCCTGTTCGACGAGGTCGAGAAGGCGCATCCGGATGTCTTCAACGTGCTGTTGCAGGTGCTGGACGATGGCCGCCTGACGGACGGTCAGGGTCGCACGGTCGATTTCCGCAACACCCTGATCATCATGACCTCGAACCTGGGCAGCGAGCATCTGGCGGCACTGGGCCCCGAAGATGACACTGTCCTGGCCGAGGCTCAGGTGATGAAGGCGGTGCGGGACCACTTCCGGCCCGAGTTCGTCAACCGGCTGGACGAGATCATCCTGTTCCACCGTCTGGCACGGGCGCACATGGGCGGTATCGTGGATATCCAGTTGCGCCACCTGCAGGACCTGCTGGCGGAGCGGAAGATCGAAGTGGAACTGGACGACGCCGCCCGCGACTGGCTGGCCGATGCCGGTTACGACCCGGTCTATGGTGCCCGCCCGCTGAAGCGCGTCATCCAGCGCGAACTTCAGAATGCGCTGGCGGAACGCATCCTGGCCGGTGAGATCGCCGACGGGACCACCGTGGAAGTCCATGTCGGACCGGACGGGCTGACGTTCGAGAAGACGAAAGCCGTCGAAGCCGCCTGAAACGACGGGTGATGACGAACAGTCCCGGCGTTCCCTCTGACAGGGGAATGTCGGGACATTCGTATTGGCGGTGAATCTGGTCGGCTGTCCGGTCGCTCAGCGGGGCCGCGCGTCAGCCTTCCGGCTTCGGTGCGGGTTCCTTCAGCCAGCTCTTGATGTCGCGGGCGAACAGGCGGCGGGCGTCCGGCGACAGGTGGCCCAGCCAGCGGCGCAGGCCGCGACGCAGGTCGTCCTCCTCCACATCACCGTGATGCGCCTGCAACAGCACGTCCCGGTAATCCTCGACCGTATCGAGGCCCCATTCATTGTCCTTCGGGTCGAAGGCGTCGATGCGCGCTTTCACGGACGGAATGCTCAGCACCGCTTCAGTCAGAATCTCCGACTCCAGATCAAAGCCACCCCATTCCTGCCACCAGGCCGTGCTGCCCTTCCGGTCGAGCAGGTAGTTGTAGACGATCTGACCCTGGACGCTGCGGGCGCGGGTACGCGCTTCCTGCTCCAGGCGGGCATTGTCGCGGGCTTCGGTCAGGCTGACCTCCGCGACCTTGAACTGGGTCAGGCCCCGCTCGACCCAGATCTTCAGGGCCTCTGCAGGGACCGTGATCTCGCCATGCCGACGGGCGGGGCCGCCAGACGCGGCAGGGCGGCGGCGACTGCTGTCACCACCGCCCGACCGGCGACCACCCTTGGGGCGTTCTGGGTTCACGCTGCTTCCTTGCTGTTCTTGCGCCGCACCACCGCATCATAGTCCGCGATCAGGGCTTCGCAGATCCCACCCGGTGTGAAGGCATAGGGTCCGATCTCCCGCACCGGCGTCACTTCCGCCGCCGTACCGGTGAGGAAGCATTCCTCGAAATCCGCCATCTCCTCCGGCATGATCCGCCGCTCGATGACCTCGTAGCCGCGTTCCTTAGCCAGTGCGATCACCGTCCGGCGGGTGATGCCGTCCAGGAAGCAATCAGGCGTCGGCGTGTAGATCTTGCCGTTGCGGGTGAAGAAGATGTTGGCCCCCGTTGCCTCGGCCACCTGACCGCGCCAGTCCAGCATCAGCGCATCGGCATAGCCTTCCTTCTCCGCGGCATGTTTCGACAGGGTGCAGATCATGTAGAGGCCCGCAGCCTTGGACTCGACGGGCGCGGTGGCCGGATCGGGCCGGCGCCACTTGGAGATCTGCAGGCGGATACCCTGCAGCCGCTCCTCCGGCGAGAAGTAGCTCGGCCACTCCCAGACCGCGATGGCCAGGTTGATCCGGTTGGCCTGCGCTGACACGCCCATCATCTCGCTGCCGCGCCACGCAACCGGGCGGACATAGCCGTCGACGATCTTGTTGTCGGTCACGACCTTGCGGCAGGCGGCATCAATTTCCGCGACGGAATAGGGAATTTCGAAGTCGAGCAGGGCGGCGGACCGAACCAGCCGCTCCGTGTGCTCGGTCAGCTTGAAGATCTCGCCGCCATAGACGCGCTCGCCTTCAAACACGGAACTGGCATAATGCAGCCCATGCGTCAGCACATGTACATCTGCATCTCGCCACTGGACCATCTCACCGTTGTACCAGATCAGACCATCCTGGTCCGCGAAGTTGCTCATTGCCTGCCTCGTTTATACAAATGTGTCGCCTAATGCGCGTTGTGAGTAACATTGTAAGGAAACTAAGTCAACATGGTTGACGTATCTTTTTCCAGTTCCCCAAAGCCCGATGATGATGACCCTGCGACCGCCAATTGGGAAGCATGGTTTGACGGACAGAATCATCCGCAGGGTCGTGACCTGCGTCAGGCCATCGAGATGCTTTTCTTTGCCTACCGGGACTTTACGTCAGATCCGGATCAGGTTCTGGCCACCGTCGGCTATGGGCGCGCGCATCACCGGGTGCTGCATTTCGTTGGCCGCAATCCCGACATCACGGTGCAGGACCTGCTGAAGATCCTGAACATCACCAAGCAATCGCTTGCCCGTGTGCTGGGGGCCATGGTGCGCGATGGCTATGTGGCCCAGACCCCGGGGGCACGGGATCGCCGGTTGCGGCACCTGTCCCTGACCGAAAGCGGCCAGGCGCTGGAGGCCGCCTGCTCCGAGCCGCAGCAGGAACGGGT
Organism: Minwuia sp. IMCC3009; assembly: GCF_029909415.1. GTDB lineage: Bacteria > Pseudomonadota > Alphaproteobacteria > Minwuiales > Minwuiaceae > Minwuia. Next base: position 3,290,660 of record NZ_CP123781.1, read on the forward strand.
TGCCCGCGCCTTTCGTCGCGCAGGGCCGGAGGCCGTGGAGGGCTATCGCCGGGTACTTTCGGAATTGATCGACCAGGAGAGCCGCGACACCATCCTCGCCCAGATCCGCAAGTGAGCACCGGATACATGAAAGCCCCGCATGACCGATGACAGCCCGCATATCCTGATCGTTGATGATGACAGCCGGTTGCGCGGCCTGCTGCGCCGTTTCCTCGGCGACAACGGCTTCCGGATCAGCGAGGCCGCGGACACGGCGGAGGCGGAAAGCCGTCTGGCAGGGATCGAGTTCGACCTGCTGATCCTCGACGTCATGCTGCCGGGGGAGGATGGCCGGCAGTTCGCCAGTCGCCTGCTCGGCACCGGTCGGCAGGTGCCGATCCTGATGCTCACCGCCCTCGGCGATGCGGATGACCGGATCGCGGGCCTGGAAACCGGTGTCGATGACTACCTGACCAAGCCGTTCGAGCCAAAGGAACTGCTGCTGCGCATCCGGGCCGTGCTGCGGCGCGGCACGCGACGTCCGGCCACGCAGGTCCTTGGTTTCGGCGATTTCCGTTTCGACCGGGCCACCAACCGACTGACCCGTGACGATGCCCCGGTGCGGCTGACCAGCGGTGAGGCGGCATTGCTGCAGACCCTGGCCGCCCGCCCCGGTGAAACCATCAGCCGGGAGATGCTGGCAGGCGAAGCCGGTGACCCGGCGGGCCGCGCCATCGATGTGCAGGTCACGCGCCTGCGGCGCAAGCTGGAGGATGATCCGCGCCAGCCGACACACCTGCAGACCGTCCGGGGTGAGGGCTATGTCCTCTGGGCCACTGCGGTGAACGCATGACCGGACAGGGCATCAAGGCCAGCAGGTCCCGCACATGCGCGTAACCCTGCCTCTGCTGGGCCGGATGCGGCAACTGATGCCCAAGCGGCTGTTTCCCCGCGCCCTGCTGATCATCATCCTGCCGCTGATCCTGGTGCAGGCAATGGTCGCCTGGTTCTTCTATGAGCGGCACTGGAAGTCGGTCTCCGCGCACATGGCGTCCGGCGTCGTGGGCGAGATCATGCTGGTGCTGGACAGCATGTCCACGGCGGAGAAGCGGGCGGAGCGGGCCTGGCTGGCCCAGGCGGCCCAGGACAAGCTGCGCCTGCGCGTCGAATTCGTCGGCGGCGCGCAACTCAGCAACCCGGTGCGCGGCGCCGATATCGATCCCGGTGACTACTCGCTGAAGGACCGGATGTTCGCCCAGTTCATCGCCCGCAGCGTCACCTACCCCTTCGTCATCGACACGGGGTCGGAGGCCCGGCGGCTGGGGGTCAGCATCCAGTTGCCCGACGGGGTGCTGCATGTCTCGACGCGTGACGAGCGGCTGTACTCGCTGACCATCAACATCCTGATCATCTCCATGATCGCCACATCAATCGTGGTTCTGTTCATCGCGGTACTGTTCCTGCGCAACCAGGTGCGACCGATCCGCTGGCTCGCCTCCGCCGCGGAACGCTATGGCAAGGGCCAGGAAGCCCCGGACTTCCGACCCAGCGGCGCGCTGGAAGTACGAAAGGCCGCCCGCAACCTGCTGGAGATGAAGAACCGCATGACGCGGCAGATCGAGCAGCGCAGCGAGATGCTGGCGGGTGTCAGCCACGACCTGCGCGCGCCACTGACCCGGATGAAGCTGCAGCTCGCCATGCTGGGCGAGGACCCGGAGATCGAGGATCTGCGCAGCGACGTGAACGACATGCAGCGCATGGTCGACGGCTATCTGGCCTATGCCCGCGGCCAGGACCAGGAACCGGCGGAGCCACTGGACCTTGCCAACGTGGTCAGGGCGGTTGCCGACGACACACGGCGTCAGGGTGCCACTGTCACGGACAGCATCGCAGGTGATCTGCATATGATCGGACGGCCCAACGGGCTGAAGCGCTGTCTGACCAATCTTATGGAGAACAGTCGCCGCCACGCGGACAGCATCAGTCTGCTGGCGGAGCGCCGCTCCAACCAGATCTACATCCAGATCGACGACGATGGACCCGGCATCCCCGCAGAGCGGCGCAGCGAGATGTTCCGCCCCTTCCGCCGCATGGATGACGCGCGCGGGCCGGACACGGGCGGCGCCGGGCTGGGTCTGACCATCGCCCGCGACGTGGTGCGCCGCCACGGCGGCGAGATCAGGCTGGGGGCCTCCGAGATGGGCGGGTTACGGGTGGAGCTTCGGTTGCCGGTATAGCGCGTTCTTTCACTGCCTGTTCCATCCCTCTCCTGAGTCGTTTGTAGACCGTGCCTCCCCTCTCCCCCTCCCGACCACCCATGGGATGATCCTTGTGGGTGGCCGGGAGGGGGAGAGGGGAGGCACGGTCCACACCCGGACTCACATCGGGACGATGGACACCACCAGCAGCATGCCGAGCATACCGTTCAGCAGGCGCCACTGCCTCTCCGTCTTCAGCAACCGCGCCAGCATCGCCCCGGCGCCGCACCAGAGGGTCAGCGCCGACGCGCCGCAGACCATGAACACCAGCGCCATGACCAGGGCCGCGAGTACCGGATTGCTCATCCCCCCGGCGAAGGCGGCACTGGCCCCGAAGGCCATGGCCCAGGCTTTCGGATTGACCGAGACAAGCATCAGTCCTGCCACATAGCTGTAGGGTCTGATCTCCACATCGCCCGCCGCGCCGGGCGCACCGTTGCGGGCCGTCCGCCATGCCAGCCAGAGCAGATAGGCCGATCCGGCGAGCCGCAGCGCAAGTTCCAGCGCCGGCGCCGCCGCGATCAGGCTGGCCAGCCCGAACCCGGCACAGAAGACCAGCGTCCCAAGTCCCGACACCATGCCCGCGATCAGCGGCAGGCTGCGGCGCACGCCGAAGTTCATCCCTGAAGCGGTGGAGAGCGTCGTTGCGCCGCCGGGCGTGATGGTCGTGACGACGGCAAAGAGAACAAGGGCCGAGAGGATTTCCATGGCAGACACGTCCCGAAATGAATGCTGCCGACCGGATCAGTCCGGCCGGCAGCTTCAAGGGAGTGCGGCAACAGCCGTGGGACAAACGAGTTTAACTCGACCGTCGCACAGGATTTCTAAGCCGGGCCCGGTCAGGCCGCCACGGCATCCGTGCAGCGGTTGCAGATGTCCTGGGTCTCCGTCACCTCGGGCAGCACCATCCAGCAGCGCTGGCACTTGCCGCCTTCGGCCAGGGCCGGGACCACGGCGACGCCTTCCACATCGTCCAGCGTGAAGGCGCCTTCCGGTGCCGGATCAGTGCTGATGTGGATGTCGGAGGTGATGCAAATCTCGGCCACGTCGAGGCCATCGAGCAGTGCCGCGTCCTCCGCCGAGACATGCACGACCGGCGCGGCCTGCAGGCTGGCACCTATCCGCTTCTCCCGCCGTTCCACCTCCAGCGCGCCGGTCACGACGCGGCGGATGCGGGCGATGCGGTCCCAGCGGGCCGCCAGATTGTCGTTCAGCCATTCCGCCGGGATCTCCGGGAACAGCTTCAGATGCACGCTGTCGGACGGGTCGTTGAAACGGCTCTGCCAGACCTCCTCCGCCGTGAAGCTGAGGATCGGCGCGAACCAGGTGACCAGCGCATGGAACAGCCGGTCAAGCACGGTACGGGCCGCGCGGCGGCGCACGGAACCCGCCGGATCACAGTAGAGCGCGTCCTTGCGCACATCGAAGTAGAACGAGGACAGCTCGACGGTGCAGAAGTTGAACAGCTCCACATGGATACGGTGGAAATCATAGACATCCAGGTTGCGTCGCAGGTCGCGGTCCATCACCGCCAGACGGTGCAGGATATAGCGCTCCAGCTCCGGCATCTCCGCGACCGGCAGTTCCTCCTCCGCCGACCAGCCATCCAGATTGCCGAGCAGGAACCGCATGGTGTTGCGCAGGCGACGATAGGAATCCGCCGTCGACTTGATGATGTTCGGCCCGAACCGCAGGTCCTCCGAGAAGTCCGCCGCCACGACCCAGAGCCGCAGGATATCGGCGCCATACTGTTTCATGACGTCCTGCGGGGAGATCGTGTTGCCGACCGACTTCGACATCTTCTCCTTCTTCTCGTCCAGCAGGAAACCGTGGGTCAGCACTCCCTTGTAGGGCGCGCGGCCACGGGTGCCGCAGCTCTCCAGCAGGGACGAATGGAACCAGCCGCGGTGCTGGTCGGAGCCTTCCAGATAGAGGTCCGCCGGGGACCGCAGGTCGTCGCGCTTCTCCAGGCAGAACGCATGCGTGGTGCCGGAATCGAACCAGACATCCAGGATGTCACGCGCCTGCTCGAAGTTGTCCGGATCATGGTCCGGACCGAGGAAGACGGACGGATCGGACTCGAACCAGGCGTCACAGCCGTCGCGGGCAATCGCCTCCACGATGCGGGCGTTCACCGCCGGGTCACGCAGCGGCTCGCCGGTGCGCTTGTCGACGAACACGGTGATCGGCACGCCCCAGACACGCTGCCGCGACAGCAGCCAGTCGGGCCGGCGCGCAATCATGTCCCGCAGGCGGCGCTGGCCCGAGGCCGGATAGAAGGCGGTCTCGTCGATGGCCTTCAGCGCGGTCTCCCGCAGGCCGTTCTTCTCCATGGAGATGAACCACTGCGGCGCATTGCGGAAGATCAGCGGTGCCTTGGAGCGCCAGCTGTGCGGATAGGAATGGACGATCTTGCCATGCGCCAGCAGGCCGCCGTGCTCGGTCAGGGTCTCGATCACCGGCCCATGCGCCTTGAACACATGGTGTCCGGCGAAATGCGGCACATGCGGGTAGTAGACACCGTCCGGCCCTACCGTGTCCGGCACCTCGACACCATATTCACGGCCAAGGTCGAAGTCCTCCGCGCCATGGCCGGGCGCGATATGGACGAAGCCCGTGCCCTGTTCCGTCGTCACGTAGTCGGCGGGCAGCAGCCGGTCCTCATAGGTATAGCCAAGCGCGCTCAGCGGATGGCGGCAGACCGTTCCGGCGGGATTGGTCACGGCGGCGACGCGGGTCCAGGCACTGATCCCGGCCTTTGCGCGCACTTCCTCGGCCAGGGCATCGGCCAGCGCCAGCTTCTCCCCCACCACGGCCAGGGAACCTTCCTCCACCGCGTCGACCTGATAGACGCCGTAGGCGATCTCCTCCCCATAGGCCAGTGCCCGGTTGCCGGGGATGGTCCAGGGAGTCGTGGTCCAGATCAGGATCGACGCGCCTTCCAGGGCCGGATCGTCGGTACGGACGACCGGGAACCGGACCCAGATGGTGAAGGACGTGTGGTCGTGATACTCGATCTCCGCCTCGGCAAGGCTGGTCTTCTCCACCACCGACCACATGACCGCCTTCGACCCCTTGTAGAGGGAGCCGTCCATCAGGAACTTCAGCAACTCGCTGACCGTTACCGACTCGGACTCATAGGCCATGGTCAGATAGGGGCGTTCCCAGTCGCCGAAGACACCGAGGCGCTTGAACCCGTCGCGCTGCACGTTGATCCAGTGATCGGCGAAGTCGCGGCATTCCTTGCGGAATTCCTTCAGCGGCACCTCGTCCTTGTTCTTGCCGGCCTTGCGGTACTTCTCCTCGATCTTCCATTCGATCGGCAGGCCATGGCAGTCCCAGCCCGGCACGTAGTTGGCGTCGAAGCCCAGCATCTGGCGGGAGCGGTTGATCACGTCCTTCAGGATCTTGTTCAGCGCGTGCCCGGCGTGGATGTCGCCATTCGCATAGGGGGGGCCGTCATGCAGGATGAACTTCTCCCGCCCCTTCGAGCTTTCGCGCAGCTTGCCCCAGATATCCATGTCGTACCAACGCTTCAGGATCTCCGGTTCCTTCTGCGGCAGGCCAGCGCGCATGGGAAAGTCGGTCTTCGGCAGGAAGACGGTGTCCTTGTAGTCCTGGGTCATGTCTGAAACTCGTTTGTGGTCTGCCACGGCAGGGATCGCTGGCGCGCGGCACATTCTTCATCGGGATGGCGGTCAGAAAGGCAGATTGGCCCGGCCCTGAGTATTACAGGACCGGGTTGATAATTCGCCGGACGGCTGAGACTGCATCCATGAAACGTCGCATGAGCGGGCTTTTACCAGCGCGTCGCGGGGATGTCGAGGCAACGGGCCCGCATCGCCGCATCCAGCGACGCGCGCTGGTCCAGCAGGCTGCGGTACCAGTCGAGACGCGCCGTCACGTGATCCTCCAGCCGCCGTTCCCGCGCCACGTGGGCATGGGCATTGCGCAACAGCCGGCGACGCAGGGAATGATCCCCGATCAGGGCGCGCAATTTCAGTCCGAACTGTCGCGGCGTGCGGAAGATCAGGCCGGTCTCATTGTGCCTGATCGTCTTCTCGTAGACGGTGGGCGCGGCCAGCACGGCGGTCCCCTCCGCCGCACACTCGATGAACTTCAGATCCGATTTCAGGCGATTCTTCGGTGTGTCGGAAAGCGGCAGCAGGGCGATGTCCGCCTGCCCCAGCAGTTCACGGTAGCGGTCATGCGGACAGGTCGGGTGAAACACCTTCCGCGCCGTCTCCAGCGCATCGAAGAATCCCCGGTCATGCACGACCGTGACCCGCACCCGGTCACCGAAGATACGCAGGACGTCGTTCAGTTCCGCCATGACGGGCTGCCAGTCCTCCTCCCGGTTCAGGGCGCCGAAGAAGAGGGTGACCGGCTGCCCAAGCGCCCTTTCTGGCACCTGCAACGGCGGGACATTGGCCAGCTGGTTGGGGAAGACACCCACCGTCGGATTGTGCTGGCGAATGAACGCGCCCAGTGCATCTGTGGAGGTCTGGACGGCGTGGCTGGCGCGCAGACAGAAGAAGTTCGTCCGCACCACCATCGGCCAGATGCGCGGGTCATCGTCCCATTCGGAAACCACCAGATGGCCCTGCCGCAGCAGTTTCAGATGATCATCCGCCCGCGCAGGCTCCAGGATCTGGCGCTGCCAGACGAAGACCGATTCCTCTCCCGGTTCCGGCTGCTTCATTGCCTGACCGCTGCCGAAGACATGACACCGGACGCCGGGCAGACGCGCCAGCGCCGCGGCGGGCTGATGCACGCGGATATCGTTGACCGCCGCAACCGGTCGCAGGGTGAAGAACTGGATCAGCATGGCTCAGTCAGTCTCTCTGACACCCGACCGCGACCGGAACGGCCCCGACGACCTGCTACTTGCTGGTCTCGGGGACCGTGCCCTTGGCGCTGCCGCCGGACTTGCTGCCGCCGGACTTGCCGCGGCCCGACTTGCCGCCGGACTTCTTCGCCTTCGGTGGTGTCCGCTCCGCCGCTGCTTCCAGATCGAAGACCAGCTTGCCCTGCTCCAGACGGATCTTCACGTGTCCGCCCCGTTTCAGGGTCCCGAACAGCAGTTCCTCCGCCAGCGGCTGCTTGATGCTTTCCTGGATCACCCGCGCCAGCGGCCGGGCACCGAATTCGGGCGTGTAGCCCTTGTCGGCGAGCCAGGTGCGTGCCGCATCGGTGAGCGAGATCGTCACGTCGCGGTCGGAGAGCTGGGCCTCGAGCTGCAGCACGAACTTGTCGACGACACGGCCCACCACCTCCGGCGCCAGCGGCGCGAAGGGAATGATGGCGTCGAGACGGTTGCGGAACTCCGGCGTGAACAGCTTCTTGATCGCTTCGGAATCCTCGTCGGAGCGCATGCCGCGGTTGAAGCCGATGGCATGTTTCTGCATCTCCGCCGCGCCGGCATTTGTCGTCATGATCAGCACGACATTGCGGAAGTCGATCTTCTTGCCGTTGTGATCGGTCAGCTTGCCGTGGTCCATGACCTGCAGCAGCAGGTTGAAGACATCCGGATGCGCCTTCTCGATCTCGTCCAGCAGCAGCACGGAATGCGGATGCTGGTCCACGCTGTCGGTAAGCAGCCCGCCCTGGTCGAAGCCGACATAGCCCGGCGGCGCACCGATCAGGCGGCTGACGGTATGGCGCTCCATGTACTCCGACATGTCGAAGCGGTGCAGCGTCAGGCCCATGGTATCGGCCAGCTGCTTCGCCGCCTCCGTCTTGCCGACACCGGTCGGGCCGGAGAACAGGTAGGAACCGATCGGCTTCTCCGGTTCGCGCAGACCGGCACGCGACAGCTTCACGGCGGACGCCAGAGCCTCGATGGCGACATCCTGGCCGAAGACAACGCGCTTCAGGTCGTCCTGCAGGTTGGCCAGGACATTCTCGTCCTTCTTGGTCACGGATTTCGGCGGAATGCGCGCGATCTTGGAAACCACGGCCTCCACATCGCGGACACCGATGACCTTCTTGCGGCGGCTCTGCGGCTTCAGCATTTCCGCCGCGCCCACCTCGTCGATCACGTCGATGGCCTTGTCGGGCAGCTTCCGGTCGTTGATGTAGCGGGCCGAGAGTTCCACCGCGGAACGGATCGCATCGCTGGTGTAGCGGACCCCGTGATGTTCCTCGTAGTACGGTTTCAGACCATTCATGATCTTTACCGCATCCTCGATCGTCGGCTCGTTCACGTCGATCTTCTGGAACCGGCGCAACAGGGCGCGGTCCTTCTCGAAGTAGCCGCGATATTCCTTGTAGGTGGTGGAGCCGACGCAACGGATCGTGCCGGAAGCCAGCGCGGGCTTCAGCAGGTTCGATGCATCCATGGCACCACCGGAGGTGGCCCCGGCCCCGATGACGGTATGGATCTCGTCGATGAACAGGACCGCGTTGTCGATCCCCTCGATCTCCCGCATCACCGCCTTCAGCCGTTCCTCGAAATCACCCCGATAGCGGGTTCCGGCCAGCAGTGCGCCCATGTCGAGGGTGTAGATCGTCGCCGAGGCGAGTACATCGGGGACATTGCCTTCGACAATGCGCCGCGCGAGCCCTTCCGCGATCGCGGTCTTGCCGACACCCGGCTCGCCCACATACAGCGGATTGTTCTTGGTGCGGCGGCAGAGGATCTGGATGGTGCGGTCGATCTCCAGCGCGCGTCCGATCAGCGGATCGATCTTGCCCGCCCGTGCCTTCTCGTTCAGATCGACACAATACTGGGCCAGCGCCTCGTTCTCCGGTGCCTCGGCCTCCGCCTCACCGGCTTCCTGCATGCCCTCGTCCTCGCCGTCCTCCTCCGGATCGTCGGAGCCGCGCACGGCGCGCTCCGCGTTCAGGCCGGGGGCCTTGGCGATGCCATGGCTGATGTAGCTGACGGCATCGAGACGGGTCATGTCCTGCTGCTGCAGGAAATAGGCGGCGTGGCTCTCCCGCTCCGCGAAGATCGCGACCAGGATATTGGCGCCGGTCACTTCCTCGCGTCCTGAGGACTGCACATGGATCAGCGCACGCTGCACCACGCGCTGGAAACTCAGCGTAGGCTTGGCGTCTTCCTCCAGCGTCTGCGCCAGATCCTTCAGATCCTCGTCAATGAAACGGGTCAGCTCCTGTGCCAGCTTGCCCAGATCGACGTTGCAGGCGCGCATGACCGCGACCGCATCCGGGTCGTCGATCAGACTGAGCAGTAGATGCTCCAGCGTCGCATATTCATGATTGCGTTCACCGGCCAGATTGAGGGCACGGCGCAGGGTTTCTTCGAGATGTCTGGAGAGCGATGGCACGCGTCTATTCCGCCTTCTCAAGTGTACATTGCAGGGGGTGCTGGTTCTCACGGGCGAGGTTCATCACTTGGGTGACCTTCGTTTCCGCAACCTCGTACGGAAAGATTCCACAGACGCCGACACCCTTCTGATGCACGTGCAGCATGATCTGCGTCGCCGCATCGGCGTCCTTGTTGAAATAGCGCTGCAGGACGTAGACGACGAACTCCATCGGCGTGTAGTCGTCGTTCAGCATCAATACGCGCCACAGCGACGGCTGCTTCGTCCGTGGCCGGGTCTTGGTGACGACCCCGATCTCGTTGTCACTGTCGTTATCGTTACGCTTGTCGGTCATGTCTCCGACGGCTCTCCCGAAATTCCTGATGAAAACAGTATGGTGGAACGGATCGATGTGAAAGGGGGATCGGCAAGAATTGCGCACCGAACCTTGCCCGTCCAACCTCAGGGACATATAGGTCATGTTCCGTTTCAGGCTAGGCTCGAAGCCATTCAAAAGTGCTTCTTGCGCGCCGGACTTGCGAAATTAGGTTAACTCCACCATGGACCCTGAATCAGGGTTCCGCTAAATTCTTGACGAATCGACGCATTTCAAGGCTCGGGAGCCGCGCCAGTTCATGACGGTTGAACGACATTGGGGACATTGCACGCTGTTGGTCATGGCCGCGCTGGTCATGGTCTCCTTCGCCGCACCGGCAGCGGCCAAGCGTGTCTACACGGGCATCGTCGTCGACCAGGCGACGGGGCAGACCCTTTACGCGCACAAGGCCGACCGGACGGTTCATCCGGCATCCCTGACCAAGATGATGACGCTCTACATGCTCTTCGAGGCCGTGAAGCAGGGCAAGGTGAGCATGGACACGCCGCTGCGGGTGTCGCGCAATGCCGCGGGCAAGCCTGCATCGAAACTGGGTGTGCCGCGCGGTTCGACGATCCGCGTCAGGGATGCGATGCTGGCGCTGATCGTGAAGTCCGCCAACGACGTGGCAACCGTGGTGGCCGAAGCCCTGGCCCCGAGCGAGGTCGTCTTCGCCCGCCGCATGACGGCGCGGGCGCGCAATCTCGGGCTTGTCAGCACAAGCTTCCGAAACGCCAACGGCCTGCCGAACCGCCATCAGGTGACCACCGCGCGCGACATGGCCAATCTGGCCATCGCCCTGCAGCGCGATTTCCCGGACCTGTTCCCCCTGTTTGCCACCCGCACCTTCACCTGGAAGGGACGCACCTACGGTTCGACCAACAACCTGCTGGGCAGGATCGACGGTGTGGACGGGATCAAGACCGGCTACATCAATGCATCCGGCTTCAACCTGGTGACCACCGTCGCGCGCGACGGGCGGCGGCTGGTGGCCGTGGTCATCGGTGGCCGCACCGCGGCGCGGCGCGACCGGCAGATGCAGAAACTGATCAGCATGGGATTCCGCCGTGCCGCAGATCAGGAGAAGTCGGGCACCCTGACGGTCGCCGCCGATCTACCCCCTGCCCGCCCTGGCAGCCGGGGCGAGTCGTCCGTGCTGGCCAGCCTGCGCAGCATCAACCTGATCTCCGAAGCGAACGCCGCCGCGCCTGCGGCAACGCCGGTGGCCGTGCCTGAAGGCGACCATGGCATCCAGGTCGGCGCCTTCGGGTCGACCAAACGTGCCAACCGCGCCATCCGGCAGGCGGTTGCCGCCGCGCCGGAACAGTTGCGCAACCACCCGATCGACCTGAACCGGGTGAAGACCAGCAAGGGCAGCCTGTATCGTGCGCGGCTGCTCTCGTTCAACGCGACGGAGGCCCGCGACGCCTGTCGCGCGCTGAAGGCAAAGCGGATGGACTGCATGGTGCTGCGCAGCGACCGCTGACGACCATGTCCGTGACCCGCTGGCTCTGGGTCCGCCATGCACCGACTGATCCGGACGGACGGATCATCGGCCATACCGATATCCCCGCACTGGAACCCGACAGCGAAAGCCTGATCCGTACCGCAGCGATGCTGCAGGTCGCGGGTGTGGTCCTCTGCAGCCCGCTCTCCCGTTGCCGCACGACTGTCGAGACCTTGCGCGGGATCAGCCCGGCCCTGCCTGCCCCCCTGTTCGACGATGAATTGAAGGAGCAGCACTTCGGCACCTGGGAAGGCAAGCCCTACAGCGCGGTCAGCGCCTGGAACGGGCTGGACCTGAAAGCCATGGCCGCCCTGAGACCGCCCGAGGGGGAGAGCTTTCTTGACCTGATCGAGCGCACGAACCGGGTGATTTCCCGTGCCGGGGGGCGGTTCGGCGGACAGACCGTCGCCGTCATCGCCCACGCAGGCGTGATCCGCGCGGCGGTGACCCTGGCCCTCGGCATCCCGCCGCACCGTGGCCTCAGCCTCTGCATCGATCCGCTGTCGGTCACGTCCCTGACCGATCATGGGGACGGTGGCTGGGCGGTCGATCACGTCAACCGGACCTGAGCCGCCGCGCCGCAGGAATCAGGCTCATGGGTCCGGCAGGCTGCCCTCCAGCTTCAGAAGGAACCGCTTGGTCTCAATGCCGCCGCCGAAACCGGTCAGGGCCCCGTTCGCACCAATGACCCGGTGGCAGGGGATGATGACCGGCAGCGGGTTGGCACCGTTCGCGGCACCAACCGCGCGGCTCGACTTCGGTGCCCCGATCCCGCGCGCCAGCGCGCCATAGGTTGTGGTCTGGCCGAAGGGAATGGTGCGCAACCGGCGCCAGATCCGTTTCTGGAAATCGGTGCCATGCAGCGTCAGCGGCAGATCGAAGTCCCGCAGGCGGCCATCGAAATAGGCCAGCAACTGCCGTTTCACCTCATCGAAACCCTTGTCGGAACAGGTCCAGGCCGGATGCGGGCCGAAGGCCTTGTGGCCGCCGGGAAAGCTGAGGAAATGCAGCGACCCGGCATCGCCCGCCAGCAGCAGTCGCCCGATCGGCGTTTCGAGCCAGGTGTAGCTGAGCGGGATATTCTTCATGTCCGGGATGCCAGGAGGGAGGGTGGCGGGCGTCCGTGGAGTTCGCTGAATGCCGCAATGAACCGGCCGTCAAAGGCCGGATCGCGACGCAGGCGGGCGGTATTGCAGGTGTCGAAATCAAGCATGCCGCCAGTCTATCGCCGGGCCACGACCGGTGCGAGACCCCGTCGATGATCGGGTCCGAATCCGGCCAGCCGGGAGCTCGCCCCCCTCCCCTAACGCGTCATGCGGCAGGCGGTCTCGGGTGCGTCGATCCCCAGGGTGTCGAGATTGTTGGTCCGGTGCAGGAATCCCTCCACCGGGGCGCGGGCGACAACGTGGTTATGGGTGGCGAGCAGCATCGGCTGCCGCAACTGGTTGTCCCAGGGGCGGAAACTCAGGCGGTTGCCCTTGAAGCCGTCGAGCACGAGTTCCGCCGACAGCAGGTGATCGCGCAGGGTCACAAACACTTCGCTCTGCGTGCGCTGCACGGCAGTCGCCACCGCCTTTACAGCCAGCCAGGCGGCCCAGTCGGGATCACGCATCGGGCGGCCCTCCTGATCCTGAAACCGGTTTTCCAGTTGCGGTGCGCCATGGCGCGACCATGACCAGTGCCAGGCCAGTCCGGCCAGCCCTTCGGTCCCCACGAGCGGGCGCGGATCCACCATCCGGTAGTTCAGGTTGCGGGCAAACTCGCCATCGCTGTCGGCGACGAAGATCACGTCATGGTCCGACCCCTGCGTCAGCAGCAACGGATTGTTCAGTTCACGCTGCCGGGGATCATTGCTCAGCACGAAGGCACGCTCGTCTTCGATCTTCAGGCCGTAGCGCGCGGCACTGCGCCGGAAGGCGGCGGCCATGGCCCTGTCCGCCGCCAGCGGCCCCACCAGGACCAGCACCTCCCGCCAGCGACGCAGGGCCAGGAACTGCCCGACCGCGTCGGCCCGCATGGCGTCACTTGGTGCGATGTGCAGCAGGTTGGGCTGACAGTCGGCCCCCCGCAGGCTGTCCGCAGCCGCGCGTATGTTGAAGAGCAGCACGTCCCTGCCCGCCAGCGCCCCCGAAACAGACGCGATCTCCGGTGCAGGCAGATCGAGGATGATGAAATGGACACCGCGCGCCAGCATCGCCTCCGCCGTCGCAACGAGTTCGTCCTGACGGGCGCGCTGGCGGTCCAGGGCAAACTCCGTCCCGGTCGCCGCGCCATGCCATTTCACCTCCCCCAGGGCCACTTCCCCACCGGCATGGGGACGGCCGAGCGGCTGGTTCAGGAAGGCCGCGAAGGTGCGGGACCGGCGATAGTCACGATCCCCCTTCATCTCCAGGTGACCGATGACAAGCTCATCTGCCCAGGCGACCGTGACCGGCAGCGCGAGCCCCAGCACAGCCAGAAGACCGGCGGCGAGAAGTCGGGTCAGATCAGTCATCGATCAGGACGGTATGCGGGACACGCCCGACCGGCACCGACCGGACGGCACGACGGCGTTCCATGTCGATGACCGTCATGTCGTCACTCAGACCGTTGGCGACGTAGAGCAGGCTGCCGTCCCGGTTCAGGGTGGCGTTCCAGGCCCGGTTGCCCACCAGAACCAGGTCCGCGACCTGCCGCGCGGCAACATCGACGAATGCCACGTGATTGGCCCGTCCCATGGCGATCACGGCGGTCCGGCCGTCAGCCGTCATGGTGATCCCGACCGGTGTCACGTCCTCCACCCGCAAGCCCCTCGGCGGTTCAAGCCGAAGCGTGGCCGAGACCGTGTTGCTGGCGACATCGATGATCGAGACGGAGGCGGCGAGTTCGTTGGACACCCAGAGTTCACGCCCGTCCGGTGTCAGCGCAAAGCGGCGCGGCCGCTGCCCGACCAGAATGTTGGCCCGGATGCTGCCGCTGGCCAGATCGACCACATGCACCAGGTTGGCCACTTCCGACGAGACATAGACCGTCCGGCCATCCGGATTGGCCAGAATGCCCTCCGGCTCCGCGCCGACCTCGATCGTGGTCAGGCCGGCAACACCAGCCTCTTCGCCGCCCTCTTCCTCGTTCTCGTTCCCTTCTTCCTCATCTTCCTCTTCGGACAGCGGCTCATCGCTCGGTTCCGCAACGTCCAGGTCCGGCTTCGACTCGCGCTCCCGGAAATAGGTGGCGAGATCGAGGATGCCGAGCTTGGCGTCATCCTCCAGGGAGATGAAGAGCGTGCCGCCATCAGCCGAGAAATCGAACAGCTCCGGGTCATCGATACCCGTTATCCGGTCGGTCAGCTGAAGTGTCGCGATGTCGATGATGTCGATGGCATCCCCATCGCCACAGGCAACGAAGATCCGCGTCCGCGCTGGGTCGAACTGAAGATGCCGGGGGCGGGCAGCGGTGCCGATACGCTTGACGACTTCCAGCGTCTTGCCATCCAGCACATGGACGGCATTGTCCTTCTCGCTCGACACGAAGACCAGACCGGTCTCCTTCGCCGCCGCGGGAACGACCATGGCCAGCGCCAGAACTCCCCCCAGCATCAAGTTGCGCAACCAGTTCATTTTCCTGCCCTCCCAAGCATCGCGCTTGTTCTTCACACGGACAGGACTTCACCCGACCGCACCGCGCGTGATTGATCAATTGAACCACAGCACTCGCAAGAGTGTCATCACCAAGGAGCGGAGAAGGGCGCCGGGTACGCCGGCACTTGACCGCCCCCAACCGCTGGCACCGGTTCAGCAGACCGCCACTGGACAGGAGAGCGGCGCAGGCCATTACGGTTGCAGAAGGTCCTGCATTCTGTTGCTCTAGCAATTAATTACTGTTTCAGGCCAGGCTCTGGAGTATCCTGCTGGCCAACCAGCACGATCCGCAATGGGGCTGGAGTTGCAGACCATGGGAGGAAGCGATGGTGGCAGACACTTCGATTCAGTCAATTGATGCCGACGAGGGTGAGTTCCCGGATGTCAGCGATCCGGCCCTCTATCAGTCGGACTCATGGGAGGCCGCTTTTACGCGCCTGCGGCATGAGGACCCCGTGCATCATTTCAGCGACAGCATGCACGGCCCCTACTGGGCCGTCACCCGGTACGCCGATATCATGGAAGTGGAACTGAACGACGCGGTCTTCTCCTCATCATCCGAATGGGGCGGTATCCAGATCCAGGATTCGGGTGACATCAGCAGCCGGCGCAACTTCATCCGCATGGACCGTCCCGAGCACACGGCCCAGCGCAAGACCGTGGCCCCCATTGTCGCACCGACCAATCTGGCCAGGATGACCGACAGCATCCGGCAGCGCACGGGTGCGATTCTCGATGACCTGCCCACCGGCACGGATTTCGACTGGGTCGATCGTGTCTCGGTGCCTCTGACGACAATGATGCTGGCGATCCTGTTCGACTTCCCCTTCGAAGAGCGGGAAAAGCTGACCTTCTGGTCCGATGTGGGACTTGCCGATATCAATGCGCCGGATTCACCGGTCAGGACCGAAGCAGAACGTGCGGTCATCCTGCAGGAAATGGCGACCCGTTTCCGGGTGCTGTTCGACGAACGGGCCGCCATGGAACCCAAGTTCGATCTGATCTCCATGCTCGCCCATTCCGATGCGACCCGGAACTTGTCCGATGCCGAATTCATGGGAACCGTCATGCTGCTGATCATCGGCGGCAACGACACGACCCGGAACTCGATGACCGGCAGCGTCCTGGCGCTGCATCAGTTTCCCGAACAGGATCGTCTGCTGCGCCAGGACCCGGGCCTGGTCGACAAGCTGGTGTCGGAGACGATTCGCTGGCAGACCCCGCTGATCCACATGCGGCGTACCGCGAACCGTGACACGGAGCTGGCCGGCAAGCAGATCGCGCGGGGCGACAAGGTCGTCATGTGGTACGTGTCCGGCAACTTCGACGAGACCGTGTTCCCGAACCCCTCCGCATTCAGCCTGCAGCGACCGAACGCGCGGCGGCACCTGTCGTTCGGCGCCGGCATCCACCGCTGTGTCGGTGACCGGCTGGCGGAACTGCAGCTCCGGATTCTCTGGGAAGAGATCCTGCGCCGGGAGATGGCGCTTGATGTGACAGGCGCGCCGGAGCGGATCTATTCCAACAATGTCCGGGGCATCAGGCGAATGCCGGTCAGGGTCGTCAGCCGCGCCTGAGGCGCCTCAGGCCGGATCGACGAAGGCGGCGACGACCTTCTTCTGGCCCGCCTTCTCGAAGTCGATCAGCAGGTGGTTGCCATCGACGCGGGCGACCAGGCCATAGCCGAACTTCTGGTGGAACACGCGCTCGTCCTTCTGGAACTTGCGCTCGCTTTCCAGCGTCCGCACCTCACGCGCCTCGCCGTCGATCACCTTGCCACGAGCATAGCCCCCGGCACGGTAGCCGCGCTCCTTCAGCCGTTTTGTCGCCTGCAGCCAGGGCGCGTCGTAGGCGAAGCTGCCCGGTGCCTGCTGGTGCCCCCGGGCACCGCCGGGCTGGGCGGACGCGCCATAGAGGCCGGTCTCCGCCCGCACCTCAACGGCATCCGCCGGCAGTTCCTCGACAAATCGGCTGGGAATGCCGGAGCGCCATTCGTTGAACACCCGCCGGTTCGCGGCATGGCTGATGAAACAGCGCTGCCGGGCGCGGGTGATGCCGACATAGGCCAGGCGGCGTTCCTCCTCCAGCCCGGCATTGCCGGTTTCCTCCAGCGCGCGGCGGTGGGGAAAGACTTCCTCCTCCCACCCCGGCAGGAAGACCGTGTCGAACTCCAGCCCCTTGGCAGCATGCAGGGTCATGATCGACACCTTCTCGGTATCGTCCGAACTGTCGTTGGCCTGCACCAGCGCGATGTGCTCCAGATAGGCGCCAAGGGTCTCGTGGTCCTCCATCGCCAGAACCATTTCCTTCAGGTTCTCCAGCTTCGTCGGCGCGTTGGGGCTCCTGTCGCGCTGCCACATTTCCGTGTAGCCGCTCTCGTCCAGCACCATTCCCGCCAGTTCAGCCGGGTCCAGATCATCCTTCACCTGCCGCCAGCGGGCGAAATCATCCAGCAGCCGTTTCAGGGTATTGCGCGCCTTCGGCTTCAGTTCCTCCGTTTCCACCAGCGCCTCAGCGGCACGGTAGAGGGACTGGCGCGCGCCACGGGCGGCGCGATGCAGCATCTGCACGGTGGCGTCACCCAGGCCGCGCTTCGGCGTGTTCACGATCCGCTCGAACGCGATGTCATTGTCCGGCTGGGCGACGATCTGCAGGTAACAGGTAGCGTCCTTGATCTCCTGGCGCTGGTAGAATCGCACACCGCCGAGCACCTGATAGGGCACCCCGATCTCGATGAAGCGATCCTCGAAACTGCGCATCTGGAATGTCGCGCGTACCAGGATCGCCATCTCCGACAGGCGTTCCCCCTTGCGGTGCAGGCTCTCGATCTCGTCGCCAATGGTTCGGGCTTCCTCTTCCCCGTCCCAGACGCCGATGACCGTGACCTTCTCGCCGCCGGGAATGTCGGTCCAGAGCGTCTTGCCCAGCCGCCCCTCGTTGTTGGCGATCACCGCACTCGCCGCCTTCAGCACGGCGGCGGTGGAGCGGTAGTTCTGCTCCAGCCGGATCACCTTCGCGCCGGGGAAGTCACTCTCGAACTTCAGGATGTTGCCGACTTCCGCACCGCGCCAGCCATAGATCGACTGGTCGTCGTCCCCGACGCAGCAGATGTTCTTCGCCCCCTGCGCCAGCAGGCGCAGCCAGAGATACTGCGCCACATTCGTGTCCTGATATTCGTCCACCAGGATGTAGCGGAACCGGCGCTGGAACTCGGCCAGTACATCCGGCGCGGTCTGGAACAGGCGGATGCAGAGCAGCAGCAGGTCGCCGAAATCCACCGCGTTCAGGGTCTGCAGGCGTTCCTGATACATCCGGTACAGGTCGCGTCCGCGCCCGTCGGCGAAACCGCTGTCGCCTTCCGGCACCTTGTCGGGCATCAGGCCCTTGTTCTTCCAGCCGTCAATGACGCCGGCAAGCTGGCGCGGCGGCCAGCGCTTCGGGTCGATCCCCTCCGCCTCCAGCAGCTGTTTCAGCAACCGCTGCTGGTCGTCGTCGTCCAGAATCGTGAAGTCGCTGCGCAGGCCCAGCAGTTCGGCGTGACGGCGCAGGATGCGCGCACCGATGGCGTGGAACGTGCCCAGCCACATCCCCTCCACCCGGCTGCCGATCAACTGCCCGACCCGGTCCGACATCTCCCTGGCGGCCTTGTTGGTGAAGGTCACGGCCAGGATCTCCCAGGGCCGCGCCGTACCGGTGTTCAGCAGGTGCACCAGCCGCGTGGTCAGCACACGGGTCTTGCCGGTTCCGGCACCGGCCAGCACCAGAACGGCACCCTCCAGCGTCTCCACCGCCTGCCGCTGCGGCGGATTCAGGCTGTCGAGATAGGGAAAGCTGCGCGGCTGCGGGGCCGGAGCAGGTTCCTCCGCCCCGGCGAGATCAAACGGGTCATCCATGGGGAGAACATATAGAGCATGTCCGCGCCCAGCGGAATCCATTGCGGTGTCAATTTCAGCCCGAATTGGCTGACAGACTGACGCTGCACCGGCCCTCAGTCCGGGTCGCGCTGTTCCTTCACCCCGATCAGAAGAAACAATCCGACACCGATGAAGATCAGGATCATGGAGACCCCGACCCGATCACCGCCGATCCCCGTGGCACGGGCGATGACGAAGGGGGCCAGGAACGCCGTTGCCTTGCCGGACAGCGCGAACAGGCCGTAGTACTGGCCAAGCTGCCCCTCCGGCGCCAGTCGCGCCACCATGGAACGGCTGGCCGCCTGTGCCGGTCCCGCGACCAGTCCCAGCAGCACCGTGATGGCCAGCATCACCTTCTCCGCTTCCGACGCGAAGAGGCCGTCATCGGGAACCGGGAAGCCCATGGGGATGAAGAACAGCACGTGGCCGTCACCGATGGAAATGATCGCCGCCGCCGTCACGAACAGGCCACCAACGGAGATGTAGAGCGTGCGCTTCGACCCGATCCTGTCGTCCAGCCAGCCACCGAGGAAGGATCCCGGCACGCCGAACACCAGGGTCAGGATACCGAACAGCCCAAGCTCCAGCAGGCCCCAGCCGAACTGGCTGGCGACATAGACCCCGCCGAAGATGAAGATCGCGTTCAGACCGTCGTAATAGATCATCCGCGCGATCAGGAACCGGAACATGTTGGGGCGCTTGCGGCGCATGGTCAGCACCGTCTCGCGCAGTTCGCGCAGCCCGTTGCGGATCGCCGCCATCCGGTCGGCCACCAGCTTCGGCTGGTCCGGGGTCCAGAGGATGAAGGGCAGCATGAAGACCAGGTACCAGAGACCGGAGAAGGGCCCGGCGAGCCTTTCGGCCACATGCCCCTCCGTATCGAAGCCCGGTCCCGGAATACCGGGAAGCTGGCCCGTCAGCCACAGCATGATCGGCAGGGCAAACAGGGCGCCGACATAGCCCATGGCCCAGCCGTAACCGGACAGCTTTCCGACCCTGTCGCCGATGGCCAGATTGGGCAGCATGGCATTGTTGAAGACCACCGAGAACTCGGCGCCGATGATGCCGATCACCACCAGCGCAACGATCAGCGCGATCCGCCCGTCACTGGCGTCCGGCACCGCGAACCAGAGACCGAAACAGGCCGCGATGCACATCAGGCTGAAGCCGATGACCCAGGGCTTGCGCGGCCCCGTGGCGTCAGCGAGGGAGCCGAGGATCGGGGCGGAAAAGGCCATGATCAGGCCGGCGATGGTCTGGGTGTCGCCCCAGAGTTCCTGCCCGCTGGAACCATCGCTGACGACTGTGTTCACGAAATAGGGGCCGAAGATGAAGGTGATGATGATGGTGAAGAAGGGCTGCGCCGCCCAGTCATACATCGCCCAGCCGAAACGACCCCGTGCGCCTGCCTGCATCTGCTGCCCCTCCCGAGATGATGCAGCGTGGTCGCAGCACCCGGGCGGCAGACTACAGCAGTTCCCCGGGGGAAGGAATCGCCAGCTTGGTCCTCTGGCTCCGGCACGCCCTTTCTCTTGGCCATGTCCGGCAGCGCCCCTGTTTCATTTCCCGCAGATCACCGACCGGCCTAGGATTTCAGGAACGGACAGATTGCTGCGGGGAGACAGGCCATGACGTTGACGGACGACGCATTGCGGAATTCAGGGGTCGAGCGGCTGATGCTCGGTTTCTCCAACCTGCGTGAAACGCGTGAGCAGCGACCCATGGTGCTGACCGGCGGCGATGGCATCTACGTCATCGACGAGGACGGGCGGCGATTCCTGGATGCCAGCGCATCCTTCTATTGCGCCGCGCTGGGTTACAGCAACGAACGGCTGGTGGCGGCGGCACATCGCCAGATGCAGGCCATGCCGTTCTATGTCTCGGCGCAGCAGCGCACGGTTCCCGCCGTCATCGAACTGGCGGAGCGACTGGCAGCGATCGCGCCGGTCAACGACGCCCATGTCGCCTTCGGCGCGACAGGGTCTGAAGCGAACGAGTTCGCGCTGAAGTTCATGCTCTACCGCAATACCTGGCGCGGCCAGCCGAAGCGCCGGAAGATGATCAGCCGCCTCGGCAGCTATCACGGCGGCACCCTGACGACCGCCGGGCTGGGTGGTTCGAAGTCGGTGCATGACGCCTTCGCCCTGCCGATGCAGGACCACCTGCTGGTCAGCCAGCCGGACTTCTTCAACAATGGCCTGCCGGGCGAAACGGAGGCCGCCTTCTGCGACCGGCTGATCGCGGAACTGGAGCAGGTCATCGCCGATGCCGGACCTGAAACCATCGGTGCCTTCGTGGCCGAGCCGCTGAGCTTCTCCGCCGGTCTGGTGATCCCCCCGGAGGGGTATTTCGCGCGCGTCCAGGCGGTGCTGAAACAGCACGACATCCTGTTCATCGATGACGAGGTGATCACGGGCTATGGACGCACCGGGCAGATGTTCGGGGCCGAGACCCTGGGGATCGCACCGGATATCCTCAACAGCGCCAAGGCCATGAGCGGGGCCTATTTCCCGATCTCCGCCACCATCATCGACGGCGACATCTACCGGGACATGGAGGCACACAGCGACATGCAGGGCCTGTTCGCCCATGCCGGAACCTTTGCCGGCCACCCGGTGGGTGCGGCAGTGGCGGTGGAGATGCTGAACATCGTGGAGGAAACGGACCTGCCCGGCAGTGTCCGCGCCAAGGCCCCCCAGTTCGCCGCCCGCGTGAAGGCGCTGGCCGACCATCCACTGGTGGCGGATGTGCGCACCATCGGCATGGCCGGGGCAATCCAGCTCAGGTCAGAAGGCGATGGTGCCGTTGCCACCGGCGCACTGGCCGGGGCTGCGAAACAGCTTGCCGCCATCGCGCAGGATCACGGGCTGATCATCCGCGTCACCGGCCCCACCGCCATGCTGGCGCCGCCGCTGATCATCACCGAAGCCGAGATCGACCGGATGTTCGACCTGTTCACCGGCGCGCTCGATGCTGTGGCGGATCAGGTGATCGCCTGAATCCGCGCGATCAGGGCCTCGTCGACCGCGACACCGCCCGCCGCCAGGTTGCGCCGCCGGTTCTCCGCGCGACGCTGTCCGGGCAGGCGCGCGCCGGGCTGATCGGTGATCGCGGCGGCCAGGTCGGTCATGCGTGCCGCGAAACCGGCACCGGAGAATGAGGCGGGGTCGAGCGCGATGAAGAACTGGCCTGTCGCAGGCGGCCCACCGGCCGTGCCCGCGAAGGGGCTGGCATCCTTGCCCAGGGTCGCGCCTGCCAGCACGGCGGCGAACAGTTCCACCATCAGCCCGGTGCCGAAGCCCTTGTAGCCGCCCGCCGGGGCCATCGTGCCCTGCAGTGCCGCGTCGGCGTCCGTGGTCGGATTGCCGTCGCTGTCATAGGCCCAGCCCTCCGGGATCGGCTTGCCCTCGCGCGCGTGCAGGGTGATCTCGCTCTTGGCGACGACACTCGCCGACTGGTCGAGGACGAAGGCCGCGCCCCCATCCCCATCCGGCGCGGCCAGCGCGAACGGATTGGTGCCGATGACCTTCCGCGCGCCACCCACCGGCGCGATGGAGGCCGGAGCATTGGTGAAACCCATCCCCACCAGACCGGCCCCGGCCAGTCGTTCCACGTGATAGCCGAGCACGCCGCAATTGTAGGAATTGCGGATCGACAGTGCCGCGACGCCGTGTTCCCGGGCACGCGGCAACAGGGCCTCGAAACCCGCATCGATGGCCGGATGCGCGAAGCCATTGCCCGCATCCACGTTGACGGCAGTGGTGCCTGAAACATCAACTTCCGGCACTGCCGCGCCGTTCACCTTGCCGCACTGAACATGCTCGCAGTAGATCGGCACATAGATCAGGCCATGACTGCGAATGCCGTCCATCTCCGCGGCCGCCACGGCACGGGCCAGTGACTGCGCCGACGCCGGTCGGGTGCCTGCGCGTTGCAGCGCCGCCTCGGCCAGCGCCGTGATCTCCGTCGCGTTCATCATCGCCATTGCTCGCTCCTGCTTCCTGTCCGTCTCAATCCGTATCCACCAGCCCCGCGCCCGCCCCCGCAGACCGGGACGCATCGGTCGAAGGCACCAGGGAGAGGTGGAAGTGTCGTTGCACGATCGTCCAGGCGCTCTGGTCCACGGCGACAAGGCCCGCATGTGCCGTTTCACCGGACGATCCTGCCCCGCCGCCATCCGCAGACATCACCACGTCGCCCGGCCCGTCGTCAGCCTGAACACCCGTCGGACCGTCGCCGGTCCGTGACGCGATGCAGGCGATCACCCAACCCGGCACGTCTACATTCCGCACCACCAGCCGGGCGGCCGGATCCTGTTTCAGGACCTGCCACCAGTCCGCGGCAGAAGGGCCGGATACCAGCGCCGAAAGTGGCCTCTCCCCGTCCGCCATCAACACGGTCGCGGTCTCCGCCGGTTCCTGTTTCACGGCGGTTTCGGCGGCATCCCCGGTCAGGGAAGCCAGCGCCACCGCCAGCAGGGGTGCCGGATCCCGGCCCTGTTGCGCCAGCCAGACGGCCGTCACCGCCGCATCCTCGGCCAGTCCCCAGGGCAGCCCTGCGCCAAAGGCTGCCCGACAGCAGTAGAAGGAAAGTTCGCCAAACGAGAGATGCAGCGCGGCCACGGGATCAGTTCACCTGCACGGGCCGGATGGCGAAGGCCCAGCCGTCCGGGTCCGCATCCGCCAGACCGTCCGGCTGCGGCGCGCCCTGAAACAGGGTGATGCGGGTCCAGAGATCGGACTTGGGATCGAATTTCGAGGCCCCGAAGAAGGCCAGCTTGAACCGCAGCAGGTCAATGGGCCGGACCCCGTCCGCCACCAGATTGTCCCGCACCTCCGCATAGTCGAGACCGGCGATGGACTGCACCCGGCGCACCGTATGGCGATGCTGCGGGTGGCGGAGCAGGAATGCGGCAACGATGGTGTCGTCCACGGCTTCAGCCTGCGCCAGATCGGCCACAAGGCGTCGTATGTCACGGGCGAAGGCGAGCGGCATCTCCAGCATGCCACCGGGTTCGGCGTGACGGTGACCCAGGCGCGGCTCCAGCTTCTCCTCCGAATAGTACCAGAAACGCGCCTCCGCCTCCGGCCCGTCCAGCGCGAGCGCATCGACCCAGCCCTGTTGTGCCGCGATCAGGCGGCGCAGCTCCGAAAGCCGCATCGCCGGATCGAGGGCCAGGTGTTCGGACACATGCATCCGGTCCGCCAGATCATCGACCAGCGCGCCATGCGGCTCCAGCAGCAGCGCCAGCAGCAGTTCCTGCGCCTCCACCCCCAGCCGCGCCTGACCGAACTGCCAGATCCGGTCCCATGGCGTCGTCGCGTCGAGCAGTCCCGGTGCCGCCTCCGACAGGCGCGCCAGATCCTGGTGCAGCTCTTCGATCCGCGCCATCTGCTGCGGGTCATCGACCTGCCATTCACTCACATGCTGCCGCGCCCGGACCAGCAACCGCAGGAAGGCGGCACGTGTTTCATCCGCCCCCTCCGCCAGGGACCGCACCCGCGCCAGCGCCGTCTCCCGCGCGGTCACCCAGGCATGAACCAGTTGGGGGTGGCGCCCCAGAAAGGGTGCCATGCCCAGCCCGGTGGCATTGCCGACACCCAGAAAATCCCGAACCTCCGGAGCAAGCGGAACGGCGCTGTCGCCGCCACGCACCCGCGCCAGATGCTCGATCAGCATCACGGTGAACCAGCGGAACAGCCAGACAGCCAGCATCTCCACCTGGAACGCGCCCTGCAGTTCGGGGCGGTCGGCAATCAGCGCCCGGTCGCCGCAGCCGAACTTGCCGCTGCCGTAGACGGCGGTGGTGCGCATCAGATAGCCGACGCCGGACAGTGTCCCGATATCCGGCTGCTGCCCCGCCGAGAGTCGCGCCGTCACATGGCTGAACAGGCGCAGGCTGCGGTTGGCGCGGCCCAGCACCAGCTCCCGCGATGTGAAGCGCCCGGCCTCCTGCTTCGGGGTATTGGCCGCCAGCCGCGCAATGTCGGCATCGGAGGGGATGCCGTCATACAGGCTGAAGGTCGCGTCCCAGGCCTCCGCGATGACCCGGTCGGTGCGCTTCTCCGGCGGCAGGTCGTGCGAGAAGACCACCAGCGAATAGGCCTGCTC
The DNA here is from genome assembly GCF_029909415.1 of Minwuia sp. IMCC3009. Classification (GTDB taxonomy): domain Bacteria; phylum Pseudomonadota; class Alphaproteobacteria; order Minwuiales; family Minwuiaceae; genus Minwuia. Next base: position 3,315,693 of record NZ_CP123781.1, read on the forward strand.
CGGTGTGTGGGCGGTCAGCACGACAGTGCCGAACCCCTGCGCATCCAGATCGAAGCGCCGCTGTTCGAATCGCCAGCCCTCCCCATGCATCCGCCGCAGCAGGCTGCGCATGAAACTCAGCCGTGTCGGGAACGAGGCCCCCATGCGGGACAGGCGCATCACCTCATCGGCGGGGCGCAAAGGCACGGCGGGCGGCGATGTCTGCACCGCTGCCGTCATGGGGCCGGACCGAAGGAACGTTCGAAGAAGTCGAGCCAGTTGCCACCCGCGATCCGCGCCACATCCTCGGCCGAGAAGCCGACTGCGCGCAGCCCGTCGACGATGTTCGCGAAACCGAGACTGTCGGCGAACCAGTCCGGCTGTGGCGGGAAGCCCGCGTCGCTGGCGGAGCCTTCGCCGAAGTCCTTCGCGCGGGTCCAGGTGCCGTTGCGCATCCATTCCACCACCGAATCCGGCTGGTCCTGGCAGAGGTCGCTGCCGAAGCCGATGTGCTCCACGCCCATCAGTTCCGCCGCCTGCGCCACCATGGTGCAGAAACCGTCCACGGTGCAGTCGGACTTGCCCGCCAGATGATGCGGATAGAGGGAAAAGCCGAGCATTCCGCCACTCTGCCCCAGGGCGCGCAGCACCGCGTCGGACTTGTTGCGCAGGGCCGGATGCCAGAACGACGGATTGGCGTGGGTGATGGCGATGGGGCGGCTGGAATGCTCGATGGCCTCCAGCGTCGAACGCTCCGCCGAATGGCTCATGTCCACCACCACCCCGACCCTGTTCATCTCCGCGATGACCTGTCGGCCCATGCGGGTGATGCCGGGGTCCTCCGCCTCGTAGCAGCCGGTCGCGAGCAGGCTCTGGTTGTTGTAGGAGAGCTGCATGAAGCGCGCGCCGAGCTGGTGCCAGACCTCGACCAGGCCGATGTCATCCTCGATCGGGGACGGGTTCTGGAAGCCGAAGATGATCGCCGTCCGCCCGCTGTCGCGCGCCGCCAGCACATCCGCCGCCGTGCGCCCCGGCACGATCAGGTCGGGGTAGGCCTCGAAGCGGCGGTTCCAGGCGATGACATTCTCCACCGTCTCCCGGAAGTCCTCGTGATAGCAGATGGTGACATGCACGCAGGCGAGGCCCACCGCGTTCATCTGCCGGAAGATCGCCTCCGACCAGTTGCTGTACTGCAACCCGTCGATCAGCAGCGGCACATCCGCCCGCCTCGCATCCACCATCCCGCAAACCTCCCGGCCCTCACTGACCCAACAGCCTTAATGGATCAGGGATGCGCCGTACAGGTTTGCGGACTGGTGCGAAGCGTCGTCTCCCCGATCAGTGGGAGAACAGGGTGGGTACGGTCATTTCGTGCAGCAGGCTGCGGGTGACGCCGCCGAACAGGCGCTCGCGGAGGCGCGGGGTGCCGTAGGCGCCGAGGACGAGCATGTCGATGTCCAGTTCCGCGGCGCGGGACAGGATCACCTGGTCGGGGCTGAGGTCGTGGGATGTCTCGTGCATCACCTCGACCTTGATGTCATGCCGGGCCAGGTGCAGGGCAATGTCGGCGCCGGCCACTTCACCGGTGCCACCGGTGCCACCGGTACTCGTCTTCGGGTTCACCGACATGACGGTCACCTTGTCCGCGGTGGCGAGGATCGGCAGGGCGTCGTTCATGGCCCGCGCCGCCTCCCGGCTGCCGTCCCAGCCGACCAGCACGTTGTGGCCGAAGTCATGGCCGATGCCGACATAGGGGATCACCAGCACGGGGCGACCGCCCTGCAGGATCACCTCTTCCGGCATCGCATTGCCCGCCGTGCGTTCCTTTGCCGGATCGGACTGGGTCAGCACCACCAGATCGGCGTGCCGGGCATGCATGGCAATGACCTCGTCGATCACCGAGGTGGCGGCGATCTGGCTGCGGAAGTCGTTGGACAGGGTGCTCTGCCCCAGGATCTTGCCGAAGGTCGCCTCCGCGCGCTGCACGGAAAGCTGTGCCTGCTCCCGGAGCGAGACCAGCACGTCCTGCGAGATGGGACCATCGAAGTAGAGCTGCATTATGGGGTCGGCTGCGACGTGCAGGCCGGTCAGATGAGCCTGATGCTGTTCCGCCAGCTTGATGGCGGCACCGATCGTCTGGTCCGGTTTTCCGACTTCATCGACGACCGTGAGAATGTTGCGATAGGACATGGCGCTTGCTCCCGTTTGATCATTTCCGACCCTCAGCATCGCGCCATGTCGCAACAATCACCTTGATCAGGATCAAGCGACCGAATTTTCTGCAAACGATCCGCTGCAGGTGCCGGTTGGATGCGAACCGGCCATTCCTGCCGTCAACCGCTGTCCGGGTCGCGATAGATCGGCCCCCGGTCGATCACCGGCTGCAACAGGTTGTCGCGCATGTAGTCGTGTTCCTCATCGACGGTCGCCGGGCGCTGTTCCTGACCGCGGTAGCCCATGATCTGCCGCACCTCCGGCATCATGTAGTAGGCGGAGGAAGCGACCAGCCCGATGGTGGCGAGTCCGTCCGGGTCTTCCCGGTTCAGGCGCTCCGCGGCCGCGGCAGCCGCCTCCCCTGCCCCGACCCGGTCCAGCGCCTGGTTCAGGCTCCCGGTCAGTTCGGGCCGCAGTGCCAGTACGTGATCGACCATTGCATCGACGTCGCCCGCGTCCGTGAAGCGGGGCATGCCCAGGGCCGCCGGGATCAGGACATCACCGATGGCATTCAGCGCCGCGCGCCGGGTGTCGGACAGGGCATTCATGATGCAACCCTCTGGTCGGCGCGGGTCTCGATCATGTGCATCACCGAGCGGAGCGCGATGGCACAGATCGTGGCGGTGGGGTTGAACCCTGACGAGGTGACGAAGGTGCTGCCGTCCAGCACATGCAGGTTGGGCACATCGTGGCTGGTGCCCCACTGGTCCAGCACGGAGGTCTCGGGGTCATTGCCCATGCGGCAGGTGCCCATCAGATGCCAGCCGCAATCCCGCATCAGGGTGGTGGTGGAGATGCTCTTGGCGCCCGCAGCCTCCATCGCCTCCCGCTGCCGGTCCAGGTGGAAGGCGATCAGCTTCTCCGTGTTGTCGGAGTTGCGGTAGATGATCTTCGGGCTGGGGATGCCGTCCGTGTCCGTCAGGCTGTCGTCCAGCACGACACGGTTCTCCGGGTCCGGCAGGTCTTCGGCGATGATCCCCCATTCGAAGGAATGGCCGAAGCGCTTCTGCGTCGCCCGGTGCAGGTTCTCGCCCCAGGCTTCCTCCAGCGGTGCGCCGCCATAGGCGGAGCGCATGCCCAGCGGCCCGCCGGTCGGCATGGCATTCCACTTCGCGCCCCTGACGAAGCCGCGTGACTTGTCGGTCTCGTAGAACTGCATCGAATGGATCGCCTGCCCCGCCGGGCCGAGCCAGCTGTCGAGAGGCTCGTCGAAATAGCCGACGGTGGCGGCATAGGGGTGCATCATCAGGTTGCGCCCCACCAGCCCCGACGAATTGGCCAGCCCGCCTGCGAACCGGTCACCGCCGGAGAGCAGCAGCAGGCGCGGCGTGCCGACCCCATTGGCACAGACAATCACCTTTTCCGCCCGCTGGTGATGCTCCACCCCGTCGCGGTCGATCCAGATCGCGCCGCTGGCCAGCCCCTGCGCATTCACCGTGATCTCCCGCACCCGTGCGCCGGTGATCAGTTGTGCGCCGTGGGCAATCGCATCCGGCCAGTGGGTCAGGTCGGTGGAGGCCTTGGCCTGTTCCGGGCAGCCCTGCATGCAGGTGCCACGGCGGGCGCACTGGCTGCGACCGCGGTAGGCGCGCGACGGGATGGCCTGCGGTGCGGGCCACCAGTGCCAGCCGAGTTCGTTCATGCCCTTCGCCGCCAGCCGCCCGATCCTGCCGATGGGCAGCGGCGGCAGCGGGGGCGGTGTCATTGGCGGATAGGCCGGGTCCCCGGCCAGGCCGGACACTCCCATCTCCACATCCATGTGATCGTAGAAGGGTTCCAGATCCTGATAGGTGAAGGGCCAGTCGTCAGCCACGCCGTCAAGGCTCCTCACGCGGAAGTCGGAGGGCATGAAGCGTTGCCAGTGGGCCGCATAGATCAGCGTGGAGCCGCCAACACCCGCGAACATCAGCGGGTTCACATCCGACTCGCTGGTGTCGATGGGATAATCCGTGGCCAGCCCCCGCACGTTGGGGTTCGGATGCCAAAGCCGCTGCGACATCAGCTCCCATTCCGGCTTGTCGCCGTAGAATTCGTCCGATGAGACCTCGCGGCCCTGTTCCAGACAGACAACCCCGACCCCGGCTTCCGCCAGATGCTTCGCCGCTACGGCGCCGGATGCACCGGCCCCGATGATCAGCACCTCGGCAATCTCACCCATCTGTCCACCCCCGCAAATCCACAGAACACCAGCGATTCTAGACGTTTCCGTGCGATGGCCACTTGGATGCAACTGCACCAACTTCCCGCGCGTCGCGACCCGGTCAGGAATTCACTCGCAACAGCGGGCGGAAGCGGCGTATAAGGCCCCATTCCGTAGAGCCCCCGCCAATTGAACGCGGGCGCGCCAGTGGAGGACACCCATGAACGATATCGGCAATTCCCCGGCAGCCCGGGACATCCGCAACCTGATCCATCCCTACACCAATCTCGACCTGCATCGCACCAAGGGTCCGCTGATCATCGAGAAGGGCAAGGGCGTCCGCGTCTGGGATGACGAGGGCAAGGAATATATCGAGGGCATGGCGGGCCTGTGGTGCGCGTCCTTCGGTTTCGGCGAGGAGGAGCTGATCGACGCTGCGGTCGAGCAGATGCGCAAGCTGCCGTTCTATCACCAGTTCGGCCACAAGAGCTCCATGCCCTCCATCGAACTGGCGGAGAAGCTGATCGAGATCGCGCCGAAGGCCATGTCGAAGGTGTTCTTCGCCAACTCCGGTTCCGAGGCCAATGACTGCCAGGTCAAGCTGCAGTGGTACGTCAACAATGCGCTCGGTCGCCCGGAGAAGAAGAAGATCCTGGCGCGGGAGAAGGGCTATCACGGTGTCACCGTCGCCGCCGCCTCGCTGACCGGCCTGCCCGCGAACCATGCCGAATTCGACCTGCCCATCGCCGGAATCGGTCATGTCTCCATGGCGTTCCCCTATCGCGGCATGCAGCCGGGCGAGACGGAAGAGGAATATTCCACCCGCCTGGCGCAGGAGCTGGAGGAGCGGATCATTCAGGAGGGGCCGGAAACGGTTGCCGCCTTCATCGCCGAGCCCGTCTGCGGTGCCGGTGGCGTGCTGGTTCCGCCCGCGGGCTACTTCCCGAAGATCCAGGCCGTGCTGCGCAAGTACGACGTGATGATGATTGCCGACGAGGTCATCTGCGGCTTCGGCCGGACCGGCAACATGTGGGGCTGCGAAACCTTTGACATCGAGCCGGATTCCATGTCCGTCGCCAAGCAGCTCTCCAGTGCCTACCAGCCGATCTCCGGCATCATGGTCAATGACCGCATCTTCGATGCCATGGTCGACCAGTCGAAGAAGATCGGCACCTTTGCCCACGGCTTCACCTACTCGGCGCATCCGGTCGCCGCTGCCGTCGCACTGCGCACCATGCAGCTGATGGAAGAGCGGAAGATCATGGACCACGTGCGGGAGATCGCTCCGGTGATGCAGAAGCGCCTGCATTCCTTCGCCGATCATCCGCTGGTCGGCAACACCCGCGGTGTCGGTCTGGTCGGTGCCATCGAGCTGGTGGCCGACAAGGCGACGGGCAAGCCGTTCAATCCGAAGCAGATGGTCGGTGCCTATTGCATGGGCCAGGCCCAGGAACACGGCCTGATCACCCGCGCCATGGGCGATGCGCTGGGCTTCTGCCCGCCGCTCGTCATCACCGCGGAAGAGATCAACTTGATGTTCGACAGCTTCGAGAAGGCCCTGGACGACACCACCCTGTGGGTCGAGAAGGAAGGCCTGCGCGCCGCCGCCTGATCGCGATCCGGTTCACGACTGACCCTTCCGCCCCTCGCCGGGGGCGGCATGGTTGGTCGTGTCTACGACTTGTCTGTGGACCGTTCCTCCCCTCTCCCCCTCCCGGCCCCCCACGCAAGTATCCTGAAACGGGTGGCCGGGAGGGGGAGAGGGGAGGAACGGTCAGCGACATAAATCTCCACCATCCCCGACTCATTTCATCCGCAGGGACAATCCTGAGTTTCATCTGAAACACGGGACCTGTGGAGGACATGACATGCAATCGGTTGACGCGATTGCCGCCGCCATCGTGGCGCGCGAGGGCGGTTATGTGGATCATCCGGACGATCCGGGCGGGGCCACGAAGCACGGGGTGACGATCCATACCCTGCGGCGGCTCGGTCTCGATCTGGACGGCGACGGGGATACGGATCGCGACGACGTCCGCCGCCTGACCCTCGACGACGCCATCGGCATCTTCAGGGAGCACTACTACCGCAAGCCCGGCATCTGGCGCCTGCCGGAGCCGCTTCAGCCCAGCCTCTTCGACATGCAGGTCAACGCCGGTGCCAATGCCGGGCGGATATTGCAGAGCCTGCTGAACCGGACCGGCTTCGGGCCGGTCACCGTGGATGGTGTCATCGGCCCGGCAACTGGAGACGCGGCCCATCGTGCGCATGATGCCATGGGCAGCCTGCTGGTCGATGCCTACGGCATCGAGCGGCGCGACTACTACTATCGCATCGCGGAGCGCAATCCGCGGCTGCGCAGCTTTGCCCGCCGTCGCGACGGCGGCAAGGGCGGCTGGATCACCCGCGCCGAGGCATTCATTTCCAACAGTTTCCACCTGACCGATTCCGCACATCACGAAAGGATCGCGTCATGGGCATGATCCGCGATCTGCTGTTCGGTGGCCTGTCCGGTGTGGGCGAAGCGGTCGCGAATGTGGGCCGGGTCTTCGTCGGGGACAAGGCCGCAGGTCAGGCGCAGCACCATGACGAGACCATGACCACACTCAACCAGTATGCAGCGGAATTTCGCCGTCTGGAGAACCGGACCTGGTGGGATGCGCTGGTGGACGGTCTGAACCGCCTGCCGCGCCCACTGCTCGCGCTCGGCACCGTCGGACTGTTTGCCTATGCCATGGGCGACCCCGTGGGCTTCGCGATCCGTATGGAGGGGCTGAACCTGGTGCCGGACGAACTCTGGTATCTGCTTGGCGCGATCGTCGGCTTCTTCTTCGGCGCACGGGAACTCTCCCATGGACGGAAGAACCGCACGGAGGCCGCCACGCAACACCGGAAGGTGAGCGCGGTCGTCGAGAACATCTCGAAGCTCCGCACCCTGCGATCCGCTGCCACGCCGGGTGTCGCGCGCATGGAGGACGAGGCCTTCCAGCGGGAGATGAGCCGAACGGATCGCCCCCTCAGCAATGCCGCGATCCTGGAATGGAACCGTCGACGCACCATGAACGGGGACCCCGGACACACGTGAGCGTGACCCTGTGCGTCAAGCCCGCAGGACCTGTTGCCGTCGTCGCTGACATCGGCCTGTCCGCAATGCGGCAGACCGTGGCGAGTTGCAGGAGTGTCCCCGGGACCACATGTGTGCATCAGCAAGGGCAACGGCTGGCAAGGACGGGATTGGGTGAAACAGGACGGCACGACCAACTGGCAGTACGGGACGTGTCCGCTCGACACGCCCCCTGCCGCGTTCGGGCCGTTTGCCGACCTGGTGACCCTTTGGCAGGGCAAGCGGACGGAAAATGTCGGTCTGCCGCTCCGCAGCGCCTTCGATTTTGCCGACTTCCGGGGCTGGCGGGGCCGCGTCGCCATCGCCCGGATCACGCATGACCCCTTCGACGTCCGCTTCGTGCTCTGGGGAACAAGGCTCACCGACTGGTGGGGCGTGGACTATACCAACCGCCAGCTCGGCTCCGCCGCCGCCAATCCGGACGCCTGGCGCAATACGGAGTTCCGCTACTTCGAGGCCATGGCGCAGCACCCCTTCATCGGTATCGCCAGCGGCAACCTGGCCCAGCACGACCGGTCCTACATCACCGTCCTCGGCCTGGACCTGCCCCTGTCGCAGGACGGCCGGACCCTTTCCCACGCGCTGACCGCGCATGTGGAGATGAAGCAGGGCAAGACGATGGAGACGTTCCTGCCGGATTGCCCGATCACACGGTTCGGACTGCTGGATCCTGACAGGTGAAGCTGCGGTTCACCCCGGCACAGGCCCGCCATCGCGATCAGACCCGGAAAGCGCTACAATCCGCTGGTCGGGAACCGGGGAACGAAGCAACCGGGCGACACTATGGGGGAGGAAAGAATGATCTATGATTTCACGGAATGCGGGCCTGACCGCGTCGTCAGCGGCATCGGTGCGCTGAAGGAACTGTCGGGCATCGTCGAGCATTTGGGCGTCAGGCGCGCGCTCGTGCTCACCGGCCGAACACTGGCGACGAAGACAGACCTCGTCGCACGGGTCGAGCGCGCGCTCGGCGCCGCACACGCCGGCACCTTTGCAGAATGCGGCCAGCATGTGCCCGCCGGCACCGTCGATGCCTGCGTCGCGCAGGCGAAGGATGCGCAGGCCGACGTCCTCGTCGTCTTCGGCGGCGGCAGCCCGATCGATACCGCCAAGATGGTCGTCATGCGACTGGTCGAAGCAGGCCACGCCGCACCGCACCAGATCGTCATACCGACGACACTCTCGGCAGGCGAGTTTACCTACGCCGCCGGCATCACGGACGAAACGACACGCGTCAAGCACGTCCATGTCGACCCGGCGACGCAACCCGGGGTGATCCTCTACGACCCGGAACTGACGCAGGCCACGCCGACCGAGCTCTGGCTCACCACGGGCCTCAAGGCCCTCGACCATGCGATCGAGGGACTCTGGTGGCCGGTCTGTCATCCGTTCCTGGAAACGCTCCGGCTTGGCGCCATTGCCGATCTTACGGCGCATCTGGCCCGTTCCAGTGACCCGAATGCGCTGGAGGACCGGCTGGCCTGCCAGCATGCGGCGTGGAAATCGATCTGGGGCCTGTTGAGCGCCAAGAACGTCGGCTTCCGGCTGAGCCATCCGCTGGGTCACCAGATCGGCGCCCGTTGGGACGTTCCGCACGGTGTCACCTCCTGCATCGCCCTTCCGGGCGCCGCGCGCTTCCTGCACCAGCGGACGCGCGACGCGCAGGCGAAGATCGCCCGCGCCATGGGCATGCCCGACGGCGACGCGGCCGCGCCTGCAATCGAGGCCTTTCTCGACACGCTCGATGTTCCGCGACGGCTCTCCCAGACCAGCGCCGTGCGAGAGGAGATCCCGCAGGTCGCCGAGGCCGTGGCGCACGAACTCAGCTATCTCGGCGCACCCGACGCCGATATCGCCACCAGGGATGCCCTGACCAAGCTGCTCGACGACATGTGGTAGGCGAACTGCTTTACCCTGCCAGGCGTCCAGCTTGGCAGAAAGCCATTGTCGATATGTCGGCGAGGTACGGGTTCAGACTTGTCGTGACAGGCGGCGGGAGAGCAAGGAGGGTGACCTGCGGGGATTCCCTGACGTTCTTCACGGTTCGACATCGCGTGCAGCACGACGCCTGAATTCCCGGAAGATCTGGTGCCGCCGGAGTGATTCGAACACTCGACCTCTCCCTTACCAAGGGAGTGCTCTACCCCTGAGCTACGGCGGCATGGCAGGCCGCGCGTCATAGCCCGCGACCGGGTCCGGGTCAACCGTTTGTGCGCGCTTTGGCGTCCGGAAATCAAAGCGATACAAAATTATTTATTGTTCCGCCATTTTGTGTATCATATCGGCAGAACAGGCTGGGCAAGGCCTGAACCAGAATGCGGAGGGTGCGTGACATGGCAGAGGTCGAGAAGCCGGAACTGGTGACGGCAGCGGACGAGGCGGCACTGGAGGCCAGGTTCCAGGCGCGTCTGGATGCGGAGACGCGGGTCGAGCCGCGTGACTGGATGCCGGAGAAGTACCGGAAGTTCATGATCCGCCAGATCTCCCAGCATGCCCATTCCGAATATGTCGGGATGCTGCCGGAGGGGAACTGGATCACGCGCGCGCCGACCCTGCGCCGCAAGGCCGCGCTGCTGGCCAAGATCCAGGATGAGGCCGGTCACGCCGCCTACCTCTACAGCGCCGCCGAGACCCTTGGCACCAGCCGCGACGAGATGCTGGCCGACCTGCATTCGGGCAAGGCCAAATATTCCTCCATCTTCAACTATCCGACGCTGACCTGGGCCGACATCGGCACGATCGGCTGGCTGGTGGACGGGGCGGCCATCGTCAATCAGGTGGCGCTCTGCCGCACGTCCTATGGGCCCTATGCCCGGGCCATGGTGCGCATCTGCAAGGAAGAGAGCTTTCACCAGCGCCAGGGCTTCGAGATCATCACCACGCTGGCGCATGGCGCGCCGGAGCAGAAGGCGATGGCGCAGGATGCGCTGAACCGCTGGTGGTGGCCGGCCCTGATGATGTTCGGCCCGCATGACGCGGACTCGCCGAACTCGGAGATCGCCTTCAAGTGGAAGGTGAAGCGCCAGTCCAACGACGATCTGCGCCAGCGCTTCGTCGATATGACCATTCCGCAGGCCGACTATCTGGGGCTGAAGGTCCCGGACCCGGACCTGAAGTGGAACGGGGAAACCGGCCACTATGACTTCGGTCCCATCGACTGGGACGAGTTCTGGCGCGTGGTGAAGGGCGATGGCCTGTGCAACCGCGACCGACTGGATGCCCGCCGCACCGCGCATGATGACGGTGCCTGGGTACGCGAAGCCGCGCTGGCCCACGCCGAGAAGAAACGTGCCGCCAGGTCGGCCGCCTGAGAGAAGAGAACCTGACGTCTGACTGTTCCATCCCTCTCCCCCTCCCGGCCACCCACGCAAGTATCCTGAAATGGGTGGCCGGGAGGGGGAGAGGGATGGAACAGGCCACCAGAGAGGACCCAACCAACATGACGACACGCAAGGAATGGCCACTGTGGGAAGTCTTCATCCGCAGCCGTGACGGCCTGCACCACAAGCACGCCGGAAGCCTGCATGCACCGGATGCGGAACTGGCGATCCAGAACGCGCGCGACCTCTATACCCGCCGCTCCGAAGGGGTGTCGATCTGGGTGGTGCCGTCTGCCCAGATCACGGCCTCCGAACCCGCCGACAAGGACAGCCTGTTCGACCCGGCGGCGAGCAAGGTCTATCGCCACCCGACCTTCTACACGATCCCCGAGGAAGTGACGAACATCTGAGGCTCCGGAGACGGTTCGATTGACCGGTCCTCCCCTCTCCCCCTCCCGACCACCCACGGGATTATCCTGAATGGGTGGCCGGGAGGGGGAGAGGGGAGGACCGGACCGCAAACAACAAGGCCATCCACATGACCGCATCTGCCGATCACAACGACGCCCTGTTCCGCTATCTGCTGCGGCTGGGGGATACCAGCCACATCCTCTGCCACCGGCTGGGGGAATGGTGCGGCCACGGGCCGATCATGGAAGAGGATATTGCGCTGACCAACGTCGCGCTGGACCTGATCGGACAGGCGCGCCTGTTCTACCAGTATGCGGGCGAGGTGGAGGGCAAGGGCCGGACTGAGGATGACCTGGCCTTCCTGCGCCCGGAGCGGGACTTCAACAACCTGCTGCTGGTGGAACAGCCGAACGGCGACTATGCGAAGACCATGGCGCGGCAGTTCCTGTTCGACGCCTGGAACCTGCTGCTGTTCCGTGCGCTGGAACGGTCGACGGACGCACGCATCGCGGAGATCGCGGCCAAGGCGGTGAAGGAGATCACCTACCACCGCCGCCATTCCTCCGGCTGGGTCATCCGCATGGGTGACGGGACGGAGGAGAGCCGCACCCGCATCGTCGCCGCCTTCGAGCAGCTGATGGGCTTCACCGCCGAGTTCTTCCACATGGATGATGTGGACCGGCAGATGGCGGAAGCCGGTATCGGCCCCGACCTGGAGAGCCTGCGCGACCCCTGGATGGCGGATGTGGAGGCGGTGCTGGCGGAGGCCACGCTGGACTGGCCGACGGCGACCTGGTCGGTGCTGGGCGGACGTCACGAGGGACGCCATACAGAGCATCTGGGCTATCTGCTGGCGGAGATGCAGTCCATGCAGCGCCAGTTCCCCGGCCTGAACTGGTAAGCCACGTCGATGTCGCCCCGCACACCTGTCCCGCGCCCGAAGCCCAGCGGTGCCGCCCTGCCCGACGAGATCTTCGCGGGCTTTGCCGGGGCGCCGATGCAGGCCCGCAATACGCCCGGCCCCCTGACGGAGGAATGCGCCCGCACCGTGCTGGCGACAGTCCCCGATCCGGAGATCCCCAGCGTCATGCTGCCCGACCTGGGGGTCATCCGCGGGGTCGCGGTGAGAGGCGATGCGGTGACGGTGCGCATGTCGCCGACCTATACCGGCTGCCCCGCCACCGACCTGATGCAGATGATGATCCGGGAACAGCTCACCGCCGCGGGCTTTGCCAGCGTGACGGTCGATCTTGTGCTCAGTCCGCCATGGTCGTCCGACGACATCACGGCGGAGGGGCGGCGGAAGATGGCGGCTGCGGGCATCGCCCCCCCGGCTCACCGCGCCACTGACAAGCGCCACCTGACCGGCACCGTGCCCGACGTTGACTGCCCCCATTGCGGATCGGCGGACACGGTCATGACCAGCGCCTTCGGCGCGACGGCCTGCAAGGCGCTCTGGCGCTGCAAGGCCTGTCAGGAACCCTTTGACTACTTCAAGTGCATCTGACGGAGACCCGGAATGGCACCGAAATTCCACACCCTGAATGTCGTCGAGGTCCGCCGCGAGACGGACGACGCCGTCTCCATCGCCTTTCAGGTTCCGGATGACCTGCGCGAGGACTATCGCTTCGTGCCCGGCCAGTATCTGACGCTGCGCGCGACCGTGGACGGGCGCGACATTCGCCGGTCCTATTCCATCTGCTCCGGCCCGGCGGACAACGACCTGCGGGTGGCGATACGGAAGGTGGAGGGCGGCCTGTTTTCCAGCTTCGCCAATGACGGCATCACGGCGGGCGACACGGTGCAGGTGATGACGCCGGACGGGCGCTTCACCTTTGATGCCGACCCCGACCGCGCGGGCAGCTATGCCGCCTTCGCCGCCGGATCGGGCATCACGCCGATCCTGTCCATCGTGAAGGCGGTGCTGACGGGGGAGCCGAAGTCGGAGATGACCCTGGTCTATGGCAACCGGACGACCCAGTCGGTGATCTTCCGGGAGGAACTGGAGGACCTGAAGAACCGGTTTCCGACCCGCCTGACCCTGGTGCATGTGCTGTCACGGGAGAGCATGGACGTGCCGCTGCTCTCCGGCAGGATCGACACGGAGAAGGCGGAGGCCCTGCTGGGCAAGCTGATCGATGTTTCGGCGATTGATGCCTGGTGGCTTTGCGGGCCGGAGGAGATGATCGGCAATGTCTCCACCGCGCTGAAGGCGCATGGCGTGCCCGCCGACCGCATCCGCTTCGAACTGTTCACCCCCGCCGTCGACGGCAACCCGAAGCCGAAACGGGTGGCGAAGCCGGGCGAGGAACTGCCCGTGCGCCACATCGGGGTGATCATCGACGGCCACCGGATCAACTTCGACATGGTGGACGATGGCACGGCGATCCTGGACGCGGCCCTGGAAAACCGCGCCGACCTGCCGTTTGCCTGCAAGGGCGGCATGTGCTGCACCTGCCGCTGCAAGCTGGTGGAGGGCGAGGTCATCATGGACAAGACCTACGCCCTGGACGATGACGAGATTGCCGCCGGGTTCGTGCTGTCCTGCCAGGCCACCCCGGTCACCGACACGGTCGTGCTGGATTTCGATCAGCGGTAGGCACCACGAACCGGAGGTCCGGGACCGCGGTCGCAACAGTTGGATTCCGTTGCGGACCAATATGATCTATGACCGCGCGATGGGTGACACGCCGAAATCGCCGACGCGGGGACAGGGTGGCTTGCTGAAGGCGGCCATGACCGTGGGCGGCTTTACCCTGATCAGCCGTCTGACCGGTTTCACCCGCGATATCCTGATCGCCGCGCTGCTGGGTGCGGGGCCCGTAGGGGATGCGTTCTTCGTCGCCTTCAAGCTGCCGAACTTCTTCCGCCGCCTGTTCGCGGAGGGGGCGTTCAACGCCGCCTTCGTGCCCCGCTTCTCCGCCCACCTGAAACAGGAAGGCCGGGACGCCGCACACGGCTTCGCGGAGGAAACGCTGGCGGTCCTGCTGGCCGTGCTGCTGCTGTTCGTGGCGCTGGCGCAGATCGCGATGCCGGTGCTGATGCTGGGGCTGGCCCCCGGGTTCCGGGACGATCCGGCGACATTCGACCTGGCTGTCGAACTGACGCGCATCACCTTCCCCTACCTGCTGTTCATCAGCCTGGTCTCCCTGATGGCCGGGGTGCTGAACGGCGTCGGGCGCTTTGCCGCCGCCGCCGCGACGCCGATCCTGCTCAATCTCTGCCTCATCGCGGCACTGTTGCTGCTGGTCGGCGAGGTCCCGACTGCCGGTCACGCGCTGGCCATCGGCGTCTTCGTGGCCGGTGTCGTGCAGTTCGCCTGGCTGCTGTTCGCGCTGCGCCGCGCGGGACTGCCGCTCTACCTGCCGCGCCCCCGCCTCACCCCGGCGGTGAAGCGGGTGCTGATGATCATGGGGCCCGCCGCCCTGGGTGCCGGTGTGGTGCAGGTCAATCTGGTCCTGGACATCATCCTCGCCTCCTTCCTGCAGGACGGCGCGATCTCCTACCTGTTCTATGCCGACCGGATCAGCCAGTTGCCCATCGGCGTCGTCGGCGTGGCGGTGGGGACGGCCCTGCTGCCGCTGCTGTCGCGCCAGGCCGCCGCCGGAGAGGACGATGCGGCACGACAGAGCCTCAACCGTGCGCTGGAGCTTGGGCTGCTGCTGTCGCTGCCCGCCATGGCCGCCTGTCTGGCCATTCCGGGGGAACTGGTGGCCGGCCTGTTCGAGCGTGGGGCCTTCACCGCCGCCGACTCGGACGCGACCGCCATGACACTGGCGGCCTATGCGGTGGGCCTGCCTGCCTATGTCATGGTCAAGGTACTCGGTCCCGCCTTCTTTGCCCGGTCCGACACATTGACGCCACTGAAGGTCGCCATTGTTGCGGTCATGGTGAACCTCGCCCTCAATCTCGCCCTCATGGGGCCGCTGCAGCAGGTGGGGCTGGCGCTGGCGACCGCGATCTCGTCGTGGCTGAACGCGGGCCTGTCGATCTGGCTGCTGCATCGCCGGGGCTGGCTGAAGTCCGACGCCCGGCTGCGTTCCGCGACCCTGAAGGCGGTGCTTGCCAGCGCCGTCATGGCCGGTGCGCTGATTGCCGCCGCGCTGGCGCTGGCGCCCCTCGCTGGTCAGGGCGAACTGATGCGTGCGACCGGACTGGCCATTCTGGTCGTCATGGGACTGCTCACCTACGCCATCCTGGCCCAGATCACCGGGCTGACGCGCCTGGCGGACCTGCGCGCCCTCATGCGCGGGCGGGGGACCGGCGCATGATGGACTGGCGACGGTTGCTGTCGGCGCGCAGGCTGGTGGACGTGGCACCGGAGCCCTATGACGTCGCCCGCAGTCCGTTCCAGAAGGATTTCGACCGGATCGTCTTCTGTTCCGCCTTTCGTCGCCTGCAGGACAAGACCCAGGTCCACCCCCTGTCCGACAATGACTACGTCCGCACCCGGTTGACCCATTCGCTGGAGGTCGCCTCGGTCGGTCGGTCGCTGGGGGCAGGTATCGGGCAGGTCATTGCCGGACGCAGGCGGCTGCCGGCCGAACTTGGTGCTGCGGAGTTCGGCCACATCGTCTCCGCCGCCTGTCTGGCGCATGACATCGGCAATCCGCCCTTCGGCCACCGGGGGGAGGAACTGATCCAGCGCTGGTTCCGCGATGCGCCACGCGGCAAGGCCATGCTGCATGGCCTCACCCGTGCCCAGCAGCAGGACCTGCTGCAGTTCGAGGGCAATGCGCAGGGATTCCGTATCCTGACCCGCCTGCAGAACTGGCGTGACAGGGGCGGCCTGCGGCTGACCGCGGCAACCCTTGCCACCTTCAGCAAGTATCCGCGGCTGGTTGGTGGCGCACCTGCCCGCGACCGCCATGACGCCGGCGCGCAGAAGTTCGGCGTCATGCAGGCGGAGGCCGACATCTTCAGCGACGTCGCGCGCGAGACCGGGCTGCAACCCGATGGCGACGGGCGCTGGCTGCGCCATCCGCTGGCGTTCCTGGTCGAGGCCGCCGATGACATCTGCTACACGATCATCGACCTGGAGGACGGCTTCAAGCTCGGCAAGATTCCGTTCGACGAGGCCGAAGCCCTGTTGCTGGCCGTGGGCGGCGTGCGCCGGCGCTATCAGGAAATCGGCGAACCGGCCCGCCGCATCGCCTATCTGCGGGCCAAGGCGATCGGGGAACTGATCGGCCAGGTGGTGGAGGCCTTCCTGCAGGTGGAGCCGCAGATGCTGGACGGCCGCTATCGCGCCCCACTGCTGGCGCAGGTGCCGGGAAGCGCCGCGCTGGCCCATATCACCGACGTCACCGCCCGCAAGGTATTCGTCTCCGATGGTGACTATGAGCGTGACCTTGGCGCGGATCGGGTGATACAGGCACTGATGGACCGCACGGCAATGGCGACGGATCAGGGTCTGACAGCCTATGATCGCGCATTGGCGGTGACGGACCGGGTCTCGGGCATGACCGACAGCTATGCGATGCAGCAGTTCACGGGTGACGGCATGGCCCGCACGAGGATCGGCGGCATCAGTGGATTTTCGAACGGGGGATACTGACTATGACGGCACCACGGATTGACTGCTTTGGCGCACTGGCCTCGCCCTGGACCTTCATGGGGCATGACCGCCTGCGTGCGATGGCAGGCCGGGCCGGCGCAGAGGTCCGGTTCTGCCCGGTCGATCTGCTGGCGGTCTTCGGGGAGACCGGCGGCCTGCCGCTCGGCAAGCGCCCGCCCGCACGCCGCGCCTACCGGATGCAGGAACTGAAACGCTGGCGCGCACGGCTGGACCTGCCGCTGGTGCTGGAGCCAGCGCATTTTCCCGTTGATGAAACCGAAGCCGCCCTGGTGACCATCGCCGCGCGTCTGGACGGAGCCGACTCGCTGGACCTTGCCGGGCGCTTCATGCGGGCGGTGTGGATCGAGGAGCGCAACATCAGCGACGCCGCGACCATTGACGCAATCGTGACCGAGGCAGGACTCGACCCGTCACGACTTCGTGACAAGATAGCGGACGGTGAGCCTCAGGCCATTCGCGCGCAGGAGACGGCAGAAGCCATCGAACGCGGCGTCTTCGGGGCACCGACCTACTTTTTCGACGACCAGATGCTGTGGGGCCAGGATCGGTTGGAATTTCTGGAACGCATGCTGGCTGGAAAATGACAACAGACAACTCGCTCCCGCTACTAGATGACGCCGCTTTGCAGGCATTGGCACAGGACACCGGCGACGAGATCGTCGGCGTGCTGGTTGATGAATTCCTGGCCGAGGCCGCGCGCCGGGTCCAGGAAGTCACGGACGCTGCCGCAACGGATGATTTCTCCCGCCTCGGGTTCGAAGGCCATGCACTGAAGAGCACATGCTCGACCTTCGGTGCCGCCCGTCTCGGGGCCCGGGCAGCGGTGATCGAGAGATCGGTGAAGAATGGTGACCACGCGGCTGCCGTGGGCCGCGCGAAGGGCATTCTGGTGGAGTTCGAGGCGACCGCCGAAGCCTTCAGGGCCCGCTTCCCGACGGGTGACAGGGCCTGATACCGGCTTGTCCGGGGCGCAGGCACCTGCGGATACACCGAAAATCAACGCCTGAGCGGCGATGATCACGCAAGTTTGGTCTTGCGGGAAGACGTGCCCATGCAAACAATCGGTGCCATGAGAAACACACACGCCTTTCTGTCCCGCACCCGTTCCGTGCTGCTCGCGCTCGGACTTCTTGCCGGTATCAATGTCTGGCATCCCGGAATCGCGGGGGCCACGGAACTGGCGTCGAAGGACGCCGATGCCGTCGTCTCACCGGTCACACCCGCCGCGCGGGTTTCCGGCAAGGGTTTCGGTGCTTTCCTGGCCGCGCGGCAGGCCCGCAAGGACGGCGACATCGCCGCCGCCGCGAAATATTTCAACGAAGCGCTGAAGGCGGACCCCGACAATCTCTGGCTGCTGCGGCGGGCGTTCCTGCTGACCGTATCCGAAGGGGATGTGGAGGCGGCGCTGCCGCTGGCTGAACGCATTCTGGAAGGCGACCAGGCGGCCCCGGTGGCCAATCTGACCGCCGCCGTTCATGAACTGAAGCTGGGCCAGTTCGGCAAGGGAGAATCCCGCATCTCCAAGGCCAACAAGCGCCGCGGCTCGATGCGCCTGGTCGGCCCCCTGCTGCGGGCATGGGCGTCGTTCGGCAAGGGCGACGGCGCGGATGCGGCCCAGCGGCTGAAACCGCTGGAACGGACGGAGGCCTTCGTTCCCTTCGCCAGCTACCACCGCGCCCTGATCCTGGCGACAGCCGGTGACCTCGATGGCGCACTCGAAGCCTTCGCCGCCTACGAGGAAAACAGTCGCCCCGACCTCCGGTCCATGCTGGCCAAGGCCGCCATCGTCGAACGGCGTGATGGTGCCGAGGCCGGGCGCAGGGAACTCGAGAGCCTGCTCGGCCGCTTCGGCGAGGATCACGTGCTGGTCGCCTATCTCAGCGGTGAGCGCGAACTGGCGAAAGCCTTCCCCATCCGCGATGCGAATGACGGGATTGCGGAGGCCCTCTACGGCGCAGCCTCGGCGCTGGTGCGCGACAATGTCAGCGACGTGGCGATGATCTACCTGCGCCTGTCCCTGCATGTCCGCGCTGACCTGGACGTGGCGCAGGCGTTGCTGGGGGATATTCGGGAGACCAATGACCGCTGGCTGGACGCCATCGCCGCCTATGAGGGTGTGGCGCAGGAATCCCCCTACAAGTGGGGGGCAAGGCTGCGTACCGCCTGGATGCTGGACAAGCTCGACCGCACCGACCAGGCGATCGAACTGCTGCAGCGCATGGCCTCGGAACGCTCCAAGGAAACGGTGGCCCTGATCACCCTGGCCGACCTGCTGCGCACCCACTCCCGGTTCGAGGAAGCCGCGACGGTCTACAGCCGGGCGCTGGAGCGGGTCGACGATCTGCAGCCGCGCCACTGGGCGGTGCTCTATGCCCGCGGCATCGCGCTGGAGCGTTCCGGACGCTGGAACGATGCGGAGCGTGACCTGCTGCAGGCGCTGGAGCTGCGCCCCCGTCATCCCTACATCATGAACTATCTGGCCTATTCCTGGGCGGACAAGGGGATGCGGCTGGATGAAGCCGTCGAGATGCTGCGCAGCGCGGTCGCGCTGAAGCCGCAGGATGGCTACATCGTGGACAGCCTCGGCTGGGTCCTGTTCCGCAAGGGCGACCACGAAGAAGCAGTGAAACAGCTGGAACGGGCGGTTGAACTGCGCCCCGAGGATCCGACGATCAACGAGCACCTGGGCGACGCCTACTGGCATGTCGGGCGACGGCTGGAGAGCTGTTTCCAGTGGCGCCGCGTGCTTGTGCTCGACCCGGACGAAGAACAGGCCGAGTCGGTAATCCGCAAGCTCAATGAGGGCCTGGACAAGACCTCCGGCCGGTTCGGCGGCTGCACCTGAGACCGGCCCGGCACCCTACCGCCCGGACGGGACAGTCATGACGGTTGCCCGCAATGCTCCGGCCAAGCTGAACCTGTTCCTGCATGTGGTGGGACGTCGCCCCGATGGCCTGCACCTGTTGCAGAGCCTTGTCGCCTTTGCCGACATCGCTGACCGGATCACGGCAGAGAACTTCGGCGGAACCGGCTTTCAGTTCCAGACCACCGGCCCCTTCGCGACCGCGCTGGAGGGGGAGGCGACCGACAATCTGGTCGTGCGCGCCGCCACGGGTCTGGCCGCACTGGCGGGCCGGTCGCTTGACGGCCTGCGCCTGACACTGGCGAAGAACCTGCCCGTGGCATCCGGCATCGGCGGTGGGTCGTCGGATGCCGCCGCCACCCTGCAGGCCCTGATGGACCTGTGGTCGTTCCGGCCCGATGATGAGGCCCTGTCCCGTCTGGCGCTGGATCTCGGGGCCGATGTTCCGGTCTGTCTGGCCGCGCGACCGAGCATGATGGAGGGTATCGGAGAGCAACTCACGCCCCTTGCCCTGCCGGCAGGGCTGGGGGTGTTGCTGGTCAATCCTGTCGTGGAAGTCCCGACGCCCTCCGTCTTCCGGCAGTTCGCGCGGGACGGTGCGTTCACAGAGCCTCTGGAAGGCTCGGCAATTCCCTCGGGAGACCGGGATGCCTGGTTCGCGGGCCTTGGCGCCTGTCGCAACGACCTGCAGCAACCGGCGATCAGCCTCTGCCCGGTGATCGGCGAGGTTCTGGCCATGATCGGGAACTGTGCCGGAGTCAGGCTGCACCGCATGTCAGGCTCGGGCGCGACCTGTATCGGCCTGTTCGACACCCGCGCGGCGGCCGAGGCCGCGCGGCAGGCCATCAGCCAAGCATGTCCCGGCTGGTGGTGCGCCGCAGGCGTGCTGCACCACCAGTGACCGGCCTGTCCCTGCTCCGCAAACCGGAGCAGCGGGCGGAAATCAGATGTTCTGGTCGATCCAGGACTGCAGCTGGGACTTGGGCAGCACACCAACCTTGGTCGCCACGACCTCACCGCCCTTGAACAGCATCAGGGTCGGGATACCACGCACGCCATAGCGGGTCGGGGTGTTCGGGTTCTCGTCGATGTTCAGCTTCGCGACCGTCAGCTTGCCATCCATCTCGGCCGAGATCTCGTCCAGCGACGGGGCGATCTGGCGGCACGGGCCACACCATTCGGCCCAGTAGTCGACCAGTACCGGCTTCTCGGAGGAAAGGACGTCGGTCTGGAAGTTGTCGTCAGTGATCTTGACGGTGCTCATCGGTCTTCTCCGCAATGTTGGGATGCCTGCGCGGCAATGCTTCAGCGTTGGACATGAAACTAGGTAGGGGTCGGGGGAGCGTCAAGCGGTCCGCTGCAAGGCGCGATCCATCAGGCTGTCGGGCAGGGCCATGGCACGCGCCTCATCGGTCCAGACGAGAATCGCGGTAACCGGACGGTCCGGATGCAATTGCCGCAGCACCGCGCGGTAGAGCCCCATCTGCCGCAGATAGGCGGGGGAGACATCCGCGACGTTCTGCGGCGGAGGCCGATTGGTCTTGTAGTCCGCGACGATGATCCGGTCGCCGCCGATCAGCAACCGGTCGACCTGGCCGGTCACGACGACACCATCGACGACACCGGTGATCGCGGCTTCCGCGCGGCTGCCGGGTCCGAACAGGGGTGCCAGTGCCGCCGCGCCCATGACGGATTGCGCCTCCGCCACCATCGCGGTCGCCGTGGCGGCATCCAGCTCCGGCGCGCGCCGCCGCAACAGCGCCAGCCCCCGCGCTTCACGCGCATCTTCCGGCAGGGTCGGCATGACCTGCAGCAGATAGTGGATCAGCACACCGCGACGCAGCGCACCGGACCCGGCCACCGGCCCCGCAAGGGGGCTGCGCACCGCAGGCTCGGCCCCGTCAGGCCGCGAGGGACTGAGCGGTCGGGGTGGTGTCGGTTCCTCCGGCATCGCGCGCAACGCCCAGTCCGGCAGGGACGTGTCCGTCTCCGGCCCCGTCAGAATTTCCGCCAGACTTTCCCCCGCCTGCCCTAGCAGCAGACCGTCTTCCGACTCGACGGCCCCTGCCTGCCGCAATCCCGCTTCCACCATACGGTACCAGCAGTCGTCCTTCGGCTCCTTCTCCCGCGCGGTCTTGCAGCCGCAGACGTAGAGCCGGTCCTCCGCCCGCGTCATCGCCACATAGAGCAGACGCCGGTACTCCCAGTTCTGTTCCAGCATGATCCGGTCACGATGGTCCTGCAGGGCAACGGGGTTCTCCGCAGCCGTTCCGGTAACCAGCGGCAGGCGCGGGTCGCTGCCGGACAGGAACGTGAGGCGATCACGCGGTGCCAGGGGCACGCTGACCGTATCGGGCAGGAAGACGACCGGAGCCTCCAGCCCCTTCGCACCATGCACGGTCATGATGCGCACCGCATCGTGGCGGTGGTCCATGTCGCGCTTGATCTCCACATCCTGCTGCCGCAGGCGATGCAGGAAGCCCTGCATGGAGGCCGGGCCATGCCGCTCATCGGCCAGCGCGGCCTCCAGGAATTCGTCGATCGGATCGATCTGGTCCGGGCCCAGCCGGGCGATCAGGCGCTGCCGGCCGCCCCGCGGTCCCAGCAGGCCGGAATAGAACTCGAACGGCGGCTGCACATCCACCAGGCGCAGCAGGTCCTGCAGCTCCGCCAGCGCGGCCTGCCAGTGGGGCTGCTCCCCCGCACGCGCCCGCAGGGCCTGCCACAGCGTCCCCTCCCGACCATGGGCCAGCGGAAACAGGTCCTCGTCATCATCGAAGCCGAACAGCGGTGACTTCAGGACCGTCGCCAGCGCCAGATCATCCTCCGGCAGCAGCAGGAAATCACCCAGCACCATCAGGTCCATGATCGCGACCTGTTCCGTCAGCCGCATGCGGTCAGACCCCGCGACCGGCACACCAAAGGCCTTCAGCGCGCGGGAGATCTCCACCACCAGCGCGTCACGCTTGCGCACCAGGATCATGACGTCACCGGCCCGGATCGCGCGCGCGGGATGGTTGCCCCCCGCCACATCGCCGATGGTCTCCCCGTCATTGATCATGGCGGCGATACGGGCAGCGATGGCCTGCGCCAGTCGGCGGCGCGGACTGTCCACCGTTTCCTGGTTCAGCGGTGCGTCCCAGCGGTTCTTCTCCGGGCGCTCCACCGGTTCCACCAGCGGCCAGAGTTCCACCAGTCCCGGCGTTCCGGCACGAAACGCATGATGGCTGGGGGCGCTGTTGTCTGCGGTCACGCCATGTGCGCGTTCGCCCGAAAGCACATGATCGACGGCGGACAGGATCGCGGTGGTGGAGCGGAAGGAGAGCTGCAGATCGATGGCTGCAAAGGTTTCGTTGACGCCCTCCACACGTCCGGCAAACCATTCCCTGTTGCGCTGGAAACCCGCCGGGTCTGCCCCCTGGAAGCTGTAGATCGACTGCTTCTCGTCGCCAACCGCGAATACCGTACGCACCCCGGCACGCGCGCCCTCTCCGTCGAAGAACTCCTCGCTCAGTTCCCGCGCGATGTCCCACTGCGCCGGGGACGTGTCCTGCGCCTCGTCGATCAGGATATGGTCGATGCCCTGGTCCAGCTTGTAATGCACCCAGCCCCGGTCCCGGCGCAGCAGTTCCCGCAGACGCAGGATCAGATCATCATGATCCAGCATGCCGCGCCTCTGCTTCGCCTGCGCATAGCCGTCCAGCAACCGGCCCGCCAGGATCAGGAAATCGGCAGTCCTGTCAGCCAGCCGGGCCGCACGAAGCCGGTCATGGGTGACACATATCCGGTCCTGCTCCTCCAGCATCACGTCGGTCACGCCCGGATCGGCCTCCTCCGTCGATTTGGTCACCAGCCGCTTTACCGGTTCCCCCGACCGGGTCAGGAACATGGCGCAATAGTCGTCGAACATTTCCACCCGACCCGCATCATCCGCCCCCAGCCAGGCGGAGAGCCTCTCGGCATTGCGTTTCGCGGTGGCGGTGCTGTCCTGCCGGAACGCGGCAAGCGAACGGCGCAGGCCAAGCTCGTTGAACGCCCCGAAACGACAGCCGGCCAGCAGCACATCGTCCACGGTCTCGCCGGCAGAAAGTCCAAGCTGGCGGCGCAGCGCGTCCGCGGTGCCCTGCGGTCCGCCCCGGGCCTGCAGCACAGTGGCCAGCGCATCGCGGCGCCAGAGCGCGCTGTTCAGCAGGGCCTCGAACTCCGTGTCCGGCAACCAGTCCACCAGCCGGTCGACGGCGCCCCGGACAGCGGCGTCTTCATGGCGCCCGGCCAGCAGATCCTCCTTCAGTCCCGCCTTGACCTCATTGGCCTGCACATCGTCCATCACCCTGAACTCGGGCGAGATCCCGGCTTCCAGCGGGAACCGCCCCAGCACGGAACTGGCGAAGGCGTGGATGGTCTGGATCTTCAGCCCGCCCGGCGTCTCCAGCGCCCGCGCGAACAGGCGACGGGCGATGCCGAGGTCGATGTCGTCGCCCGCAGGCCGGCCGACCAGCTCGCCAAGTTGCGCCCGCAACTCCGCATTGCCCAGCGTCGCCCATTCCCCCAGTCGGGTGAACAGCCGGTTCTCCATCTCCGCCGCCGCGGCCTTGGTGAAGGTCAGGCTCAGGATGCGGCTGGGTTCGGCGCCGGCGAGCATCAGCCGCACCACACGGTCGGTCAGCACCCGCGTCTTGCCGGACCCGGCATTGGCGCTGACCCAGGCGGAGGTCAGCGGATGCGCCGCCTGCCGCTGTCGCCTGATGGTGTCGGGCAGATCGACGGATCGACGGTTCACGGGCACCGGATCGGTCATGGCTCCCCCTCCCCGCCGTCACGGGTCGACCACTCGGGCACCCTGGCCAGATGGTCATAGTCCCCCGGGTAGCCCAGGAACTGCACCCTGGGGCGCGACAGGTAAGGCGTTTCGGGATCGCGGTACTCCGCGATCATCTGCGCCAGCCCGGTCTCCGTATCCGCCAGCAGTTCGTCCAGCGGTCCCTTGACCGGCGACCACTGCCCGCCCTCCCGCGCGCCATGGACGCGCACATGCACCAGATCGGTCAGTTCCGCCGCGCCGACATCCGCGAAGCCACCGTCACGCAGGATCAGCCCCTGCAAAGGCATCTGCACGGCGAAGCCTGCCTTGATCTGCGGCAGGGTCGGCGGTGTGCCGGTCTTGTAGTCGATGATGCGCGCACTGCCGTCGGACATGACATCGATGCGGTCGGCCTTCGCCGTCAACCTGAAGTCAGCCAGCCCCGGCAGGCCGGGATGCACGCCCTTGATCTCCGCGAACCGGCGGACGACAGGGGCCGGATCATTCGCCTCCTGATTCAGCAGCCAGCGCGCCGCCTTCTCGAAGCGCCGCCACCAGAGCGCATGGATTGCCGGGCGATGGGCAAGCCGGGCGAACTGTGCCTGACCGATGGTGCGCAGGCGCGGCCAGTCACTCGCCCGCCAGATGCCCGGAATATCCTTCGCCAACTGTTCGAACGCGGCATGGATCATGTCACCCTTCAGCCGCGGTCCCGGTTCCTCGTCCAGCGGATCGAGGGCGCGGAGCTTCAGGATGCGGCTGGCGTAGATGTCATAGGGATCGCGGATCAGCCGCTCGACCGCCGTCACCGGCAACTCGACAGGCCGCGCCGAAACCGGCGGACGCGGCGAAGGCGGTACGGCGGGCGGCTGGTCCGGTGCCCGGTCAATGGCCTGTGCCCAGATCTTCGGCAGGGGGTCGGGAGCCAGTTCCAGCCCCGCCCCGCGCACGACACTGCGCAGCCGCAGCAGCCAGCGTGACGGCACCGTCGGTGTCCCCTCCGCCTTCAGCGACCGGGTCAGGACCACGGTTGCGGACGCGGCCAGTTGCGCGAAGTCATGCGCCTGCAGCCCGATCCGCCGTTCCGGTGACGGCAGGCCGAAGTCCGCCCGCATGCCACGACTCATCCACGGGTCAGCATCGGCGGCGGTGGGCCAGGTGCCCTCGTTCAACCCCCCCAGGATGACCAGATCGGCGGTCTGCAACCGCGCCTCCAGCGGTCCCAGGATGCGGATGCGTGGATGGGTGCCGAAACGCGGACGCACGGTCGATCCGCCGATCAGGCGGTCCAGCAGGTCCGGCCAGTCGGACAGGCCCACCGGATCGGCGTCGCCGGAAACGTCGTGCAGCTCGGTGAAAAGGTCCGCCGCCCGCTCTCCGGCCTCCCCGTGCCAGAGCCGGTCCGCACCTGTCTCGGTATCCGTGGCGGCGGTGAACTCCGCCAGTTCGAGAAAGCCGCGCAGCAGGGCGTCCAGTGTGACAGGCCCCGCGGCCAGCATGTCCCGCAGCGGTCGCGAGACTTCCGCCAGGGTCAGCAGCCAGGCCGGCGCGTCGCCCATGCGATCATTCTCCGCCACGACCGCCAGAAAGCCCTCCAGATCCGCATGCAGGCGAATGCCCCGCATGGCGCGCCGTTCGAACGCGCGTACTGCGCGCCGGAGCTCTGCGGTCGGCAGTCCCATGCCCGCGAGCGGATGCTTCAGCAGGGCAAGCAATGTGACAGGACCAAAGCCATCCGCCAGCGCCGCCGCCAGCAGCCCGAGGAAGCGACCGGGCGGAGTCAGCCGCAACGGCGTGCCACCACTGTCGTCAACCGTGACCCCGAAGCGGGCGAGTTCCGCCGCGACGCGCCGCCCCAAGGCCCGGTCCGGCGTGACCAGTGCCGCCGTCCGCCCCGGCTGTTCCATCGCCTGGCGCAGCAGCAGGGCAATGGCCAGAGCCTCCTGCCCCGGATTCTCCGCCTCCACCAGCGACAGTCCCGACAGGGCTTCCGGCGTGATCCCGCTCAGGTCCTGCCACCGGTCAGTGGTGCTGGCCGGACGCAGCGCCTCGCGCAGCATATGTGCCCGTGCCGGGGACAGCGCGGTATCGGACGACCAGACGGCAACGTCGGAGGGATTGACGTGCAACTGGCGCAGCAGCAGCCGCATGCCGTGCTGCGGATGGGCCGGTTCCTCCAGAATCTCCGAATGCTCCCGCGCATCGACCTGATTGTCGAAGCCGGGCAACACGATCTGGCCATTCGGCAGGGCGGCCACGGCCTGCATCAGGTCGGCGGTTCCGGGCACGCTGCCGGTGGAGCCCGCGATGATGACCGGGTGGTCGGTACCGGACTGCCGCCAGCGCGCGGCCAGACGCTGCATCAGCAGGTCGCGCCGCGTCGAGGGATCGATCAGGTCCATGTCGGCGAGGATGTCCGGCCAGACTTCCGTGATGATTTTCAGGAACCGCAGCGTCTCTTCCCAATGCGCCTGATAGGTGTCGGGCACCAGGTCCTTCAGGTTGGCGAAGTTCAGCCGCTCCGTCGCGCTCTCGTCCAGCAGCCGGGCAAGGGCATCGGCAAGTGCCAGCGCGCCCGCCGGTCCGGCGGTGGCGATCGGCCCGGCCGCGACCAGCCGGGCCAGGATCAGCCTGCGCCGGGTCTCCGGCACCGGGGCGGCCAGGTCTTCCTCATCCACCGGATCCAGCAGGCTGACCGGCGGTTCGTCTTCCGAAAGGTCACCCAGCGGTCGCATGACCGGCAGCAGCAGTGCCTGCCCGTCGCTGACCCTCAGAAAGGCCTCTGTCAGGCTCCGCACCGCGCGGCGGGTGGGCAACAGGACCAGCGCGTCGGGCAGACGTCCGTCGCCGTCGGGGCCATGGCGCTGCAGCAGGACCCGCGCCAGACAATCGACGAAGGGCAGACCCGCCGGAATGGTCGCGACACTGTGCCTGCCCGAACTGTCCCTGGCAGGCGCATCCATGCTCAGTCTCCCCGGTCGTCGGAACGGCGCAGTTCCCGTTCCGCCATCGCCAGCCCGGCAGGTGTCCCCACCTCCAGCCAGTCGCCGTCATGGCGG
The DNA here is from genome assembly GCF_029909415.1 of Minwuia sp. IMCC3009. GTDB lineage: Bacteria > Pseudomonadota > Alphaproteobacteria > Minwuiales > Minwuiaceae > Minwuia. The sequence goes on from NZ_CP123781.1 coordinate 3,343,182, forward strand.
GTGCCGAACAGCCGCCCCGCCTCCTGCGCCAGATCGTAGATCCGGTTCAGCGAGAAGGGTTCGACCGTCATCCCGTCAAACACTTCCGGCCGCAGGATCTGCACGCCGGAGAAGAGGAACGGTGCCACCTTCGGCGCCTTGCGCCGGATCAGCCGCCCCGCGGGGTCCATGTGAAAATCACCCTGTCCGCGATAGCCGAGGGCGCGGATCGTCGGCTGCATCATCAGCAGCGCATCCATGCGATCCGGGTCGAAGTGCCGGCCCATCAGGGCCAGGGTATCCGTCAGCCCGTCGCGCCAGATCATGTCGGAATTTACCACCAGGAAAGGCTCGTTCCCCAGCAGCGGCAGGGCCTGCAGCACGCCGCCACCGGTCTCCAGCAGCACTTCCTCGTGCGACAGCACGATGTTGGGCGATCCGCGCCGGTTCAGGTGCGCCGCCAGCATGTCCGCGCGATAGTGCAGGTTGACCACGACATCGGTCACACCCACCGCTTCCAGCCGGTCCAGGGTGCGGTCGATCAGGCTGCGCCCCGCCACATTCACCAACGGTTTCGGGCGTGACAGGGTATGCGGGCGGAGCCGCTTCCCCAGTCCCGCCGCCAGAACCATGGCCGTGCGGGGCAGTCCCGGCCGCTCAGTCTCCGCCATCAGTCTCTCCGCTCCATCTCGTCCGCCTGCCGGTCCTGCGGTGCATGCTGCGCCACCCAGTCCCGAACCGGCGCCAGCGCGTCATGTTCCAGATCACGCCGCACCAGTCGCCAGGTGCGCGCCAGCCAGCCTGTATAGGACGGCTTGCCGTCACGCCGCCACAGTCGGGTGAAGACGCCGAGAATGCGCATGTTCCGCTGCGCACCCAGCACGGCAAGCCGGGCGCGAAAGGTTTCACCGTCCAGACCGGTCGTTTCCAGATAATGCGCCAGCAGGTCCGACGCCAGTCCCGGGTCGATGTCGCGGCGCACATCCGACAACAGCGAAGCCACATCGTAGGCCGGATCACCACCGACAGCATCCTGGAAATCCAGCAGACCGACCCGCGCGTTTCCGGTCCGCTCCGGCAGCCAGATCAGATTGTCCACGTGATAGTCGCGCAACACCAGCGTGTCGCAGGACACGCGGCAGCCCTGAAGCACCTGTCGCCAGGCATCAAGGAAGCTGTCGGTCTCCAGGCCGGAGGCCGGTCGGCCATGCATCTCCGGGAACCGCCATTCGAGGAACAGCGCCACTTCCGACAGCAGGACCCCGGCGTCATGGCGCGGCAGGTCCGATGGTACCTGCTGACCCTTCAGGGCGGCCAGCACATCGATGGCTGCCGTATAGAGTTTCGGCTCCAGCGACGGATCATCGCCGATCAGATGGCTGAACAGATCGTCACCCAGATCCTCCAGCAGAAGAAAACCGGCCTGTGCATCCTCTGCCACCACCTCGGGCGCGGACAGTCCCCACTGCCGAAGCTGCTTCGCGATGCGGACGAAGGGGCGGACATCCTCGTTCACCGGCGGAGCATCCATCAGCACCAGCACCCGTCCATCCCGGCCATGGACGCGGTGATAGCTGCGGAAGGACGCGTCGGCGGCCAGCGGACGCACCTCTGACCCGGCCAGACCCGCTCCCTGCAGCAGGGACTGCAAGGCGTTCTGTCGGTCAGGCTCCAAGGAACCGCTCCACGATTGCAGCAGGTCCGCTGACCCTGGCCTGGCGACGGTCCGATACTGCCGTGAGTTCGATCCGCAGCGCCTCCGATGGTGTCAGGTCGCCCAGCCGGTCCGGCCATTCCACGATCACTGATCCATCGTCCAGCGCATCCAGAAATCCGAGTTCCATCACATCGTCCGCCCCCTCCAGCCGGTAGAGGTCGAAATGGGTGATCAGCAGGTCACGGAACTCGTAGGGAATGACGAGATTGAATGTCGGACTGGGCACGTCGATCGGCTGACCTGCCCGCGCCCTGATGACAGCCCGCGCCAGCTCCGTCTTGCCGGCGCCCAGGTCACCGGACAGCAGCAGTGCATCGCCGACCTGCAGGGCCTCCGACAGGCGCTGGCCCAACGCCCCTGTCGCCTGCATGCTGTCCAGCGGAATGTCGCGTGTGATCATGCGGTCTCAGGCTTCGGGCTTGTCCGCAGGACCGGAGACCGGCACAACCATTCCGGATAGTGCGGGCGTCGGAACATCCTCGAAATCCTGATCGAACTCCGCATCAATGGCAATGAAGCGGCATGAAACCCGCGTGCCCACACCGCTCTCCGAGCGCAGCACCACCGAGCCACCCATCAGTTCCATCAGGCTGCGCACCAGCGCCAGTCCCAGCCCGGCGCCGCGGCGGGTGTGGCGGTCGCTGGTCCGGAAGGTCTCGAAGACCCTCTCCTGCTCTTCCTCCGGGATGCCGATGCCATTGTCCTCGACGGACAGTTCGACCGTGTCCTCGACCTTGCTTGCCGTGATCACGACCTCGCCACCCGGGGGCGTGAACTTCACCGCATTGCTGATCAGGTTGCCCAGGATCTGCTCCACGCGTCGCTGGTCGCTGACCATCTCGCTGAGTGCCTGGGCGATGTCCACCCGCAGGCGAATCTGGCGACGCTGCGCCCGGTCACGATATTTCTCCAGCACCGAATCGATGGCGTCCGCGATGCGGAACGGTTCCATGTCCACATGCAGATGACCCGCCTGGATCGAAGCAAGGTCGAGCATGTCGTTGATCATGGAGAGGAACTGGCCCGACGCCTCCAGAATGCCCGACGAGTATTCCCGCTGCCGCTCGTTCAGGGTGCCGAAATAGTCATTGTGCAGGATCTCGGCAAAACCGAGGATCGTGTTGAGCGGCGTCCGCAGCTCATAGGACATGTTCTCCAGGAACTCGCTCTTGATCAGGTCGGCGGCGACCAGCGCCTCGTTCCGCTCCCGCAGGGCGCGCTCGATCCGCAGCGAATCCGTGACATCGATGTAGGTGAACAGCGTCCTCGCATCCGGCAGGCCGGTGGCGGCATAATCGACGATGCGCCCGTCCGGCAGTTCCATGCGGCCATTGCCGGCCCGCATCTCCGTGGCGGATGCGATCAGGCTTTCCCGCATCTCGGTGTAGACGCCGGGTTCCTCCCAGAGATCAATGACCCGATCGAGCAACTCCCGGACATGCGGCTGCTTCTCCGTGACCTCTTCCGTGATCCCCAGCATCTGGCGGTAGCCGAAGTTGGTCAGGTTCAGACGACCGTCCGGCCCGAAGACGGCCACGGCCTCATGCAGGTTGTCCAGCGTCGCGCGCTGCACGGCGATCAGGGTATTCAGCGTCCGCTCCAGCACGATGCGGTCCGTCGCATCCTCCACCATGAACAGCAGGCCACCGAAACTGTGGCGGGTGATGGTTTCACGAACCATCCGCTCGTCAGGTAGCTGGTACAGATCCTCGAAGGGTTCCAGCAGCGTGCTGAAGAAGGCCTCGCGGTTGCGGCGGAACTGGCGATACTCCACCTGCTCCGGCAGCTTCCGGTTCTGGTGCAGCCGGTCCATGACCTCGCCCAGGGTCGGCTGGTGCCCGACGAATTCCTCCTCAAGCCCCCAGAACTGGGTGAAGGCCCGGTTGGCGAAGATCAGCCGCTTCTCCCGGTCGTAGATACCTACAGCCGTCGACATGTGCTGCAGCACTTCGTTGTTCGCGCGGATATGGCGGCGCAGTTCCCGGCGCAGTTCCTCCGCATCCGAGATGTCGATGGCGAAGCCGGCCGACTCATCCTCCGACAGCAGCGGGGTTTCCATGACCTGAAAGACCCGACGCTGTCCCTCGACGACGAAGCGCCGTTCCTCCCCCGCGATCGCTTCCTCGTCACGTGCCTTGGCCACCAGCGCCTGCGGCCGGTTCCTGTCGGCCTTCGACGCCAGCTCCTCATGGGTACCTTCGTCGCCCAGCATCTCGGCCAGTGTGGCATTGCGCCAGATGATGTCTCCGGCGAGGTCACGACGCCAGGTCGCGAAGGGCGCAGCATTCAGCAGATTGCGGTACTGGTCCCGCTCCCGCCCCAGCGATGCCAGCTTGTCCTTCGTCAGGCCGATCTCGGCGGTCTGGCGCTGCACATCATTGCGAAACGCCTCCCGCTCCGCCGACAGTGTCGCCATCTCCGCACGCATCCTGCGCAGGGTGCTGCTCTGCCGCCGGCGCATGAATGTGGCGACGGTACCGACAATGGCCGCACCTGCGATGATGCCGACAATCAGGACCAGCAAGGGCGGATCGGGCGAATCAGGATTGTGGCTGATGGCATGTGCACCGCCGCTCCAGCCAAGGCAAAGAGCCGCGCCTGTCCAGGCGCCGGACAGACGGCACCTCAAGGACGGCGCTACGAAGCTCATTTTCATTCGGTCTTGCCTGCGCGGTTTCTGCAAGATCTTCCCGGTGGACACATTATTAGGCCACCGGGAAGATTGAAGAAAAGTAACCGAAACGCGGCCCCGTGGTCAGTAGCGGTAATGTTCCGGCTTGAACGGGCCGACGGCAGGGATGCCAAGGTACTTCGACTGTTCATCAGAGAGCTGGGTCAGCTTCACGCCCAGACGCGCGAGATGCAATGCCGCGACCTTCTCGTCCAGATGCTTCGGCAGCACATAGACTTCACGGTCGTAGTTCTTGTGGTTCTCCCACAGTTCGATCTGCGCCAGGACCTGGTTGGTGAAGGACGCACTCATGACGAAGCTCGGATGACCCGTGGCACAGCCCAGGTTCACCAGCCGGCCCTCGGCCAGCAGGATCAGGCGCTTGCCGTCAGGGAACTCGACCTCGTCGACCTGCGGCTTCACGTTGTGCCAGGTGTAGTTGCGCAGACCCGCGACCTGGATCTCCGAATCGAAGTGGCCGATGTTGCAGACAATGGCGCGGTCCTTCATGTCCCGCATGTGATCGACGGTGATCACGTCCTTGTTGCCGGTGGCGGTGACGAAGATGTCCGCGGTGCCCGCAACATCTTCCATCGTCTTGACGTCGTAGCCTTCCATGGCGGCCTGCAGCGCGCAGATCGGATCGATCTCCGTGACGATCACCCGGGCACCCTGGCTGCGCAGGCTCTCGGCGGAACCCTTGCCCACGTCGCCGAAGCCGCAGACCACGGCGACCTTGCCGGCCAGCATCACGTCTGTGGCCCGCTTGATGCCGTCGACCAGGCTCTCGCGGCAGCCGTAGAGGTTGTCGAACTTCGACTTGGTCACGGAGTCGTTCACGTTGATGGCCGGAACCTTCAGGGTCTTGGCCTTCGCCATCTCGTAGAGGCGATGCACGCCTGTTGTGGTTTCCTCCGACAGGCCACGCACGTCGTCCAGCAGCTCCGGGAAGTTCTCGTGCATGCGCTGGGTCAGATCACCGCCATCATCCAGGATCATGTTGGGACGCCAGCCGTCCGGCCCCTCGATCGTCATGTCGATGGCCCACCAGAACTCATCGTCATCCATGCCCTTCCAGGCGAAGACGGGGATACCGGCGGCGGCAATGGCTGCAGCGGCCTGGTCCTGGGTGGAGAAGATGTTGCACGACGACCAGCGGATCTCCGCGCCCAGCGCGGTCAGGGTCTCGATCAGCACCGCGGTCTGGATGGTCATGTGCAGGCAGCCGGCGATGCGTGCGCCCTTCAGCGGCTTGGACGCGCCGAATTCCTCACGCAGCGACATCAGGCCGGGCATCTCGGTCTCGGCGATGGCGATCTCCTTGCGGCCCCAGTCCGCCAGGCCCATGTCGGCGACCTTGTAGTCGGTAAAAGTGCTCATCATCTGCTCCGGATCTTGAATGGCACCGTTCCGCGCTTCCGGCCCCTGCCGGAAGGTGAAAGCGGTGCAGAATTACTTGGCTGGCGCGGTGTCTACCAAGCTTGGGGACAAGGGGCAAGGAAGCGGCGTTGTCGCAGCCTGGGCGCCGCAACCGACCTTGCGCACGCGCACCTCATCCCATCAGCTTGCCGTAGCCGTCCAGCAGGGTCAGCACCTCGTCACGCCCCTTGTCGGGGACATCGAACAGGACACGGTCAATTCCGGCTTCCCGACAGGCTTCGATATGCGCCGGTTCGGGGATGGCACGGAAGACGGTGACCGACAGGGTGGACATCGACCGACCGGCTGCATCAGCGGCCTTGCGCAGGCGGGACATGCCCTCCGCCGGATCGAAGCTGTAGTTCGCGCGCGGGAACCAGCCGTCGGCGAATTCCACGACCCGGCGGATCGTGTGGTCGGTCTCGCCGCCGATCAGGATGGGCGGATGCGGTTGCGTGGCGGGCTTCGGATAGGACCAGACAGGGTCGAAATCCACGAAGTCCCCATGGAACTCCGCCTCCTCCTCCGTCCAGAGAGCCTTGATCGCCTTCAGCCGTTCTTCCAGCACCTTGAACCGGGTCTTCGGGTCCGTGCCGTGGTTGCGCATTTCTTCCAGGTTCCAGCCGCCGCCAGCTCCCAGCACGAAACGGCCCCCGGAAAGCAGGTCCAGACTGGCCGCCGCCTTCGCCGTCACGATCGGATCACGCTGGGTGATCAGGCTGATCCCGGTCCCCAGCGTCAGCGTCCGTGTCGCCGCCGCCGCAAAGGACAGGGCCACGAAGGGATCATGCGTGTGGGCATATTTCTCGGGCAGTTCACCGCCACCGGGAAACGCGGTCTCGCGGCTGACGGGAATATGCGTGTGCTCGCAGAGGAAAAGGGATTCGAAGCCGCGATCCTCCAGTTCCTTGGCCAGATCGACGACGTCGATGGCATAGGCTGTGGGAAAGAAGAACGTGCCAAACTTCATGCCTGCGGTTCCTTCTGTCGGATGTAATAGGATTCTGAAGGGGGATGGTAGCGTCTGAAACCACATTATCCAGTCCGTGTGCCGGAGGCAGCCTCGACAGGCACGGGCGCTGAATGTATCCCTTGTCGCTTGGACACCGGACAAGGGCTGCGAAACATGACCGTAGGCGCGATCGAACAGGTCGAACTGGAAGATGTCGGTGCCATCCGCGTGCAGACGCGTGCCTGTCCCCAGTGCGGAACCGACAATACCGCGCGCGCCGCACGCCATTCCCGCGACCCCTGGACCATCAAGGACTGCAGCGACTGCGGCTTCGTCTATCTGGAGAAGGCACCGGTCTATGACGAGCTGTTCCGAACCCTGGCCTGGCAGAAGAACTGGAAGCGGGAGGAGAAGCGGCGCAAGAAGGCACGGCCGCTGAGCTACCGCGCATCCAAGCTGACCCGGTTCCGGCTGCACATGTTTCCGCGCAAGCAGGTCGATGACCTGACCATCCGCTTTGCCCGTCCCGGCAACGTGATCGATATCGGCTGCGCTGGCGGCAAGCGGCTGGCGGCCCTGCCGGACCAGTTCGTGCCTTTCGGCATCGAGATCGAGGAAGAGATCGCGGCCCAGGCCGACACACTGTTCCGGACCAAGGGCGGCAGGGCGGTCAATGCGTCTTCGCTGGATGGTCTGAAACAGTTCGATGACGGCTTCTTCAGCGCCGCCACCCTGCGGTCCTATCTGGAGCATGAAGTGCAGCCGCGCGAGGTCATGACGGAGATCGCGCGCACCCTGGCCCCGGGCGGCATCGCCATCATCAAGGTGCCGAACTATTCGTCTGTCATGCGCCCGATCATGGGACTGGAGTGGTCCGGCTTCCGGTTCCCCGACCACGTGAACTATTTCACCCCCGCCAGCCTGCGCCAGATGATCGAAGGTGTCGGCCTGTCCGTCCGCCGCTTCAATTTCTTCGACCACATGCCCACATCCGACAACATGTGGATGATCGCGGAACGGCGCTGACCGACCCGACCAGCCGCTCCGGCTTGTGGTTTCGCGCCTGCTGCCCGACACTGGTGCCAGCGTAGTGTTTCATTGGGGAGATCGAGCATGGACGTCATCATTCTGGGCAGTGGTTCGCCGATGCCGCACCCGGATCGGGCGGGACCGTCGACGCTGGTGCAGGTGGGACAGCAACGCTTCCTGTTCGACTGCGGGCGCGGCGTTCTGATGCGCGCCGCCGCAGCGGGCTTCGGGGCACAGAACATCTCGGCCCTGTTCCTGACCCACCTGCACAGCGACCACACCACCGATTTCAACGACGTGATCACCACCCGCTGGGTCATGAGCCCCGGTCCGAACCCCTTGCGTGTCTTCGGTCCGGTCGGGTCCCGACAGTTCTCAGACCGGACATTGGCGACCCTGGAGACCGATATCGGCTATCGGATCGCGCACCATGAGGACCTGACGGAAGGCCCCCGGGTCGAGACCCGTGAACTGGAACCCGGCGCGGTGCTGGAGGAGGAGGGCGTACGCATCCTTGCCATGCCGACGGACCACAGTCCCGTCCACCCGACGCTCGGCTTCCGGATCGAGGCCGAGGGCAAGGTGGTGGCAATCGCAGGCGACACGGTTCCCTGCGACGGCCTCGACGCGATCTGTCAGGACGCGGACATATATGTCCAGACCGTGATCCGCAGCGACCTCATCAGCCAGGCCCCCGCCCCGCGGATGCGGGATGTCATCGACTACCATTCGGACGTGGCGCAGGCCGGACAGACCGCCACGCGCTGCAATGTCGGACATCTGGTGCTGAACCATTTCGTGCCGCCCCCGCCCCCGGGGCGCGAGGAGGAATGGGCGGCGGACGCCCGCGCCTGCTTCGACGGAACGATCTCGGTGTCACACGACCTGCTGAAGATCACCTGTTGAACCACGCCTCCGGCGCAGGAACCCGCTAGACTGCGGCCCATGACGGATCGACCGACAGGCAAGCTGCGAACAGGCTGGACCACTGGCGCATGTGCGACAGCGGCAACGAAGGCCGCCTATCAGGCCCTTCTCTCCGGCCGTTTTCCCGACCCCGTCGGCATCACCCTGCCGAAAGGCCAGACACCGGAGTTCGCGCTTGCCTATATGGGGCGCGGCGAAGGCTATGCCACCGCCGGGATCATCAAGGATGCGGGCGACGATCCGGATGTCACCCATCAGGCACTGATCATCGCCACGGTGCGACACGGTCCGCCGGGATCCGGCGTCCGCTTCCGGGCAGGTGACGGGGTCGGCACGGTGACACGCCCCGGTCTGCCGCTGCCTCCTGGCGAACCCGCGATCAACCCGGTCCCGCGGGACATGATGCGCACGGTGATCTTCGAGGTGGCGAGCGACCTCGGAGGTACCGGCGACGTCGAGATCGAGGTCTCTGTCCCCTGCGGTGCGGAACTGGCCAGACAGACCTGGAACGGTCGGCTGGGAATCGAGGGCGGGCTGTCGATCCTGGGCACAACGGGCATCGTCCGGCCCTTCTCCTGCTCCGCCTGGATCGCCTCCATCCATCGCGGCATCGATGTGGCGCGCGCCTGTGGCACGGCGCATGTGGCGGCAGCCACCGGTTCCACATCGGAGGCAGCGGTGATTCGCCACTACGGGCTGGAGACGTCGGCGATCCTCGACATGGGGGATTTCATCGGCGGCACACTGAAGTACCTGCGCGATCATCCTCTGCCGCGGCTGACCATCGCGGGCGGCTTCGGCAAGCTGGTCAAGTTCTCCCAGGGGGCCAATGACCTGCATTCGGGGCGCAGCCAGGTCGATCTCCCCGCGCTCGCCCGTACGGCAACGGAACTGGGCGCGTCGGCTGACATTGCCGGAAGGATCGCCCAGGCCAATACCGCGAAGCAGGCACTGGATCTGGCCATGGAGGCCGGCATCGAACTGGCCCCGGCCATCGCACGGAACTGCCGGGCCCGCGCGCTGAAACAGCTCGCAGGTGCCCCGATCCAGGTTGATCTGATGATCACCGACAGACAGGGGCAGATCGTTGCCCACGCCAGGTGAGAGGAACAGGCCGCTGAACGTCCTGCTGCTGGCGGGCACGGCGGAAGCAGGTGCGCTTGACCGTGCCCTGGCCGATGACCCGCGCTGGCGGGTCACGGTATCGCTCGCCGGCGTGACCCGGCAGGCGAAGGGATTTGCCGCAGCGGTGCGCAGTGGCGGCTTCGGCGGCGTGGAGGGTCTCGCGGCCTACCTGCGTGAGGAACGGATCGATGTGGTGGTCAACGCGACCCATCCCTTCGCCGCACGGATGTCGCGCACCGTCAGCCAAGTGACAGGGGACATGGCGCTGCCGATGGTGCGGCTGCTGCGCCCGCCCTGGAGCCCGCCGACAGGAGCCAGATGGATCCCCGCCGCAGACCTCCCCGATGCGGCCCGGTTGCTGCCGACTGATGCGACCGGCTTCCTTGCCCTGGGCCAGCGCCACCTGGCCGCGTTTCACGGTCACCCCGCGCGACTGGTGGTGCGCACGCTGCAGGCCCCGCCCGATGGGCTGCTGCCCGACGCGCGCTGGATCATTGCGCCACCCGGCACGTCCCCGGAGGAAGAGGGCCGCCTGCTGGCCGAAACCCGGACAACCCACCTGGTCGCCCGCAACAGCGGCGGCGATGCGGGCTGGGCCAAGATCGCCGCAGCAGCGCAGACGGGTCTGCCGGTCATCATGGTCGCGCGCCCCGCGAGCCCGACGCCGCAGGTGGCACAGACCATACCGGAGGTGCTGGCCTGGCTGGATGGACTGCAGACAGGGCGCGGTGACTGATCAGCCGAACGTATGGCCGTGGTTCAGCGGGCCGTGTCCGCCCCCCAGGCCCGGCGCGGTCAGGATCGCCTTGCGCACGTAATCGCGGGCGCGGTCCACGGCATCAGGCAGCGACATGGCCTGCGCGATACCGCAGGCGACGGCGGAGGCCGTGGTGCAGCCCGTCCCGTGGGTGTTGCGGGTATCGATGCGCTGGCCGCTGAACACGTGCCGTTCACCATCGCGGGTCAGCAGCAGATCGGTCAGTTCCGGTCCCTGCAGGTGTCCGCCCTTCAGCATCACCGCACGGGCACCGGCGGCGAGCAGCTTCTCCGCCGCCCGCTCCATGTCCGCAACCGTGGTGATGGTCATTCCGGTCAGCACCTCGGCCTCCGGCAGGTTCGGGGTCAGCAGCGTCGCGCGGGGCAACAGCAGCGTCATGAGGCTTTCGGTGGTGTCATCGTCGAGCAGCCGCGCACCGCCCTTGGCCACCATCACCGGATCGATCACCACCGGCACACCGGCCAGGTGCGCGTCCAGCGTCGCAGCCACTGTCTCGATGACCGAACACCGATGCAGCATCCCGGTCTTGACGCAGTCGGCACCGATGTCATCGGCCACCAGGGCGATCTGCTGCGCGATGAAGGCATCCGGGATTTCCTGGATCGCATGAACCGTTTGGGTGTCCTGCGCTGTCAGTGCCGTGATCGCGGTCGCCGCGTAGCCGCCAAGCGCGGTCACCGTCTTGATGTCGGCCTGGATACCCGCACCACCGCCGGAATCGGATCCGGCGATGATCAGGACCCGGCCCGGAGCCTTGCGGTCATGCACCGGCGGAAACCGCCTTGATCGCGTCGCAGATGTCGTCGACCACATTGCCGACCAGGCCTTCGTCCTCGCCCTCCGCCATGACGCGGATGACGGGTTCGGTGCCCGACTTGCGGATCAGCACACGACCCGTGCCTTCCAGCCGCGCCTCACCCTCCGCGATGGCCGCCTTCACCTGCTTCTCCTCCAGCGGCGCACCGGCACCGAAGCGGACATTCTTCAGCACCTGCGGCAGCGGATCGAACAGCGCCACCGCTTCGGAAACCGGCTTGCCCGTCTCCGCGATGGCCGCCAGCGCCTGCAGCGCGGCAAGGGTGCCGTCGCCGGTCGTCGCATAGTCGGTCAGGACGATATGGCCGGACTTCTCGCCACCGACATTGTAGCCCTTTGCCCGCATCTGCTCGACGACATAGCGGTCCCCGACCTGGGTCCGGACCAGATCAAGGCCAAGGCTGTTCATGTAATGCTCCAGCCCCAGGTTCGACATGACGGTGGCCACCAGTCCGCCGCCCTTCAGCCGTTCCTTCGCCGCCCAGTGGGAGGCGATGAGGCCCATCAGCCGGTCGCCATCGACCTCCTGCCCCTTCTCGTCGACCATGATCAGCCGGTCCGCGTCCCCGTCCAGCGCGATCCCGACGTCGGCCCCAAGCTTCAGCACCTTCTCGCGCAGCATCTCCGTCGCGGTGGAGCCGCAGCCGGCATTGATGTTCAGCCCGTTCGGCGCGACGCCGACCGAGACCACGTCGGCCTCCAGTTCCCACAGGGCCATCGGGGCGACCTTGTAGGCCGCACCATTGGCGCAATCGACCACGACCTTCAGGCCGTTCAGGGTGCGCCCGCGCGGAAAGGTGTTCTTCACGAACTCGATATAGCGCCCGCCCGCATCCTCCAGCCGCTTGGCGCGGCCCAGATCGTGGGAGTCGGCCAGGCCGATCTCCCCCGTCTTCTCCATCTCCGCCTCGATCTCCAGTTCGGTCTCGTCGGACAGCTTGAAGCCGTCGGGACCGAACAGCTTGATGCCATTGTCCTCGAACGCATTGTGGGAGGCGGAGATCATCACGCCCATGTCGGCGCGCAGGGACCGGGTGAGGATGGCGATGGCCGGTGTCGGCAACGGCCCCACCATGACAACATCCATGCCGACGGAGGTGAAACCCGCCGCCAGTGCCGGTTCCAGCATGTAGCCGGAAAGACGGGTGTCCTTGCCGATCACCACACGATGCTTGTGGGCCCCACGGGTGAAGATGCGCCCCGCTGCCAGACCGACAGCCAGCGCCGTCTCAGCCGTCATCGGCGCCGTGTTGGCCCTGCCCCTGATGCCGTCCGTACCAAATAGTTTCCGCGTCATGTCCTGATTCCGGCAAATTGCTTCGTCATGTCGATTCCTGTCCCTTCCCGAGATTAGGCCGAACCGGCGGGGGCTTGTCCATGGGCGGCGGCACCGGTCACGGTCAGGGCCTCCACTGTCGCACGCACGTCGTGCACCCGCAGGATGTCCGCCCCCACCGACGCCGCGAACAGCGCCGCCCCCAGCGATCCGCCCAGACGGTCCCCGGCGGTCTTCACCCCGGTCAGCCAGCCAATGAAGCCCTTGCGGCTTGCCCCCACCAGCAGCGGCACGCCCAGCCCCTCGAACAGCGGCAGGTGCCGCAGCAGCGCCAGGTTCTGCGGGAAGGTCTTGCCGAAACCGATGCCCGGATCGGCGATCAGCCGCCCCTGCGGGATACCGGCGGCACTGCAGGCCCCGATCCGCAGCCGCAATTCGTCGAAGACATCCAGCACCACGTCATCATAGGTCGGGTTCTGCTGCATCACCGTCGGATCGCCCTGAGAATGCATCAGCACGATGTCCGCGCCGGTCGCCGCAGCGGCCCCGAGTGACGCAGGATCATGCCCCAGCGCGCTGACGTCATTGATGACCGGCACGCCCAGTCCGGCGGCCTGGGTCATGATCCGGGCCTTGCGGGTGTCGATGGAGACCGTCAGCCCGTCGGCGAGCAGCGTCCGCAGCACCGGCTCGACCCGTCGCCATTCCTCCGCCTCCGCCACCGGCTCGGCGCCGGGCCGGGTGGATTCGCCGCCGACGTCGATGATCGCCGCGCCCTCCGCCGCCAACTGCCGCCCGCGCGCGATGGCCGCATCATGTTCGGCGGCGAGGCCCCCGTCGGAGAAACTGTCCGGGGTGACATTGACGATGCCCATGACGCGGGGACGTGTCGCCCGACGCCGCACGGTCGCCGCCTCGATCCCCCGCAGGGCCACCATCAGTGCGGGTCCTGCGTCGCCCGGCAGTGCCGTGGCAAGGGCAACGGCGCCGTCGCGGCCCGTGCGCCAGCGGCGCACCGTCTCCGCCCGGCTGAGGATATCGACGGCCAGCAGTTCCCCGGCCGGATCGCGGTGCGGCAACGCGTAGAGCCGCGCGTCCGCCAGGGCCAGATCCTCCGCCCGGGCGACCGTCCGCCATTCGCCTATGCCGGTTTCGCGTGTCATCCCCTGCGCCTAGCCCAAGCCGGGAACATCGGCAAGCTTCCTTGGTGGTTGTCGGAGCGTCCGTTATCGGCTCTGTTGATGGCAACCACACTTTTCAGCCGGAGCAGACACCGTGAACACGTTCGACGACCCCGCGACCCCGCAGAAGCTGGCGGAAGCCGCCGAGATCATCACCCGCAACCTCGACAAGGCGCTGGAGGAATGCGCGGAACAGGGGCTGGACCGGGAGATCTTCTCCGCCGCCGTCATGGCCACCCTTGTGCAGTCGATGCAGACCACGCTGGGTTCCGCCGCCAAGGACGCGCTGCGCGACATGGTGGAGCTGCTGGGCGCGGACGGCACCGACGGCCCCGCCAACTGAGGTCACAGCCATGACGGACGGCATCCTGCTTGCCCGCGACGGCGCCATAGCCACCGTCACCATCGACCGCCCGCAGGCCCGCAACGCGCTGGACCCGAAGGCGGCGGCCGCGCTGGGCCGGGCCATTGCGGAGGTGGAGGCGGATGACGCCATCGCCGCCGTGCTGCTGACCGGCGCGGGCGGGCGGTTCTGCGCCGGGGCCGATCTGAAGCAACTCGCCAGCGAGGGCGCGACCTACCAGGCCTGGGCCGGGACCGATGGCCCGCTCAGCCGCCCCTGCACCAAGCCGGTGATCGCGGCGGTGGAAGGACATGCGGTTGCCGGTGGGCTGGGCGTGGCCCTCTGGGCTGACCTGCGCGTGGCCGGCGAGACGGCGGTCTTCGGCGTCTTCTGCCGCCGCTTCGGCGTGCCGATGAGCGACGGCACCCCGACCCGCCTGCCCCACGTGGTTGGCCGTTCCCGTGCACTGGACATGCTGCTGACCGGGCGGGAGGTCCGCATCGACGAGGCACTGGCCATCGGTCTGGCCGACCGGCGGGCGGCTGCGGGTGAAGCCCTGAACGACGCCCGCGCGCTGGCGGAGGAGATCGTGCGCCACCCGCCGCTGGCCATGCGCGCCGACCGCGCCTCCGCCTGGGCCGCCTTCGACAGCAGCGAGGCCGAGGCCCTGATGGCCGAGGCGGTCCGTGCCGAGGCCGCGAAGCACACGGAGGCACAGGCCGGTGCCAGCCGCTTCAGCGCCGGCGACGGACGCGGCGGCCGCTTTCACGAGGAGTGAGGCGGAGAGAAAACCCACCGCATCGCCGCCTTGTAGGAACAGACACCGCCGCGGGACTTGATCCGGCGGCCCAGCAGTGCCGCACGAACGTGGGAGACCGGACACCCGGGTCAGGCCTGGGTGAGGCGTGGAACGGGACTGGGCGACTTGCGCACCCCTACAGCGGGTTGAAAGTCGTCCGGGCCATGAACCGCTGATGCAGCCTGCGGTTGGCGGCGACCGGGTCGGCGAAGGTGAGGGCCAGAGCGTCCGCCGCATCGGGGCTGGCCAGGCCCCGCGCCTTCATCTTCTCCTTCTTCTCCAGCAGGATATGGCCGGTGCTGTCGAAGCCGTACTCCGGTCCCTTCAGGTCGCTGATCAGGTCAGCGTCGTCGGGCAGCGCGCCGGTGCGCAGCCACTTGCGCATCCGGTCCCACATCTCCGCCCGGCGGTTGGCATAGTCCCGGCGCTGGCGCGGGGCGCTGCCGCCATTGACGTCATGCACCTTGCGGCCCAGCTGCCGCAGCCGGTCCACCACGCCGCCGCCCACGCCTGCCCCGTCTACGAAGACGCCATTGGGTTTCCACAACTCGATCCGGTCGTTGACGATGGCGGCGAACTGCATCAGGTCGAGACCCTGGTGACGCTCGATCTCGCCGACGACCCGGTTGCCCTGGCGCAGCAGGATGACGGAGCAATCGTCGCCGAAGCGGGCCACATCCACCCCCATCACACGCGGCGCCTCCGGGTCCAGATCCACCTCCCCCTGTCGCGCCCGTGCCGCATCCACCAGCCGCGCGGGTATGAACTGGCGCACGCTGGTGGCGGGGAACTCCCCCTTCACCCGCACCTTCACGAAGTCCGAATCGGGACCATAGTCGGCAATCCAGCGGTCGATCTGGATGCTGTTGGTCAGGCGGGTCGAGCGCGAATCCACCGTCCAGCACTGCCAGCGGTGGCGCAGCCCGTGGAAGCAGTCGAAGAACCGCCCCGTGGTCTGGGTCGGATTGCCGAAGACCACCCAGACGATCTCCGTCCCCCGGTCGATCAGCGATCCCTCCGTCACCTCCCAGATCAGGTCGGGAATAGCGCTGGCCTCGTCGAAGACCAGCAGCAGCCGTTTCTCCAGATTGTGCAGCCCCGCAAAGGCTTCCGTCTGGGTCAGCGACCAGGGCACCATGTCGATGCGCCAGTTGCCGGAACTGCCCGCCGCCTTCGCCCGGATCGAGTTCGACATCTGGCTGAACCGGTGCCGCACCCGCGCCAGCCGATGCCACTTCGACAGCTCCGCCCAGGTCTTGGTGCGCAACTGGGTCTCGGTATTGGCGGTGACCGTACCACGCGTGTCCTCCATGGTGGCGATGGCCCAGAGCACCAGCCAGGACACCAGCGCCGACTTGCCCACGCCATGGCCGCTGGACACCGCGATCAGGGTCGGGTCGGTGGGCTGTTCCGTCCTCAGCCCAGCCCGAAGCCGCGCGCCGATGGCGTCCAGCACCTCGGCCTGCCAGCGGTCCGGCCCCATGTGCCGACTCAACGGCGTCCCCTTCCGCCCCCACGGAAAGGCCCAGCGCACGAAGCCCAGCGGATCATTGCGAAAGACGGAAAGCCGCTGGTCGAGGGCATGCTCTCTGGCGACGGCCTGCGGATCAGTCTCCGGCGCGGCGGTCTTGCGGCGTCGGCTCGGGGCGGGTCTGGCGGTCTCGGAATCTGGCGCTGTCACAAGGCGACCTCCGGTTCATGGCTGCGATGCCATGGACCCTAGGTGCCTGAATGGAAATGAGTTCCGGGGGATGTGGACAGTTGGAGCGGGTAGGGGGAATCGAACCCCCGCGTTCAGCTTGGGAAGCTGACAGGCTACCATTACATCATACCCGCCGGGTGGCCTCGCCAGCGCGTCAGCCACGGACAAGCGCATAACCGGAATCAGGGGCGCTGGCAAGCGGGGCTGCGCGGGTGCAGTGGTGCAATCGGCCTCACACGTCCCCATCACCCCCGCGTGAGCGGCGGGGGCAGCGCGTTGACAAGGGGGGCGGACCTGCCCACCTTCGCCGGATGCCGGGCGGAGGGTGAGGCGAATCAATGTCTTGTCCCGACCGTGCCGGAACAGACCGGGAGTGACCATGACCGATGCCGCGCTGAACCCCGTCCATCCGGGCATCGACCCGGCAAAGTTCCGCGATCCGGCGACCACTGCCGATGGCAGCACACGGGCCTCCGTGGCGCTGAAGCGGCTGGCGACGCTGTGGTTCAATACCGGCACCCTGTGCAATCTGGAATGCGCCAACTGCTACATCGAGTCCAGCCCGAGCAATGACCGCCTCGTCTATCTGACGGCGGCGGAGGTGCAGCGGTTCCTGGACGAGGCGGACGCGCGCGGCGGCACCGCGGAGATCGGTTTCACGGGCGGGGAGCCGTTCATGAATCCGGACTTCCTGCCGATGCTGCGCGACGCGCTCAGCCGGGGCTATCGCGTGCTGGTGCTGACCAACGCCATGCGGCCGATGATGAAGTGCGCCGATGGTCTGCTGGCGCTGCGGCAGGAGTTCGGGGAACAGCTTCGGGTGCGGGTCTCCATCGACCATTACGCGGCACGGCTGCACGAGCTGGAACGCGGGAGCCACGCCTGGGAACGCATGCTGCCCGGCCTCGACTGGCTGGCGGCGAACGGGTTTCATCTCTCGGTGGCCGGGCGCACCATGTGGCAGGAAACGGAGGCACTGTTGCGCGCCGGGTTCGCGCGGTTGTTCGCGGAGCGCAACATCGGCATCGACGCGCAGGACCCGGAGCGGCTGGTGCTGTTCCCGGAAATGGACGGCTCGGCGGACGTGCCGGAGATCACCACCGCCTGCTGGGGCATCCTGAACGTCAGCCCCGATGCGATGATGTGCGCCACCTCGCGCATGGTGGTGAAACGCAAGGGGGAGCCGGCGGCGACCGTGGTGCCCTGCACCCTGCTGCCCTACGACGAACGCTTCGACCTGGGTGAAACACTGGAACAGGCCGCCGCCGACGTGCCGCTGAACCACCCCCATTGCGCGCGGTTCTGCGTGCTGGGCGGGGGGTCGTGCAGTGTCGGCTGAAACAGGTGCCGGGACCGCGCGGGCGTGACTCGCCCGTCCAGTCCCCCACACTGATGCGGCACGCTGGATGCCCGGATCAAGTCCGGGCAAGACGTCTTGGGGAGGTGGTGGCCGTGCGGCGATTGCACTGTCCTGTTCCGTTCACACGGGCGATCCCTACCGTCTGTGGCCGCGTGCCCTCCCCACCACGACGCTCGCGGACTTGATCCGCGAGCCCAGTCTCCAACCCCGGTGCGGCACGCCGGTTCCGGCAAGACGCGTGCAAACTGCTGATCCGGCAATCCGCTCGCTGGACAATCAACGGGGTGCGCCGGATACTCCGCGGCATGTCCGCAGAACAGCAATTCGATACCGATGGCCGCTATGTCGCCCGCACCGGCGACCTGACGGTGCGTGTGAAGCCCGTGTATCTGGCGAAACAGTCGGAACCGGCAAAGAGCCGCTACGTCTGGGCCTATGAGGTGACGATCGAGAACGGGGGCCAGGACACGGTGCAGTTGCTGGACCGCTACTGGCACATCACCGACGGCAATGGCCGTGTTGAGGAAGTCGAAGGCCCCGGCGTGATCGGCAAGCAACCGATCCTGCAACCGGGGCAGAGCTTTTCCTACGCCAGCGGCTGCCCGCTGAGCACGCCCAGCGGCATCATGGTGGGGCACTACGGCATGCTGTCCGGCACCGGCGAGCGGTTCCGCATCGCCATCCCGCCCTTCTCCCTCGACCTGCCCCGCCGGGCCACCCAACTGAACTGAATTGGACCCGCATGGGTGATCCCCGGGGCATATTCCTGATCAACGGCATCTTCGCGGTGATGCTGGCGGCTGCCATGCTGATCCCGGCGGCGGTGGACCTGATGGCAGGGAACACGGACTACCAGGTCTTCCTGGCCGCGGCGTCCGCATCCGGTTTCGTGGGCGGCACGGTGGTGGCCTGCACATGGCGGCGGGGCATCCGGCTGACCCTGCGCGGGGCCTTCGTGCTGACCACCTCCGTCTGGCTGGTGCTGCCGACACTGGCCGCGCTGCCCTTCGCCATGGCGGGACTGGAGATGTCCTATACGGATGCCTTCTTCGAGGCCATGTCGGGCCTGACCACCACCGGTTCCACCGTCATCATCGGGCTGGACAATGCGCCGCCCGGCATCCTGATCTGGCGTTCCATCCTGCAATGGCTTGGCGGGGTCGGCATCATCGTCACCGCCATTGCCGTGCTGCCGCTGCTGCAGATCGGCGGCATGCAGCTCTTCCGCATGGAAAGCTCGGAAAGCTCCGACAAGGCCATGCCGCGCGCGGCGCAGATCGCCGGCGCGACCGCCGTGATCTATCTGGTGCTGACACTGGTCTGTGCCGCGTTGCTGTGGGGCACCGGGCTGGGGGCCTTCGACGCCATGGCCCATGCCATGACCACCGTCGCCACCGGCGGGTTCTCCACCCGCGACGCCTCGGTGGGCGGCTTCGCCAACCCGCACATGGAATGGATCATCATCGTCTTCATGGTGTTGGGGTCGCTGCCCTTCGTGCTCTACCTGCAGGCGGTACGCGGGCGACCGATGGCCCTGTGGCGCGATACCCAGGTGCGCTGGTTCTTCCTGACCGTCGGCGGGCTGCTGGCGCTGGTGGCGCTGCTGACCGACCTGTTCCTGCATGTGGAACCGCTGGAGGGTCTGCGGCTGATGCTGTTCAACGTCATCTCGGTCATGACCGGCACCGGCTATGCCTCCGCCGATTATGGCGAGTGGGGGCGCGCCGCGACGGTGGTGTTCTTCTTCGCCATGTTCATCGGCGGCTGCGCCGGGTCCACCAGTTGCGGCATCAAGATCTTCCGCTTCCGGGTGATGTTCGAGAATGCGCGGGTGCAGATCCGGGAACTGATCCGGCCCAACTCCGTGCTGGTGCCACGTTTCAACGGTCGCCCCATCGAAAGCCATGTGACCGACGCGGTGATGAGCTACTTCTTCCTGTTCGCGATGGTGTTCGCGATCCTTGCCTTCCTGCTGACGCTCACCGGTCTGGACATGACGACGGCATTGTCCGGCGCCGCGACCGCCGTGGCGAACGTCGGCCCCGGACTGGGCGACATCATCGGCCCCAGCGGCAATTTCCAGCCCCTGCCGGATACCGCCAAATGGCTGCTGTCGGCGGGCATGCTGCTGGGCCGGCTGGAACTGTTCACCGTTCTGGTGCTGTTCACCCGCCGGTTCTGGGTGGCCTGAACCGCAACCGGGGCGCGACCGGACGAGCGATTGCGGCAAAGCTTACCGTTGCGGCACAGGCGTCTTGCATGTCACGTTTCAGCCAACAAGAAACGCGCGCCCGGAGGACACCGCACCATGGCAAATACCTATCCCGTCAGCGACGATTGGGCGGCAAGCGCCCACGTGGACAACGACACCTACCTGGCCATGTACAAGCGCTCCGTTGAGGACAACGAGGGCTTCTGGGCGGAACACGGCAAGCGCATCACCTGGTCGAAGGACTACACCCAGGTGAAGGACGTCTCCTTCGACGCGGATGACCTGCACATCAAGTGGTATGCCGATGGCGAACTGAATGCCTCCGCCAACTGCCTCGACCGCCATCTGGCCGACAAGGGCGACCAGACGGCGATCATCTGGGAGGGGGATGAGCCCGACCAGGACGAGAGCATCACCTACCGCGACCTGCATGAACGCGTCTGTCGCCTGTCCAACGGGCTGAAGGCGCGCGGTGTGCAGAAGGGGGACCGTGTCACCATCTACATGCCGATGATTCCGGAAGCCGCGGTCGCCATGCTGGCCTGCGCCCGCATCGGCGCGGTGCATTCCGTCGTCTTCGGCGGCTTCTCCCCCGAGGCCCTGGCGGGACGGATCGAGGATTGCGAGTCCACCTGCGTGATCACGGCGGATGAGGGGGTGCGCGGCGGGCGCAAGATCCCGCTGAAGGCCAATACGGACGCCGCCATCGACGGGCACGGCCTTGACGTGAAGACCGTTGTCGTGGTCCGGCGCACCGGCGGAGACGTGGCCTGGAACGACAGCCGCGACGTCTGGTACGAGGAACTGACGGCGGCGCAGTCCGCCGACTGCCCGCCGGAGCCGATGAATGCTGAGGATCCGCTGTTCATCCTCTATACCTCCGGCTCGACGGGGAAGCCGAAGGGTGTGCTGCACACCACGGGCGGCTACATGGTCTATGCCTCCATGACCCATGAATATGTCTTCGACTACAGGCCGGGGGAGGTCTACTGGTGCACCGCCGATGTCGGCTGGGTCACCGGCCACAGCTATATCCTCTACGGACCGCTGGCCAATGGTGCCATCACGCTGATGTTCGAAGGCGTGCCGAACTATCCCGACAATGGCCGCTTCTGGCAGGTCTGCGACAAGCACAATGTCAGCCTGTTCTATACCGCGCCGACCGCCATCCGCGCGCTGATGGGTGCGGGCGACGGCCCGGTGAAGGCCGCCAGCCGCAAGTCGCTGCGCCTGCTCGGTTCCGTCGGGGAACCGATCAATCCGGAAGCCTGGCAGTGGTATTACGACGTGGTTGGTGACGCCCGCTGCCCCATCGTGGACACCTGGTGGCAGACGGAAACCGGCGGCATCCTGATCACGCCGCTGCCCGGAGCCACGGCCCTGAAGCCCGGCTCCGCCACCCGCCCCTTCTTCGGCATCAAGCCCATTCTGGTGGACGAGCAGGGCAAGGAACTGGAGGGTGCCGCCAGCGGCAACCTCTGCATCACCGACAGCTGGCCGGGGCAGATGCGCACGGTCTATGGCGACCATGAACGGTTCATCCAGACCTATTTCTCCACCTATCCGGGGCGCTATTTCACCGGCGACGGGGCGAACCGGGACGAGGACGGCTATTTCTGGATCACCGGTCGCGTCGATGACGTCATCAACGTCTCCGGCCATCGCATGGGCACCGCAGAGGTCGAGAGCGCCCTGGTCGCCCACGCCAATGTGGCCGAGGCCGCCGTTGTCGGCTATCCGCACGATGTGAAGGGTCAGGGCATCTATGCCTATGTCACGCTGAATTCCGGTGTCGAGAGCAGCGACGAGTTGAAGAAGGAACTGGTGCAGTGGGTGCGCAAGGAAATCGGCCCCATCGCCAGTCCCGACAAGCTGCAGTGGGCCCCCGGCCTGCCGAAGACCCGCTCCGGCAAGATCATGCGCCGCATCCTTCGCAAGATCGCCGAGGATGATTTCGGCAGTCTGGGCGACACCTCGACCCTGGCGGATCCGGCCGTGGTCGACGACCTGATCGAGAACCGCCAGAACCGGAGCTGACGGCAGCACCGGCAGGGTCAGATCGCGCTGCGGGGCACCACGCTCAGGATGCCCTGCCCGACGTCGTGAATGTCGGCGCGGACACGGTAGGTCCGGCGCAGCAGGCCCGCCTTCAGCACTTCTGCCGGTGTCCCGTCGCCGACCAGCCGCCCCCCTGAAAGGCACAGGATCCGGTCGGCGAAGCTGGCCGCCTGGGTCAGGTCGTGCATGGCCGCCACCGCGATGACGCCATCGGTCGCCACGCGCTGGCGGACCTGTTCCAGCACGACAAGCTGATGCCGCAGGTCCAGCGCCGACGTCGGCTCATCCAGCAACAGCACCTTCGGGCTGCGGAACATGGCCTGGGCCAGGAAGACAAGCTGCCGTTGCCCGCCGCTGACCTGATCCAGCGTGCGATGCTGGATCGCGTCCAGCCCGAAACGGGCCAGTGCCGACAGGGCGCCGTCAATCAGGTCGCGGGGAACGGACAGCGACAACGAGCGGATGCGGCCCAGCAGCACCACTTCCAGCAGGGTCAGCGACGATGTCGCGCCGGTGTCCTGCGGCATGTAGGCGATGTCCCGCCCCCGTGCGCGGCTGTCGAGCACCTGATCCCCCAGCGCGACAGATCCGCCATGGGCCTGCAACCCTGCCACGGCCCGCAGCAGGCTGGACTTGCCTGATCCGTTCGGGCCGATCAGGGCAGTGAAGGTGCCGGGGCGCAGGCTGGCGGATATGCCGTCCAGCACCCGTGTCCCACCATAGCGAACCGTCAGATTACCCAGACGAAGCATCACCAGAACCTCCTGCGGCCATGCATGATCAGAATGAACAGGAACGGCACACCGATGACGGCGGTGACGATCCCGATGGGGATGACCGAACCGGGGGAAATCACCTTCGACAGGATGGATGCCCCCATCATGACAAGCGCGCCCATCAGCGCCGAAACGGGTTGCAGGAACCGCTGGTCCTCCCCCACCAGCATGCGGGCGATGTGGGGGGCCACCAGCCCCACGAAACCGATGGTACCGACGAAGGCCACCGCCCCGGCAGTCAGCAGGGCGACAACGGCGAAGACACGGATACGCAGGCGACGGACATCCACCCCGATGGCCGCGGCACGGTCATCCCCCATGCGCAGGGCCGTAAGCCGCCACATGTCGGGGATCAGCAGGGCGGCACCGGCGGCAACCACCAGTGCGGCGATGGGTACATTGGTCCAGTTGGCCTTGGTCATCGATCCGAACAGCCAGAACACGATCTGCTGCAACACCTCCGGCGATGCCATGTACTGGGCCATGGACTGCAACGACTGGAACAGGAACATGGTGGCGATCCCGGCCAGCACCATGACTTCCGCGCTCAACCCCCGCATGCGGGAGAAACCGTAAACCAGCACCGCCGCGACCAGGCAGGCGAACAGGGCCGCGACCGGGATCGACAGGGCGGGGAACACGGGCAGCGAGAACCCGGTGAGGATCGCCGCCGCGGCCCCGAAGCCCGCCGCCGACGAGAAGCCGAGCGTAAAGGGGCTGGCCAGCGGGTTGCCCAGGATGGTCTGCATGTGCGACCCGGCCAGGCCCAGCGCCGCACCGACCAGCAACGCCATGCAGGTCATGGGCAGACGGATGGCGTGGATGATGGCAACGGAAACCCGGTCGGCATCGCCGGGCCGGAACAGCGCCGACACGACCTCGCCGACATCCAGCATGGCCGGTCCGGTCAGAATATCGGCAATGATCGTCAGGCCCAGCACCAGCGTGGATGCGGCCAGCACGACCAGCCGCCGTGCGGTCAGGCCCTGATAGCTGGCGGGCGAAAAGGTATCGTTGGTCATGGTGTCACCCCTGCGGATCAGGCGAAAGGGTGCATGCGCGGTGGTCCTGACCACCGGCGCATGCGCCCGTTTCAGGTCAGGGCAGTTTCGTCATGTAACTGCCCCTGGCAGGGATCGGCAGATAGGTGTCGAAGAAGCTGTCCAGCGTTGCCTGCGGATCCAGATCGGCAAAGGCATCCGGATACAGCACCTTCCCGATGTACTGCAGGTAGGCATGGTCATACAGCGTCCGCGCACCACCATGGTAAAGCGCGTGAACCTGGCCATTCCTGACGGCCTTGAGGTCCTGCCAGCCCGGACGATCCAGATACGGCCGCAGCCGCGCATGGGTCGCGTGGGCGTCGATGCCCGGTCCCATGACCACGGCCTGATCCCGACCGATCCAGCCGGACCCGGCAACAAGGATCACGTCCGGGTCCTGTGCCAGCACGAATTCGGCGCTCAGCGGGCTCCACTTCGCGACCTGTCCGTCAGCAATGTTACGCCCCCCGGCTAGGTCGATCATGGCCCCCCACATGTGTCCGGCATAGGTATTGCCAAGCTCGTCCGGTCCCCGGTTGCCAAGCTCCACATAGACTTTCGGCGCGGATGTGGTGACCCCGGCGACACGGGCGCGCACATCCGCGACGGCGGCGGCATAGGCATCGGCCAGCGCCTTCGCACGATCATGCTGCCCCAGCACGGCACCCAGCAGCAGGGTGGACGCGACATGCCGCTCCACGGTCTGCGCGTTGTAGTCCGCAACGACAACGGGGATGCCTGCATCCTCCAGACGGTTCACCACGTCGCCGAGGGCATTGAACTGCCACTCCGCCAGGACAGCGACGTCAGGGCGGGCGGCCAGCGCCTTCTCGACGGAGAAGGTACCCGCATCGACCTCGCCGACATCGATCAGCTGTTCCAGCCGGGGATCGACGGCGGTATAGGCCTTCCATTGCAGGTTCCGCCAGCCTTCCCAGGCATCGCGGGAGATTGCAGCGACCCGGCCATAGGCATCCGGGCCGCCAACGGCATAGAAGTCCTCGAAATAGAACCCGAGCAGGATGCGCTCGGCCCTGACGGGGATCGTCACCTGGCGATCCAGCACATCGGTCACGGTCTTCGTTTCGGCATTGTCGGGACTGGCGGCGAGAATTGCGGGCGCAGCCACGGTGAAGGCAAGCGCCATGGCGGCGCCGGCGAACATACGTCGGTTCATCATCGGTTTTCTCTCTGTACATGCATGCAGAGGTGCCGTCAGGCACCGTCGGTTCAGCTTTGATGCAGGGCCAGAAGAGGGGGCGCGCGGGACGAAAATCCGATGCCGTGCGGGCGCGCAATGCATGCGGGCTGCCGGGCGGGCGCCATGATGATACCGGTGACGGTCAGAACGACGTCGGTCGCGACACGCTCCGGCGCAGGCAGAACAGACGCGCCGAAACCGTGGCACCATTCGCAGCCTGAACCACCGGACTCCGACTTTTCCCGCGCCGTGCCATCTGAAAGGTCGATCACCTTCAGACCTGACGGCGTACAGATCACCAGTTCCTGAACCCCGGCGGCGATCAGGCTGCGGAACTTCGCCTGGTCCAGACTGCCGCCCACGGTCACGGGTGCCGCGGCAACTGCCCACGTCATCAGGAACTGGACGATGATCCAGGCGACGAGCGGGGCCAGGGCTGGAATTTTCTTGCGCACTAGGTGATCTGGTCCGGGGCAAGGAGGGTGCAGGAATGGTCAGGCTGCACAGTCAAGTACCTGCAACGCAATCGCAATCAGCGCCGTGCGACGATCAGAACCAGAACGCGTGGTATCAGGGTCGTGCATGTGCGGGGCCACGCCGCCCTCAGCCGAACATGTCCCGCGTGATCGACGCGTACCAGCCTTCTGCAAACCGGGCTTCGTGCGCCCGAACAGCAGCTCCCCCATCCATGGGGCTGAGACCGCCGGAGCCGTCGATGCCGATGATGCCGTCCTGGGTCGAGCGGTAGACCTTGGCGACGGAGATGCCGTAATCCGGGGCCACGAGACTGTAACAGGTATTGGCAAAGGAGCCGGAGACCGGCGCCTCGCCGGCCAGCACCCTGACGATGTTCGCTGCCGCCACCTTGCCCTGACTGTTTGCGGAGAAACCTGACTTCGGCATCTGTCCGGCAATCGCGGCATCGCCGATGACATGAATGTCCGGTGCCATCTCCGACGCGAATGTCGTCGGATCGACCGGACACCAGCCGTCGGCATTGGCCAGTCCGGCATCGCGGGCAATGGCCCCCGCCCACTGGGGCGGGATGATGTTGATCACGCCGCCGGAATGTCGCGTGCCGAACGCCGTCTCCACCCATCGCCCGGACGCGCTCACGTTGACGATGCGCCCGTCGTCGCGGGCCGGGACATGTTCGATCATGCCGGGATAGAGACCAGACCAGGCCTGCATGAACAGGCCCTGTTTCGAGAATCCGTCCTTCGCGTCGAGGATCAGAACCTTCGACTTCGGCCGGTTCTGCTGCAGCCAGTGCGCAATCAGGCTCGCCCGTTCATAGGGCCCTGGCGGGCAACGGAAGGGATTGGCGGGCGGCGCAATGATCACGGTCTCGCCATCGACCATGGCTTCCAGTTGCCGGCGCAGCAGCACGGTCTGCGGTCCCGCCTTCCAGGCATGGGGCATCACCTCCGATGCGGCCTCATCGTAGCCTGACAGGGCGTTCCAGCGCATGTCGACACCGGGGGACAGCACCGCCTTCTCGAAACCGATCCCGCTGCCGTCGGCAAGCCGCACGGTCCGGGTCTCCACATCCAGCGCCAGGGCCCGCTGGTGCACGACCTCCACCCCGAACCTGTCCGACAGCCGGTCGTAGGTATGCGCAATATCGGAAATCTGCCGCAGACCGCCCAGAACGAGGTTGCTGAACGGACAGGTGTGGAAGGTGCGGTTCTGCTCCACAAGCACGACAGACAGCCCCGGCGCGAACTGTTTCAGATAACGGGCTGCAGTTGCCCCGCCGAACCCGCCGCCGACGACAACGACATCCACCTTGCGGGCCGCGCGTGCCGGGCCTGCACCGAGTACGGTGGCTGCGGCCACACCAACCGCAAGGCGACCGATATCACGACGGGAAAGAACCGGAGACATGCTATCTCCCCTTCCCGAACTGGCCGGACAGTTGTGCGATCTCCGCATCCGAATAGCCTTTGGCGATTCGGTCCATGACCGTCGCAGGGCGTGTTCCGGACCGGAACGCCCGAAGCGCCGCGACGATCTCGGACGGTGTGAGCCGGTCGATGGCAGGAATGCTGCCCGGACTCGCACCGCCGGGGCCATGGCAGGCAGCGCAGGAAAGCGCCAGAACGGCGGCCTCGGTCACATCCCCGGCGGCAGCCGGACCAGACACGAAAACCGTCAGGCAAACCGCCACCGCGATGTTCCGGATCATGCGTCCCCCTCCTGTTTTCTCTCAGCCTAGCACGCCAGCAGGCGGGATCCTGCCTTCAACTCCGCTTGAATTTTATGTCAGTATATATGACTATATCAGTAATATTGACTCATATTGGGGAGGAGATCATGGAATTTTCGTGCGCCCAGGACCGGGCAATGACCTGGATCGAGGCCTGGAACAGTCACGATCTGGAGGCCATTCTGGCGCTCTATGCCGAGGATGCGAGCATGGCCTCACCCTATATTCAGGATCTGGGTATCGATCCGACCGGCGTCCTCACCGGCAAGACGGCGCTGCGCGGCTACTGGGCCCGGGCGCTGCAGCGAAAGCCCAATCTGCACTTCCGTCGACAAGGGACCTTTGCCGGGGCTGACAGCCTTGTGGTGACCTACTTCAATGAGGCCGATCGGCTGGTGGCGGAGTTCCTCCGCTATGGAACCGACGGTTTGATCGTTCAGGGAGCTGCCCAGCACAGCCGCTGAATGGTGAACGGCGGGATACGTTCAGGGCCGGTGCTCAGCGCGCCTCCGGCAGGCGCAGGACGATGGACAATCCACCTTCGGGATTGCGCTCCGCCACCGCCGTTCCGCCAAGGGCCTCGACATTCCGGCGGGTCAGCCACAGGCCGAGACCGTCGTGCCCATCGTCGGCCCCGCCTGTATCGCGGATCGTGACATGGCGGAGGAAGATGAACTCCAGCCGGTCCTCCGGCACACCCGGCCCGTTGTCGGAGATCCGGGCTTCCACCATGCCTTCCCCGACGGGTCGGATCGTGATCGTGATCTCGCCGTCCTGACCCAGCAGGCCAAGGGCATTCTCCAACGGGTTCTCGATGGCGATGGTGAGCAGATCCCTGTTCCCCACGACCGTCGTGCGGCCTTCACTCCGGACACTGATCGTCGCCCCCGATTCCTCCGCGACCTCCGCGAAGCCATCGACAATGCGCCCGATCAGGTCGGCGAGGTCCAGACGTGTCTTGTCCGGCGAGATCAGTGCGGCAGTCGCCTCCTCACTGCGGCGAATGGCACCGATAAGGCTGTCGAGGCGCTCCACGGCACGGTCGATCCGTTCGATGGACTGGTGGGGTGCGGCCTTCACATCCGGCAGTGCCCGCCGGAGCGGCTCCAGGGCCTGTGCAATGACGCCGACAGGGGTCTTGAGGGCGTGTGCATTCTCTTCAGCCGAAGTCCGCAACTGATCGGCGGAACGACGCAGGCTGCCCACCATGTCATCGAAACTGCGGGCAACCCCATCCAGTTCCGGCAGTCGGTTGAGGTCACGGAAACTGGACTGGCGGCCACCTCCCCGCCGCATCACACCCGCCAGGTCGGCAAATCGCTGCAGGTTGCGCCGTACCGACAGGAACAGGCCAAAGACTGCAACGACCATCAACAGGTAGATCCCGGCGCTGACCAGCATTTCCGGGCTCTGCCAGTAGGGCACTTCCGCAGGCGATCCCAGACGCGCAACTTCCGCCTTCGTGGTCACCACAACCCAGCAACCGGCCGCATTGCTGACGGGTGTCACCGATGTGATGGCCCGGCGGCTGCCGGAGACCGTTTCGTATACGGAACCGGTGCGCCCCGCCCAGGCGCAGTTGTCCTGCAGAATGGAAAGCGCACCAGTCGCCAGCAAGCGCTGCTTCTCGCTGTCGAAGGCATTCTCGGAAATCGTCGGCCAGGCCCCGACAAAGAAGAATCCACCGCTGTCACCCGCGGGCCGGAACAGCACCCGGATGCCATTGCCGCTGCTGTCGAACCGGGCAAGCACTTCCTGCAGCTCCGGCAGGCGCGTGGGATCAAGTGATGAGAGAATGCCGCTGGCGATCAGCGCGCCCTGCTCCGCCACCGCCTGACGCAGCAGACTGCGTCGCTCACTGTCCGCCTGCTGCAGTTGCAGGTAGATGATCGCAGGCACGATGGCGAGAATCGCGGACAGAATGACGAGGCGCATCCAGAGGGAACGCAGGAAGCGGGACATCAGCCTACCTGATCCGATCAGGCATCGCGTGCCTTGCGCCAGCGGTAGCCGAATCCGGGATAGTTTTCGATCTCGGCAAACTCCGGATCGATAGTCTCGAACTTGCGACGGATACGCTTGATGATGCTGCGGACATTCGTGCGGAAACCGTCGTCGCCGGACCCCGCGTGAAAGCCCTCGCCACGTACCAGATCGTAGATCTCCCGATAACGCATGTTGCGGCCCGCATTCTCCGCCAGGTGACGCACCACGGCAAATTCGGAGATTGTCAGGTCGACCTCATGCTCCTTCCAGAGCGTGCGGGCGGAATCCGTGTCCAGCAGCAGGTCGCCAGCCCGATGTTCCGCCGATGCTGCGTCGCTGTTTCCAGCCGCCCCGCGCGTGCCGCCAAGAATCAGTTCGATCCGCCATTTCAGAATGGAAAAGCTGCGGGATTTCTCGATGAAATCGACCGCGCCACCGATCAGTGCCGCCTCCTCGTAGATCTGATCGCTCAGGACGGTCAGGAAAATGACAGGCAATTCGATCCCGTCCGCCCGAATCTGCTTCAGGACCTCGATGCCGTTCATCCGTGGCATCTTCCAGTCGAGCAGGATGAGGCCTGGCGCGCCGCCGGCCTCCAGCGCCGCGATCACATCAGGCCCATCCGGGAATTCCTGAACGCTGAAGCCAGCGTCCTCGAGGTTCTGAGCCACCGATTCCCGGAACAGGTCGTCGTCATCAACCAGGAAAATACGAGGCTGCGGCTGCTCACCCATCAGCAACTTTCTCCGCTATCGGATCGGGACACCGTTCATCCCTTCCGACCGTTGTATCGACCTCCAGTCCCGCCGTCTCGAACGTCAGGGCCTTCAGCAGCTGGTTGTTCACGTCACGGAACAGGAACAGCGCCAGTGTGCAGCCGGAGAACCGGTATTCCCAGATCGTGGCAGGTGATTGTATCCGCACTTCGGATGGGGAGCCCATCTGGCGCAGCAACTCGTCGGCATTCAGGCCCACGAGCTCGCCAAAAGGTGGTTTCTCCCTCAGTTCCCCGCCGACAGGCGCTTCGGCATCGCGACTCGCCCGGGTAGAAGGCCCCGGCTCGACCACACCGGCCCTGGCGACGGGACGCCGCGGGGGCAGAGGCGGCACCTGCTGCTCCCCCGGCGCCAGCACCGCAAGACCGGGCGACGGCTCGGTCTGCGGACTCGCTGCACCACCCGCCAGGGACCGCTGAGCGCCCCCGGCCTGTGGCGGCGGTAACTGCTCGCAGGCAGCCAGAATAACAACAAGCGTCAGAGCTGCTGCGGACCCGAGCCAATTCATCCGGGCCAATCCCCCTACCGATAGTGGAGCTTCATGGTACCCCGTTACGATCTGCAGGGGAATTCCGATGCTTATCACGTTATTCGCCGGATCGATAAGGTGTCCACTGTCAGAGGACGGCAGCGATCACCGCACCACGGTCGCGACAGAACTGACAGACTTCATTGGCGTGACAACGCGCCCGCCTCAAGGATTCTGCCAAAACGTAAGCCTGCCCGACCGAAATCGATCAGGCTGCCAATGGTCCGGGATCGTGCGCGCTGATCGGCAATCGAATCCTCCAGCGATGCGGCCCCACGGGCAAGACCGCTGCTGCGTCGGACCGCACGCCGTGCCGCCATCGCCTGGCGCATGAGCGAACCGCTGGATGCGGCAACTCCCCGAGCCCCACCCTGAACATTCTGACGTGCCAAGGTCCGGGCAAGTTGCTCCTGTCCCTCGCGATCGCTTCGGGCAAGGTCAAGGCGGGTGCGGGCACGGGATACCCGGCGCGTGGCCGATGCCGCCGATGCCTGCTGCGCGCTCGAAAGGGCAGAAAGCCCCAGGGTCGCTATTCCTGCGGAAACTGGATCAGCCATTACTGTGTCACCTCTGCTGTGATGGAGAGAATACTTGCTGGCTCGGTCGATTTTCCGGTCACGCAGACAGTTGCCCCGACATCGCCGCGACCGCCGTTCCACCCGAGCAGGCGAACAGTCGCCAGTCTGGCAGCCACCTGGTCGGCGCTGCCGAAGGAAGCGGAACCGAATGTTCGTGGCTCGACATCCCGGCCATTGACCGCGAACCGGCCTGCGCGACCCGTGCGGATCGTGGCGCGCACCAGGCGATGCCTGTTGCCGATGAAGGTGCCGTCCGTCAGTTCCGCCTCCAGCGGCATAGTCTCCACCGTCCAGCCGAACGGAAACCCGACTTCGAGACTGTCGACCGCTTCCGGGGTCGTGACGGCGCCATCGACCACGGTCGCGGCACCAAGATCCACGCCTTCGCTGAACAGGTGCACCTCGCTACCGTCCAGTACTTCCAGGCCATTCCATTCCGTCGCCGGCACGACGCCAACCGGCGTAGCGACAACCGAGGAATCCAGACAGGACCCAGGCTCCAGACATTCGACGAACCAGCGCGTGCTTCCCGACAGTTGCCGGGACACGACAGCATAGACCCGGGCGCCGACGGCACAGATGGCCTTGACGAGACCGCCACCCCCCAGACGAAGGCGGGTCCATCCGGCGATGTTCTGAGCGCGACGGGTGTTCAGAACAGCAATCGTACCGTCCGCGTTGGCGAGCATCAGGTGATTGGCACCGTCCAGCTCCGTACCCTGTCGCGCTGTCATATCGACCGGCGAATCGATCAGGCCACCGGCCAGCAACCCCAGATCCTGCGGCACCAGCACCTGCCGGGCATCGTCGAACACCAGCTCATTGCAGGTCGCGCGCACCGAGTCGCTGGAGGAACGGATGAACACGACCACGCCATCCAGCTCCACCGGGCGTATCGGCGCTGCGGGCAGCTCGCTCTGCCGCCTGAAGAAGAAGTTGGCTGGTGTGACCGGCGTCTCGGTACAGGCATAGACGCCGCCAGATGTCATGGCGAGAAAGTCGTTGGAGACGAAGAGCTGCTCCACAGCGGCGATCTGGTCATTGTCCAGCGTCAGCTCGACGGCTTCGTCATCCAGAACATCCGCTGTCGTTCCGAAGTCGAAGAAAGATCCGGCCCGGGACCCCCAGATGGTCTGCGGGCGGGACCTGTTCTGTCCGAAGTAGAGTCGGCCCTGGAACAGGTTGACTGACCGAGGCCAGCCGCGCAGGTCCGACCACGCATCCTCCTCGACCGTCCAGAGGCCCGGCTCTGCAGCCGTCGTTTCCTCCGGGGTCTGCACGACCGTACCTTCGACGACCGTAGCGCTGGTCCTTGCCGTCACCCGGACCAGACCGCCATGGATCCGGACCCAGAACGTCGGTGCCCCTTCCGACAGGTCGACGGACGCGAAGTCGATGTCATCCGTCGATGTCACTGTCGCCGTGTCCCCGGAAATGGAGATGGATGCCGTCCCGAGCGTCAGTCCGCGGAAGTTGAAGGTCGGCGTGTTCGTCAGCGGAAGTGCGCCCAGCACCCAGTCCTCACCCTCACCGTCATGCTGGCGCAGCAACCGTCGGGGCGGGTAATCCGGATGCACCAGGATCATGGTGTCGAGACTCTGCGTCCATGAGACATCAGCCAGTTCATCCGAGGTGAAGAACCTGTCCGCGTCATCCGGGACCTCGGGATCGGGGATCAAGGACTGGTTCAGGACACCATCCTCGAAGACGTCGATGCGCCGGTGCGAGAAGGCGATCAGATAGGACTTGCCGAGTGCGAAGGTGAAACTCGCCAGACGGATGGTCTCTTCGCCCTCGGGTGGTTCGATTTCGGCGACATGACGAAACCCGCCTCGCGTGGTCACACCGCCTTGGGCCATGCCCAGCACATTGGTCAGATCCCGGGCCCCGGCGAAATAGGCCCGGACGTCGGTACGTGCCTCGACGGCGGGATCCAGCATGCCACTGGTGAAGCTGAACTGCTGCAGGGCTGTACGTCTGGGCATCGGTTCATCCTCTCACGTCGACAAGCGGGAAACGTTCGATCGTCTGCGGTGTCTGCTGCTGACCGTCGATGGTGCGGGCGCGCGCAAACTCCCGTTCCGCTGCATTCGCCAGCATCTCGGTGCGGCTGGTGTTCTCGGTCAGCGGCAGACAGAGATCGGCCGCCAGCCGACAGATCAGCGCCTGATCGAAGAAGGCCGGAAAGGCGCTCTCGTCAGGGCGAAAGATGTAGGTGAGCATCAGGGTCTCGGCGTTGGCATGCAGCCGCCGTTCCTGAATGCGATAGGAAATGCCCCGACCGCGCCCGGACTGGCCATGACCGGCGGACAGGACCCGCAGGAAATCGCCGGGCAGGCTGAACGCATGATCAAAGTCGGCGCGCGGGGTCTCGTCCAGCCTGGCAAGCCGGACCTGAGCGGTGGCAAAGGACCAGGGATGGCCCGAAAGCAGGGAATCACGGCAGACCCCATACAGAAGCGAGGCAATCTCGGCCTCGGCGGTATTCTCCTCGAAACTGCTGATCGGCTGTGCACCGACCTTGAGCAGCGCCCGTGCGCAAAGCTGCACGCTGTTGAGGGCCATTGGCGGCCTCCCTTGAATGAAGGAAAGAAGGGGTGGGGAACGCGGCACCGCTCGGCACCACGTCCCCCGACCGGTCAGCTGCCGTCGCTGCCGCCCACGGCGGTCAGGTCGGTAACATCGACAGTCTCGCCGGCGTTCTGGTTAACGATGGCAATGCCATGCCCGTCCGTAGCGCGGACGAAGACCCAGTCATCGACCCGCAGCATGTCGCTGGCGCCGTTGAAATAGCCGGCGGCAACAACATCGGCCTTCGCGTCGTCGGTCGTGGCATAGCCCCAGATGGCGAAGCCTGCGCCACCCCCGGCCATGCGTTCGAGATTCTCGATCTTCAGTGCCATGAGGTCACTCCAATCAGGATTCGGCGCAGGGAATGGTGACGACACCGGCGGCGTCGATCAGGACAGTGCCCTGGCTCATGTAGTTGTTGACGAAATGGGAGGCGTGATCGCCGTGCCAGGTGATGTCGGACGTGACATCACTGCCGATGGCATGGCCCACGGCCGTCTTGTGGTACCAGTGGCAGAGCCGGTTGCCCGACTCGTCGGCCGACAGTCCGGTATGCGGGAACCAGAGCGTGCCGAGCCAGGTCTTGGCCTGCGTGTGCTTCCAGGGCAGCTGACCGTCGCCGACATAGTCCGCATTGGCGAACTCCGGAATATCCAGCAGTTCCGACCACTGCTTCCAGCCGACAACGGCATACCGTTCGCCGTCATCAGGCACATCGGCCTCGCCCAGGATCTCGAAGGCTTCAAGGATCTTCGCCTTGGTCAGTCCCCCGGCCGTGGTCGGCGTGAGGTTGGTGGACCTGGCCAGTTCCGTGACGATCAGGTCATCGGTCTTGCGACCCAGGGCATAGGCGCCCGCATTGACCTGCACCTTCATCTCGTCGGTGCCGGACTTGATCTGGTCCAGCCGGTCAACCCAGTCACCGGCATAGAAGTCCTTCAGGAAGCATTCCACCGCCTCATGCGAGACATTCATGGTCGGCACCAGACCGTGCCGTGCCTTGACGGATGCCACGCCCTTCCCGACCTTCTGGAAAACGGTCGAGGATCCCTTGACGTTGTTCTGCGTGCGCACGGTCTCACGCAGTTTCGTGCCCTGTCGCTGGTAGGCGATATGGACGTTCGTCGCATATTCGCGACGAAAGCTTTCGTCGACGCTGTTGCTCATCTTCAAACTCCGAGAATGTGTGAAATTCGCCGGGTCCGCGTCGGATAGGCCGGTCGATTCCGCTGCCTGCACGATGACGGGCAGCCTCTCGCTGTTCCGCTGCCGGGGGTTGGCGATGGCGCCAGTGGGCCGGGGCAGGTACAAGCAGCGATGAATGCGTATTTATACCGATATTTACCGAATTACAAGCCGCAAGATTCGCTGCCCGCTTGTCGCATGGCGGGACAGCCGCCAAGATGCCCGTCCTCTCTTCTCAGGAGCCCGCCAGATGACCAGACCGTTCCCGAAGCACCCGCAACTGTCCGGCAACTATGCCCCGATGCTGATGGAGGGGGAGGCCGGCGATCTGATCGTGCGTGGCGAGCTGCCGGACGCTCTCAACGGCACCCTGTTTCGCATCGGCCCCAATCCGCAGTACCCCCCGCGCGACCGGAATCATCACTGGTTCGCCGGCGACGGGATGGTGCACGGCTTCCGGTTCAGGGAGGGGCGTGCCAGCTATCTGAATCGCTGGGTCAGGACTACGAAGTTCCTGGCGGAACGCGCAGCAGGGGAGGCACTGTTCGGCACCTTCGGCAATCCCATGACGACCGATCCGTCCGTCGTCGGCCAGGACTCCGGCCTGGCAAACACCAATATCATCCACCATGCCGGAAAGCTGCTGGCGCTGGAGGAAGCCCATCCGCCTTTCGAGATGGCAGGCGAAGACCTGTCATCGCGCGGCTACCACACCTTCGCGGATCGCCTGACGGGTGGGAAGATGACCGCACATCCGAAGATCGATCCGGAAACCGGCGAAATGCTGTTCTTCGGCTATTCGACAGGTGGCCACTTCACGGACCGGATGACGTTCCACGTGGTGAGTGCGGAAGGCGAGATCACCCGGGCGGAGTCCTTCACGACCCCCTATTCGGCCATGGTGCATGACTTCATCGTCACCCGGTCGCACGTCGTGTTTCCGGTCCTGCCGCTGACCGGCAGCCTGGAACGGGCAATGAAGGGACAGTCGCCGTTCGCGTGGGAGCCGGAGAAGCCCGGCTGGCTCGGTGTCCTGCGCCGCGACGCTGGCATCGGGACGCTGAAGTGGATCGAGGTTCCGGCCTGCTATGTGTTCCACGTGCTGAATGCGTTCGACGATGGCGACGATATCGTCGCCGATGTCATGAAGTACGATGCCGCGCCCCTGTTCCCGCACGCGGACGGCACGCCGGGTGATCCGTCGGCTGCCACGTCCACACTCTGGCGCTGGACCCTGAATGGGCCGGCAGGAAGCTTTTCCGCACGTCAACTGGATGATCGGCCGGGTGAGTT
The DNA here is from genome assembly GCF_029909415.1 of Minwuia sp. IMCC3009. Classification (GTDB taxonomy): domain Bacteria; phylum Pseudomonadota; class Alphaproteobacteria; order Minwuiales; family Minwuiaceae; genus Minwuia. The sequence continues at coordinate 3,379,673 of NZ_CP123781.1, forward strand.
CCCCCGGGTTGACGACCGGCGCGCCGGACTTGCCCACCGGCACGGATGGATCGCCGCGGTGGACCAGCGCCGACCGGGAGATCGCGGTGTCTGGACCGAATATGTTCACCTGGACCTGCAGGAGAAGCGCCGGACGATCTGGACAGACGGCGCCGACACGCAACTGTCAGAGCCTGTTTTCGTGCCCGCTTCCCCGGATGCCCCTGCCGACGATGGCTGGATTCTCGGCATTGCCTACAGGGCCACCGAGAATCGCAGCGATGTCCTCGTCTTTGCCGCGACTGACCTGTCGCAGGGGCCGGTTGCGACGGTCGAACTGCCGCATCGTGTGCCGCACGGGTTCCATGGCAACTGGGTCGATGCGGCGACCTGAGCCTGAGGTCGGCTGAGGCACAGGCTCAGGCCGGTCGCATCAACCGAGCGTCGTGCGCAATTCTCCGGGCTTGCCCAGATCATCGACGAAGGCAAGCAAAGCCCGCCGCCCGCTGTTGCGGGAACGGCGGTTGCGCAGGCGCGCCTTGTTCTGCTTTTCCAGCCGCCTGGACTCCTCTTCCTCCCGGCGCGCCGCATTGTCTGCGGCCGAGGTATCGGCTCCACCACCCAGCATGGCCATGTGAGACTCTCCACTTGCTTGATGCGCGCACACGATGTGCACACTTGCAGATCGGGAGCAGTCTAATGCTCGGCCTGAATTGCGTTCCCCTCCGCGTCCGCCAGCGCCAGAAGCCGCCGGACATCCGCTGTTGACCCCCGTGGCGCGTCCTTCAGGAATTCCGCTTCCTGCCTGAGATCACTCAGCCTTTGCAGCGCCATCCCGCGCGGCAGCATGGCCCGCACTTCGAACGCGCCATCCGGCCAGAGGCGATAGTCCAGATACCCCAGCATGGGCACCCCCGTGCCGACTCGCAGGCCGGAGCGGTAAGCTGTTGCCGGGGCCCAGACAAACCGCGTCTCTCCGATCCTGACATCCAGATACTTGTGCAGGTGACCACTGGCGACAAACCGTACCCGGTGACGCAACAGCAGGGAGAGCAGGCGCGCGCGGGTGCCGGAGGGAGCGATGATCTCCAGTGGCGTCCCGGCGTCGATCCGGCGCGCAAAGAACATGGGCTTGTGCAGGAACACACCGACCGGTCGCCCACGGCCGGACTGCAATGCCTCCTCCAGCCAGCGCAACTGGACCGCCTCTTCCGGCAGGCCTGTGCCGAGAAGCTGCGAGTTCAGACCGACAAGCCGCCAGCCCGCCACATCTCGAATCCAGCGATCCGGCCCGAACCGTTCACGATAGCGGGCAAGCCGCTCCTCGGTGACCGGCTGCGCCATCATCGCGAAACCGGGCTCCTCCCCCACATCATGATTGCCGGGCAGGGACAGGACCGGCGCACGGAAAAGCCGGTTGGCCGCCACCGCAAGATCCAGATCCAACGGTCGCTCGACGCCATTGATGGTGAGGTCGCCGGTATGGACGACCAGGTCAGGCGACAGACTGTTGATGCTCGCGACTGCAGCCAGATAGTTGGCAACGAAGAAACCCTGCCTGTCGCTCAGATGCGTGTCCGAGATCTGGACCAGCCGCAGGGCGGACAGGGGTCGCTGACGATCACGCGGGCTATTCGAACAGATCGAAGATCTCCGCCAGTGCGGTTGTCTGGCTGCCCTTGGTGGAGCTCGGAACCAGGATCGGTGTCTTGACCCCCGCATCGCGCCAGCGCTCCAGTCCCTCCAGTATGCGCGACCTGGGCCCGGCCATGGTCACGCTGTCCAGCCATTCGTTGCTCATCAGGCTCGGGATACGATCGGTTTCACCTGCGTTGATGGCAGCTTCGATGTCCGACATCTCCTGCTCGAAGCCGGCGGCGGACCAGTACTTGCGGTAGTTGGGAAGCAGAACGTAGCGGGAGAGCGTCTTGCGATGAACCGCGCGACCGGCATCGATATCGTCGTCGATCGCCGTTGGAATCATGGCCGCCGTGAAGAAGTCATCGCTCGCAGAAGCGGGGCGCGCCGCCAACTGAGCGGCAACCGTGTCACGCGGACCATTGGCCCAGACCGCGCCATTCCCGACCTCGACCGCCAGATCGAGCATCCGGTCCCGCAGCGTGGCAAGCACGAGGGGCGGCAACTCCCCGACTTCCTTCTCCGCCGCGCGCATCTCGGCAACATAGGCGCGCATGTCCGTCACGGGCTTGCGTGTCCTTGGCACACCGTGCCGGTCCAGCGAGACCTCGTGGCTGATGCCCAGCCCCATGCGAAAGCGCCCCCTGGAAATCTCATGCAGGAAGGCGGCATTGTCGGCCAGCTGACGCGCCGTCTGGAAGTAGATCGGCTGGATCGAACTGCCCACGACCAGACGCGTCGTCTCCTGCAGGATGGCCTGGCAGAATGGCAGGCAGGCCGAGACACTGGTGACGAAGACACCGGCGAAATCACGGGCTTCGGTTTCCTTGGCGAACTCGATCATCCGGTCACGGCGACCGGGCAAGGCGGCGATGGCAAGAGCTGGCTTCTGCATGATCGAACTGGTCCTCCCCAAGAACACGATCATTCCATCGTAGTTCAAGGACGGCACCGCAAACAATCACCGGTGTATCGGAGAAAACCGGAACTGCTTTCAGGATTACCGGTAACTGTACCGAAATCGGCTCGCCATGGAGGCAAAGCGGACAGGCCTCGTGTCAGGGGCGCGACGCGAACCGGGGCCGCAACCTGATCGGAGCAGTGCAAGCATGACCGAACACATCAAGATCAACAGCACCGTGCCGCGGGCAGAATATGCTGCAGACGGCATGACGACCGCATATCCGGCACCATTTGCCTTCCTGAAGGCGGCCGACCTGAAGGTCTGGATCGGGTCCGCGAAACAGCAACTCGACACGGACTACACGGTGACAGGTGAAGGCACGACCGCAGGCGGGACCGTCACCTTCACCAGCCCACCGGCGACCGGACAGAGCGTTGTCATCAGCCGGCAGGCCACCGTCGCGAGAATGTCGGATTTCCTGCCGGGCGGGAGCCTGCGTGCCGACACGCTGAATGACGAACTCGACAGGCTCACCCTTGCCCTGCAGGAGGCTGAAGCGGCGAGGGAGCGGTCATTGCGTATCGCCGATCATGACGCGGATGCTGCCCCCGGCGCACTGCCGACGCGGGCGCTGCGCGCGTCGCGCGTGCTTGCTTTCGACGACCAGGGAGACCCGGTCGCGGGTCCCGCCAGCAACATCCTGTCCGATATCGAAGGGGCTGTGAGCAGCGTGACCGAAGATGCCGCTGCCGCCGCCGCAAGCGCGCTTTCAGCGGCGGGTGACGCGGCCTCCGTTGCCAATGTCGCGGCCCTGGTCCAGAACATTCCAGCCACCCTGTCAGCCACCGGTGACGGGGAGACTGTCGCCTTCACCCTCTCCCGCGCGCCGGTCGATGACAGGGCGCTGCTGGTCAGCCTGGACGGCATCATTCAGCACGGGACCGCATTCGCCACCTCAGACAATGTCCTCACCTTCGCATCTGCTCCGCCAGACGGTGTCGCGATCGAGATCCGCGACCTTTCGGCCACGGCGATCATCGATGCCGCCGAAGTCTCAGCTCTTGCGGCCATCTCCGACGCCATTCCGACCGTTGCCGCAATCAGTTCGGACGTGTCATCCGTCGCGGCAGCCGAAACCGCGATCAGTGACGTGGCGACCGACCTGAACGGCGCGAACACCATCGGTGCCGCAGTCGCGGCAGCCAGCGCGGCCGCGGCGTCGGAAACCGGTGCCGCGGCGAGCGCCACAGCCGCCAGTGCAAGTGCCGTGTCAGCCGCCGCCTCCGAAGCAAATGCGGAAGCTTCCGAATCCGGCGCCGTCAGCGCACAGGCACTGGCGGAGATCGCGCAGACTGCCGCGGAAGCCGCGAGGGCCGGAGCGGAGGCTGCCGAAACCGGCGCCGGGACTGCGGAGACGAACGCGGCCGTATCAGCCAGTGCCGCCGCCGCCAGCGCATCAAGCGCTTCCGGCGCCGTGGCCGACGCGATCATCGCTGCCGCGCGCGGAACCTTCCGCAACCGCTTCGACATCCTGCCATCGGCGATCCTGGGTTTCGACCTGGGCGAGGTCAGCCAGATCGTGCTGACCCGCGCGACAGCGGGTTTCACCGATACCGACGGAGGCGGGATCGAGAGCAAAGGCATCGATACGCCCCGTCTGACCCATGATCCGGAGACCGGAGAGCCACTGGGGCTTCTGCTGGAACCCCAGCAGACCAACCACATGATCCACAGTGATCTGCAACCCGGCGGGATCGGTGTGACCAACACCGCCGGGAATGCGCTGGCTCCCGATGGAACAATGACGGCGCGGACGATCTTCCAGACCGCCGACAGTGGCGGCCATGCTGTCGGCAACGCTTTCAACACCACTGGTGTTGTCTCCGGCACCCGATACATCGTTGCCATGGACGTGAAGGAGGTCGGAACAGTCCCGACCCAACATGCATTCTACGCCTATGTGGGCCCCTTCGACGGTGCAGCGAGCGACTATTTCGGCTGGCGCTGGGACTTCGCGACGGAAACACTCACGCCTTACAAGACCAGTTCATCGACGGTAACGGTCGGGCACCGGAAGTTGGGCGCGGGCTGGTACAGGCTCTGGGCCTCGGTCGTTGCACCAGGCGCTTCCGGCACTTCCGGTTTCGTTCTGCAGTTCACGGATGGTATCGGCGGCGCCACCAGCTTTGCAGGCGACACGAATGCCGGGATCGCGGTCAAGGGATGCCGCTGCATTCCCGCCAGCCATGCGGATGCGCTGCCGCCGAGCCAGATCGAGACTGACGGATCACAGGTGACCCGCTCCGCCGATCTGGCAATTGTCGATCTGTCCGCCCAGACCGCATTCCGACCGGACGGATTCTCCATACTGGTGGAGGCGGAGATCCTTGACGATGACGGCACCCTGCTCGCCATCGGCAAGACCGCGACACAGGAAGTTGCGCTCGACCTGCAGGGTGGCGACCTGCACGTCACCAGCAGCAGCGGGCTGAACCTGACCGCCGCGAGCGGGCTTGCGCCCGGTGACCGGATCGTCGCCACGCTGCGCATGGCGGAGAATGACGTTGCCGTCTCGGTCAATGGGGCAACCGTCGTCACCGAAAGCAGTCACACACTCCACGGCGATGCCAACGAGATGCGGCTGGGTACCGATCTGTCCGGCACCAGCAACCTGCCGTGCGTGATCCGTCAGGTCGCCATCTTCGGCCCCCTTCCCGACGCAAGACTGGAGGCAATGAGCAATGGTTGAGTTCGTGAACCACTATCTGAAATTCCCGGATGAGGCGACCGCCGCATACGCGCTCGATGGGGCAGGAATTGCCCTGACGCCGACACCGGATCAGGACATCGACTTCGTGGGCACCGTCTGGAGCACGGCTGTGCTGGACGACAATGGTGACGTGGTCGTGCCGGCAACCGCCATGACGGGCTGGCACGTCAACCTACGCCTGCGCAACATGGATCTGCCGACCGCACTGCTGCCCTTCTCTCTGTTCCCGGCAACACCATTCCGGAGGTTTGCATGATGAGTATCACCCAACCAGGACGAAACATGCTCTCAGGCATTGGCGACGCTGCCGAACGTACTGTTGGAACGGGAGCGACCGAGCTTCCGGCATTCGCGGACCTGCCGGAACCCGTTCTGGCGAGTCAGGCGGAGGCGGAAGCGGGAACCGAGACTACGAAGATGATGTCGCCACAGCGTGTCGCGCAGGCGGTCGCTGCCCTGGGTGGCGGGATCCGGCGTGGCGGGTCCGGCGACACATCCAGCGGCACCAGCGTGACGATCACTGATCTGGCCGGCATCTCCGGGCCGGACATGATCGACATCTGGCTGGATGCCGTCAGCGTCTCGGGCAGCGACAGCCTCTTGATCCAGATCGGCGACAGCGGTGGTCTGGCTACCAGCGGCTATGTCTCCGGCAGCGGCACCGCCGCCACGTCAGGGCAGTTCACCACCAGTACGAGCGGGCTGGTCCTCTACCAGGGCGGCAGCGGCATATGGCGTGGTGTGATCCAGTTGCGCCGCACCACGGGCAACAGCTGGGTCGCGTCCCATGCCATGCAGGCGTCTGACGGAGGTCTCGTCATCTCCGGCGGAGGCAGCAGAACGCTCTCCGGCGCGATTGACCGTATCCGTGTCACACCAGCCGGGACAGACACCCTTTCCGGCGGCCTGGTCCAGTTGTTTGTCGGCAGGTCAGCATGATGAGCGACGTGGAACTGGCAAGGCTGGACGTTCGCCTCAACGCCCTCGAACGCAAGCTGGACCGCATCGAGGATGATATCCGCGAAACCCGGGCGATCTTCAACCGGGGCCGGGGTGCCGTCTGGGTCCTGGGTGTCCTGGGCGTGCTTGTCGGGCTGGGGCTGGGCTGGGCCGAAAAGATCCAGAAGCTGATGCAATGAGGATCCCGCCCGTCCGCCCCAACGCCGCGCCTGTGTCCGGTCTCGACGCTCCACGGCTCCACCAGGCGCCGGGGTGAGCAAGCAAACGGCGGTTGCCTGTCCCGCAACCGATGTCACACTGGCTACATCGGAAGAGTAGCTGGAGTGAGACCATGGCCGAGTACGACCTGATCATCCGCAATGCCCGGATCCACGATGGACTTGGAAGTGCCGAATGCGTTGGGGACATGGCTGTTGACGGGGGTCGGATCGCTGCAATCGGACAGGTATCCGGTACCGGTCGTACGGAAGTGGATGCGGCTGGCCAGGTGCTCATGCCCGGAATCATTGACATCCACACGCACTACGATGCGCAGCTGACCTGGGACCCGACCGCGTCCCCCTCGCCTGCGCTGGGCGTCACCACGGTCGTGATCGGCAACTGCGGTTTCGGGATTGCGCCGGCCACACCGGAATCACGCGACACACTGCTCGCCAACCTCTCGGTGGTGGAGGCCATGTCCCTCGACAGCCTTCATGCCGGGGTCGATTGGTCGTTCGAGAGCTTTGGCGAGTATCTCGACCTGATCGACCGCAAGCGGCCCTTTCCGAACGTGGCTGCACTGGCCTCCCATTCCGTCATGCGTACCGTCGTGATGGGTGCGGAAGGGTCGGAAAGGGCAGCGACACCGGACGAGCTGAAACAGATGCAGGATCTGCTTGCTGACGCCATGGCTTCGGGTGCCATCGGCATCGGCTCCTCGACCTTCGAGAACCATTTCGGTGCCGCAAACAAGCCCGTTCCTTCCCGATTGGCCGAGAACGCGGAATTCCGGGCCTTCGCCGAAACGATGGGGCAGGCCGGTGGCGGCATCATGATGGCGACCTGCGGCGACCGCACGGATATCCCCTTCCTCGGCGAACTTTCGGAGATTTCGGGCGGCACGACGATCTACGCGCCGATGCTGCATTTCTCCAACCAGCCGGACCGGGCCATCGGCATCGCCCGCGCCTGTGCGGCGGAGCGCGAGAAGGGACGCTCGGTCTATGCCCAGTGCTCCTGCCAGCCGCTGTCGATGGACTTCACGCTCGCCTCCGCCTATCCGATGCTGACGATCGACGGCTGGCCCGAAAGTGCCCCGGTCGCGGATCTGAAACATGCCTTTGCGGACCCCGCGCGCCGCCAGCGCATCCGGGACGCGCTGCAGGTGCCGTCGGGAACCCGCATCTTCAATGGCCACTGGGACCGGGTCGAGGTCACGATCACGCAGGATCCGGCCAATGCCGCGCTGGAAGGCCGCACGATTGCCGATATCGCGAAGGAACGCGGCGAGGATCCGGTGGACTTCTTCTTCGACCTCGCCCTCTCCGAGGGACTGGAGACCACCTTCACCGCCAAGCTGCTGAACGTCGAGGAGGACGCGGTGGGCGAACTGCTCGCCATGCCCGGCAATCTGGTCAGCCTGTCCGATGCCGGTGCGCACCACACGTTCTTCTGCGATGCGGGTTTTGGCATGCATTTCCTTGGCCACTGGGTGCGGGAACTGGGCGCATTCGATCTGGCGTCGGCCATCGTCAAGCTGACCTCGGAGCCCGCCGGGATCTACGGCCTTGACGGGCGCGGGGTGCTGAAGCCGGGCAATGCCGCCGACTTCATCCTGATCGACCCCGACACCGTCAGCATCAGCCGCACCCGGCGACTGAAGGACCTGCCTGCCGGCGGTGAACGGCTGGTGCGTGACGCCCCCGGTCTGCTGGGGACCTGGGTGAACGGAGTCCAGATCTTCGACGGCAGCGACTATTGCCCCGTCACGGGTCCGGGCGCGGTCCTGCGCCGCCGCTCCACTGATCGGCGGCAGGCCGCCGAATAGGGGCACCGCGCATGGACATTTCCTCCCTCATCGGTGAACTCGGCAGCCGGATCGAGCAGATTGTCGGGACCGATGGCCCCCTGCTGGACCGCCTGCTGGTCCCCTGGACATTCTATCAGGCCCTGATCCTGCTCGGACTGGTCCTGCTTGCGCATGTCATTTCCCGCATGATCACGCCCCTGGTCTCCGGCGTTGGCCAGGGAGCGCCTCACCCGCTGACCTCCGTCTTCAGGGCCATGGTCAATCGGCGACGGGCGATCCTGCTGGCGCTGCTGCTCTGGCTGACCGTCCTGACACTGAGGGAAGTGACCTGGCCCAGCCGGTCATTCTATCTCGCCATATGCGCCAATCTGGTCACCGCCTGGGTGATCATCTCCCTGCTGACCCGGCTGATCCGCAACCGGTTGCTGGGTCGGACCCTGGCCATCGGCATCTGGGGCGTGGCCGCGCTGAACATCACCGGCATCCTGCCCGTGGTGCTGGATGCACTCCAGTCGGCGACCTTCGGCATAGGGGACCGGCAGGTCTCCCTGCTGGCCATCGCCAACGGGATGATCATGGCCTTCGTGCTGATCTGGATCGCCATCCTTGTCAGCCGGCTGGTGGAGCGTCGCATCTTCTCCACGCCCGATCTTGCCCCGGCGACGCAGGTGCTGCTGTCAAAGCTGTTCCGGATCGCTGTTCTGACCGGGGCTGTAGTGGTTGCCCTCGATCTCACCGGCATCGATCTGACAGCCCTCGCCGTCTTCTCCGGCGCGGTGGGTCTCGGTCTGGGCTTTGGCCTGCAGAAGGTCGTGTCCAACCTGATCAGCGGTTTCATCCTTCTGACGGACAAGTCGATCAAGCCCGGTGACGTGATTTCCCTGGGTGAGACATTCGGCTGGATCAACAAGCTCAATGCCCGCTATGTCTCCGTCATCACCCGCGACGGCAGGGAATTCCTGATCCCGAACGAGGACCTGATCACCAACCAGGTGATCAACTGGTCCTACTCCGACAAGAACATCCGCCTGGAGATCAAGTTCGGCGTTTCCTATGACAGCGATCCGCATCTGGTACGGAAGATCGCCGTGGAGGCGACGACAGGCGTGGACCGGGTGCTGCCGTCACCCGCACCGGTCTGCCATCTGGTGGAGTTCGGGGATTCATCCATCGACTTCGTGCTGCGCTTCTGGATCATCGATCCGGCGGAAGGCGTCGTGAACATCAAGGGCAAGGTGTTCCTCGCCCTCTGGGACACGCTGAAGGAACATGAGGTCAGGATTCCCTATCCCCACCGCGAAGTCATCCTGCGTGAGCCTTTGAGGGCTGCCAGCCCGCCCGAGACGTGATAGATCGCTGCCGGACCGAGCGCACGCAAATCGCAGATGGAGAGGCCGTTCATGGCAACGAAGATCAACGCTGGCAATTTCTTCGAGGACTTCCGCGTCGGGCAGGAACTGCCGCACGCCACGCCACGCACCATCACCACGGGCGACGTCGCCCTCTATACCGCGCTGTTCGGCGGGCGCTACGCACTGCAGTCCGCCGACACGGTGGCCGAGGCGCTGGGCCTGCCGCGCAGCCCGGTGGACGACTGGCTGGTATTCCATGTCGTCTTCGGCAAGACGGTCCCCGACGTGTCCCTGAACGCGGTGGCCAATCTGGGCTATGCCCAGGGCCGCTTCCTGAAACCGGTCTATCCCGGCGATACGCTCTCCGCGCGCTCCACGGTCATCGGCCTGAAGGAGAATTCGAACGGCAAGACCGGCACGGTCTACGTCAATTCCGTCGGCACGAACCAGCATGGCGAGACCGTGCTCGACTATTGCCGCTGGGTGATGATCCGCAAGCGTGACGAGAACGCCCCGGCGCCCGACCCCGTGGTTCCGGAACTGCCGGACCGGGTCGATCCGGCGAGCCTGCAGGCCCCGGCCATCACCCTCTCCGGCCTGGATGACACGCTGGTCGGCGCGCCATGGCGGTTCGAGGACTATGCGGTGGGGGAGCGCATCGACCATGTGGACGGCGTGACGATCGAGGAAGCCGAGCACATGATGGCGACGCGCCTCTACCAGAACACCGCCAAGGTGCATTTCAACCAGCACACGGAAGGCCAGGGCCGTTTCGGGCGGCGGCTGATCTATGGCGGCCACATCATCAGCCTGGCGCGTTCGCTCGGCTTCAATGGTCTGGGATCCGCCATGTGGGTGGCGGCGATCAACGGCGGCGCGCACACGGCACCGACTTTCGCGGGCGACACGATCTACGCCTGGTCGGAAGTGCTGGAAACGGCTGAACTGCCGGGACGGAGCGACCTGGGTGCGCTGCGTCTCAGAACCGTCGCCACCAAGAACCGGTCCTCCGGTGACTTCGCCGACAAGGGTGCGGACGGCAAGCGCGACGCGGATGTGGTGCTGGATCTGGACACCTGGGTTCTGGTCCCCCGCAGGGGCTGATCACATGACCGATGATCCGGCCTCCATCGCACGCAACCTGATCCGCAGCCAGCCAACCGCGACGCTGTCGACCATCGCGGCGGACGGGGGCTGGCCCTATGGCAGTCTTGTGCTGGTCGCGACCGACATGGCTGGACAGCCGATCCTGCTGATCTCCACCCTGGCGCAGCATACGAAGAACCTCGCCGCCGACGGTCGCGCCTCGCTGCTGTTCGACGGCACGGTCGGGCTGGCCGAGCGCCTGACCGGCGCGCGGGTCACGGTCCTGGGCCGGGCGGTTCGCTGCGAAGAAGACGCTTCGCTCCGCGCCCGCTTCCTGTCGCGCCATCCGTCAGCCGCGGGCTACGTCGACTTCGGCGACTTCGCCTTCTGGCGACTGGAAGTGGAACGTGCCCATCAGGTTGCCGGGTTCGGACGGATCAACTGGGTCGAGAAGCCCGACCTGCTGCCCGATTTCGGGGATGTCTCGGAACTGCAGGCGGCGGAGGCCGACGTGATCGGCCACATGAACGCGGACCATTCGGACGCCGTTGCGCTCTACGCCAATGTCCTCTGCCAGCGCCCCGGCGTCGGCTGGCGGCTGACCGGCATCGATCCGGAAGGGGCCGATCTGGCCCGGCCCGGCGACCACTGCCGCATCAGCTTCGACAAGCGGATCTCCTCGGCGGAGACGGCGAGGGTCGAACTGGTGCGAAAGGTGAAACGGGCGCGCGCGATGCTCAGTCGCGGATAATGCGATAGCGCACGACGCGGTCGTTGCCCGAGTCCGATATCCAGACCAGATCGCCATGGACCTCCACGCCCTCCGGCGTGGTGAACTGGTTCGGTCCCTTGCCCGGGCGTCCGGTGCCCAGGGTCAGCAGCAGTTCACCCTCGGCCGAGATGACCTTGACCTGATGGTTGTTCTTGTCTGCGGCGATGACCGTCCCGTCCGGCAACACATCCTGATAACGCACACCATTGAAGGCATAGGCCGTGCCGGACCATTCCTTCAGGATCTCGAGATCCGGTGAGAGCAGCAGCATGCGGTCGTTGCCCGCATCGGCCAGCCAGATATTGCCGTCCGGCGTCCATTCCAGATCGTGCGGCGACCGCAGCCCCTTCAGTTCGCCGACCACCACACCCTCCCGATAGACCACCACATTGTGCGACCAGGCCCCCGCGACATAGATGCGGCCATCCGGGCCAGCCAGCACACCCTCCGGCCCACGCACCCGCTCCGACAGTTCGCCGACCAGGGTCCCCCTTGTGCCGTCGAGTTCGTAGATCGTCACCCGGTTGTTGTGCGTATCGGCAACATGCAGCCGCCCGTCGGCATCGAAGTCGACATCATGGGTGCCGGACTGATGATCGGCACCGAAACTGCCGACCACCGCCAGGCTGGCCGGATCGAGGAATGCCACACGATTGTTTCCCACGTCGGAGACCAGCAGGTACTTCTGTCCGGCATCCAGTTTCAGGTCATGGGGATTGTCGAGCACCGCCGCGCTCGCCGCCTCGAAACGCAACTCGAAGGCCTGCGCCAGGCCAGGTGCCAGCAGTAGCGTGAGAGAAAGCGCCGTTGCAGTGATGATGGAACGCATAGAGACCTCCCTACCCGGTCAGATGGAGCCGAGAACCTCGATTGTTCCATCCTTCGCGACGCGCATGAACAGCATTTCACCCGATCGGGTGCTCTGGCCTGTGAGCGCGCGGATGTTGACCTGATGGCTGACCAGGACCAGCGGACCGTCGCCCTCCCATTCCGTCAGCCAGGCACGGAGGTCATCTATCTGTGCCTCCTGCCTCTCCCATTCGCGAAAGAAGGAGTTCAGTGCCGGCAGGATCGTGACGTCCCCCAGGCCCAGCAGTTCGGCGGTTTCGCGACAGCGGCACCAGGCGCTCGAGTAGACCGTTGCCGATGATATTCCGGCGGCGCGGAAGCGCTCCCCGATCCCGCGCGACTGCGCACGGCCCGCCGCATCCAGATTGCGCTGCGTCGTGCAGTCGGTGACATCGAATTCGGCAGGGTCGCCAACACCCGGTGCCAGTGCGTGACGCATGATGATGATGGCCTCGCCCTCGCGCGCGGCCTGCCACAAGGCGGCCTCATCCGCGGCCCGTGCGCCGAGCGGCAGCGTCAGCCCGACCGCGAGCAGAAGCGCGGCCAGGCGATTGAACATGTTCATTTCCGGTTCTCCAGACCCTTGCGAGCGGCTTCGATTGCCTCTCTCAATACGGTCCGGTCGCCGATATGGTTTGCCAGCAGAAGGTTCAGCCGTGCGGAAAAGGCCAGCGCATCGTCGGGCGACAGCCGTTGCACCGCGTCGATCAGTTCCTGATAGAAGCCATCCGGATCGCTGATGCAGGGCTCATGTTTCAGACTGCTCATCAGCATTCTCCCCTGATCTTCGCCAGCGCCCCGAGGATGGTTGCCGGATCCGGCGTGCGCCAGCAGGCCATGACATGCTGGTCCGGGCGGACGAGCACGACGGCGTTGTCCCGAACACCGAAGGCCGCGGCGATGCTGCCGTCGCTGTCGCGGAAATCCTGACCGGCATGCAACAGCCGCAATCCCAGGGGGGAGTCCACATGGAGTTCCGCGTTCGCCGGACCGAAGCAGAGCAGCGTGAACCCATCCCCCAGAATGTCCGTCAGATGGCTGACCGCGGCGTTGTCGGGAACCGACAGCGGCAGCGCCGGAACCGGGCTGCCCGGTCGCACGCTGCCCCGCAGTTCGTCGGCACCGTTCAGGCTGCTCTCCGTCAGGTGGGCCGGAACGGAGAGACGACCGGAATTGACCAGTGTTCGGGCAAAGGGGAAATCGCGGGCGAGATCGAGGACGGCATTGCGATAGACCTCCGACACGGGGGTCTTCGGGGTAATGAAGTCGGTGGCGCGGGTCGAGTTCAGGATGTTCTCGGCAGCGGCAAAGCGGCGTTCATCGTCGTAGCTGTCGAGCAGCGCCTGCCCCGCGCGGCCCTGAACCACCAGCGCCAGCTTCCAGCCCAGATTGTCGGCATCCTGCACGCCGCCATTGCCGCCACGGGCCCCGAAGGGACTGACCTGATGCGCGGCATCGCCGATGAACAGCACCCGGTCGTGGCGATAGCGTTCGATGGAGCGGCACTGGAAGGTGTAGAGCGATTTCCATTCCAGCTCGAACGGCGTGTCCGGTCCGATCATGCGGCGGATGCGGGCGAAGACATTCTCGTCGCGCAGTTCCTCGTCGCGATCCACGTTCCAGCCAAGCTGGAAGTCCAGACGCCAGACATTGTCCGACTGGCGATGCATCAGTGCCGATGCCTCCGGCCCCCATGGCGGATCGAAGTAGAAGCGGCGGATCGCCGGTCCCTCCCGCTGCATGATGATGTCGGCGATCAGGAAATGGTCCTCGAACACCTGGCCGGAAAAACTCAGCCCCATCTGCCTGCGGATGGTGGAGCGTACTCCGTCCGCCGCGACCAGCCAGTCACAGGGTTGCGTGTAGATGCCATCCGGCGTTTCCACAGTCAGGCAAACACCCGCCGGAGCGGTCTCCAGACCGGTGACCCGGTGGCACCAGCGCAGCTCGATCAGCGGCTGTTGCATCGCCTGCTCGACCAGGAACTGTTCCACATAGTACTGCTGGATATTGATGAAGGCCGGGAACTTGGAGTGCGGATTCTCCTGCATGTTGAAGGCATAGAGCCGTTCGCCGCGATAGAAGACGTGCCCCTCGTTCCAGGTCACGCCCTTCGCCATCATCGGTGCCGCAACCCCCAGGCGGTCCCAGATCTCCAGCGTCCGCTTGGCCTGGCAGATGGCCCGGCTGCCATCCGATACGGTGTTGTCCTCGTCCAGCACAACGGACGCCACGCCCCGTTGCGCCAGGTCCAGCGCCATGGTCAGGCCCACCTGCCCGCCCCCGACGATGACCACCTGCGCCGTTGGCGCGAGACCGTCGGCGAAGGCGGGCGGATGGTAGGGATAGACAGGATACTGGTAGGTCGCCATGGGCCCTGTTCCCTTCCCTCAGCCCTTCGGTCGGTTGTCGACGATGCGCTGCGCCTTGCCCATGGACCGGGCAACCCCGCCCACGTCCTGCAGGTCGATATGTGCGGACAGGCCGCACATGGTCTTGATGCGGTGCGCCAGATGCTGCGCCGCCGCCTTGCAGGCTGCACCGTCACCGGCGACATCAGGTTTCGGCTCCACACGGACGGTCAGTTCGTCGAGGTTTCCGGGCCGGTCCACCTGCAACTGGTAGTGCGGGCTGAGCCGGTCATCCTGCAACAGCAGTTCCTCGATCTGGGTCGGGAACAGGTTCACGCCGCGGATGATGAGCATGTCGTCGGACCGGCCGGTGATCTTCTCGATACGGCGGTGGCTGCGGGCGGTTCCGGGCAGCAGGCGTGTCAGGTCACGCGTGCGATAGCGCACCATCGGCAGGGCCTGCTTCGTCATCGTGGTGATCACCAGTTCACCGAACTCCCCGTCCGGCAGCACCTCGCCCGTCTCCGGATTGATGATCTCCGGGTAGAAGTGGTCTTCCCAGATGTGCAGGCCGTCCTTGGTCTCGAGGCATTCGACCGCAACACCCGGCCCCATGATCTCCGACAGGCCGAAGATATCGACCGCCTGCATTCCGGCACGCCCCTCGATCTCCGTGCGCATCTGTTCCGTCCAGGGCTCCGCCCCGAAGATCCCGATCTCCAGCGGACTGGCCGCCGGGTCCAGACCCATGCGTTCCATCTCGTCGGCGATGGCCAGCATGTAGCTCGGCGTCACCATGATGACGCGCGCGCCGAAGTCATGGATCAGCTGGACCTGCTTCTCCGTCTGCCCGCCGGACATGGGCACTACGGAACATCCCAGCCGCTCCGCCCCGTAATGCGCGCCCAGCCCGCCCGTGAACAGGCCATAGCCATAGGCAACATGAACGATGTCGCCGGGTCGGCCGCCCGCGGCACGGATCGACCGCGCCATCAGGTCCGCCCAGTTGTCGATGTCGGTCTGGGTATAGCCGACGACCGTCGGCTTGCCCGTCGTGCCGGAGGACGCATGAATGCGCACCACCTGCTCACGCGGGACTGCGAACATGCCGAACGGATAATTGTCCCGCAGGTCGGTCTTCACGGTGAAGGGGAATTTCGCCAGATCGGAAAGCTGTTTCATGTCGTCGGGATGCGCGCCCGCCGCATCGAAGGCGCTGCGGAAATGCGGCACGTTCTCCCAGGCATGGCGCAGGGACCACTGCAACTGCCGCAGCTGCAGGGCCGCCAGTTCGTCGCGGCTGGCGTTCTCGATCGGGTCCGGGTTGGCTCTCGGGTCGGTCATTGCTTCTCTTCTCTGCAGATCAGTGCGCTGCGGGCGCTTCGGGAACCAGCGTGCCGCCGATGGTTGCGGAGTTGCCCCGGAAGACGGCGACCTTCTCGTCACGCTGGTTCACGACTGTCACATCGTAGATGCCGCTGCGACGGCCCCGCGAGATCTCCTCCGCCGTTGCGGTCAGCACGTCACCGGCACGGGTCGGGCGCAGGAAAGTGACCTGCGCCGTCTGCGCGACCGCACTCTGGTTATGGGAGTTGCAGGCATAGGCAAATGCCGTGTCGGCAAGGGTGAAGGTCATGCCGCCGTGCCCCATGTCGTGGCCGTTCAGCATCTCGCGGCGCACGACCATGCGCAGCACCGACCGGCCCGGTGCTACCGAGACCACGTGAATGCCAAGGCGACGGGCGGCGCGGTCGGACTCCATCATGACCTCCGCCGCCGCCTCGGCCAGGCGCTGGGCGTCGGGCGGTGCCGTATCCGCCACGCTCAGCGCCCCTTGAAGTCGGCCGGGCGCTTCTCCAGGAAGGCACTGACGCCTTCCGCAAAGTCCGCCGTACTGCCTGCGTCACGCTGATATTCGCGCTCCCAGTCAAGCTGGGTATCCAGCGTGTGGGTGAAGGCGTTCTGCACCGCATTGCGGATCAGACCCAGACCACGGGTCGGCCCTTTCGCCAGCTTCTGCAGGACGGCCTCGCCCTCCGCTGCCAGCGCATCGTCATCCACGGCCTTCCAGACCAGACCCCAGTCGGCGGCCTCGTCGGCGGAGATCTTCTCCCCCAGCAGGGCCATGCCCAGTGCGCGGGCGCGCCCGACCATGCGCGGCAGATACCAGGTCGACCCCGCATCCGGCACCAGGCCGATGTTGCAGAAGGCCTGCAGGAAGCTGGCGGACCGGGCGGCGATGATGATGTCGCAGGCCATCGCGAGGCTCATGCCCGCACCGGCGCAGGGGCCGTTCACCAGCGCCACGATCGGCTTCTCCGATGATCGCATGGTCTGGATCATCGGGTTGTAGGCGATCTCCAGCGTCTTCCCGGCGTCGAACTCCGGATCGCCCGGCTTCGGCCCAGCGGAGGAAAGGTCCGCCCCGGCGCAGAAACCGCGCCCGGCACCGGTAATGGCAATGGCCCGGACGGCGTCGTCCGCGCAGGCGGCTTCCACCGCCGAAGCGATCTCCAGCGGCATCAGCCCGGTGAAGGCGTTCAGTCGCTCGGGACGGTTGAGCGTGATCCGCGCGACATTGTCCTTCACCTCGTAGAGGATGTGCTTGAATTCCATGCTGTGAACTCTCCTGTAGTCGCTGTCTCAGCGGCCCCTGAAGGCCGGCTGGCGTTTCTCCATGAAGGCGCTGACACCTTCTGCAAAGTCGTGGGTGGCGCCGGCGGTGCGCTGCATCTCCCGCTCCTCCGCCAGTTGCTCGTCCAGGGTCGCGGTCTCCGCGTGACGCAGGGCCTGCTTGATCAGGTGATAGGCGCGGGTCGGCCCCTTCGCCATTCGCGCCGCCAGCTCGCCCGCCCGCGCAAGCAGCCTGTCATCGTAGGTGCATTCCCAGATCAGCCCCTGGCTGGCCGCATCCGGCGCAGACAGCCGGTCGCCGGACAGGGCCATGCCCAGGCCCCTGGCGCGCCCGCCATGATGCGGAAACAGCCATGACCCGCCAAGGTCCGGCACGATGCCGAGGTTGGGACCGAACGTGAGCTGGAAATAGGCCGAACGGGCCGCAACGACGATGTCACAGGCCAGGGCCAGCGATGCGCCGCCGCCTGCCGCCGGACCGTTCACCGCCGCTATGACCGGCTTCGACAGGCCGATGAGCGCGCGCATCATCGGATTGAACTCCGCTTCCATCACGCTCGCGACCGCGTCGCCCGGTCGGCCATCACTGCCGGCGATGCGTTTCAGCAGACTGAGGTCGGCACCGGAGCAGAAGCCCCGCCCCGCACCTGTCAGCACCACGGCGCGAACGTCCCGGTCCCGCTCGGCCTTCTCGAAGGCATGCCAGAGCGCCATGGTCAGACCACGGTCGAGGCCGTTCAGGACCTCCGGTCGGTTCATCGTCAGCCACGCGACTCCGTTCCGCGTTTCGAAAAGCAAGGGTTCCTGAGCCATCCAAATTCCTCCCTGCCCCGTATATGCCATGCGCGGGGGCCCTTCGAACAGGGTTCCTGCGTGCGCCTGAACATGTTGAAACCAGTCAACACCGGATCATATGAACCAAATGGCCCATTCAGCAGACTTCCTGGATCGCACTTTCGGTGCCCTCTCGGATCGTACACGGCGTGCCATGCTGCAGCGGCTGGCGCGGGGCGAAGCGACCGTGAGCGAACTGGCAGCGCCCTTTGACATGTCGATGCCAGCGATCACCAAGCATCTCAACGTCCTGGAACAGGCCGGGCTGATCCAGCGTCAGCGCGATGGCCGCATGAAACGGTGCAGTATCCGCGCCGAGGGACTGAAACCCGCAGAAGACTGGCTTACAGCCCAGGCGGGGCCCGGAAACGGCAGTCCCGACCGGGCCTGAAACACGTGCCGGGCGGGATGCGCTCACCGTGTCCTGAATTATAATGCATCGCATGCCGCATCCATCGACCGGCATGCTGCATGATATTGCACTAAGCCGATCTGACTGCTAGACAGGTCCGTCAATGAACAGAAGCGGACAGGAAAGCTGTCGTCGTCTCCGACGAAAGCCGCTAGGCTCCGCCACGACAGGACAGGCGAAAGCAGAAAAGGGAGGCTTCGCAAGATGCTGAAACGCACGATTACGCTTGCCGCAGGTGCGGCAATGCTGGCCACGACGGCCATGGCCGCGGATCCGGTGAAGATCGGTTTCGTGACCACCTTGTCCAAGGGTCCGGCGGTGCTGGGGCGCGACATGCGCGACGCAGCCGATCTGGCCATGGAGCACATCGGCGCCAGGATGGGCGGCCGCGATGTGGAGATCATCTACAAGGATGACGAGATCAATCCCGGTATCGGCAAGAAGGTCACCGACGAACTGGTGCAGAAGGACCGCGTCGATTTCGTGACCGGCTATATCTGGAGCCACGTGCTGCTGGCGTCCTACAAGTCGGTCATCGGCAATGGCCCGATGCTGATTTCCGCCAATGCCGGCCCGTCCCAGATCGCGGGCGAACTCTGCAACGAGGATTTCTTCTCGACCTCCTGGCAGAACGACCAGACGCCGGAAGCCATGGGCGAGGTCCTGAACCAGCTCGGCATCAAGTCGATCTATGTCATGGCCCCGAACTATGCCGCCGGCAAGAACATGGTCGCGGGCGTGGAGCGGACCTACAAGGGCGAGATCCTGGGCAAGGACTTCACCAAGTGGCCGGACCAGATCGACTTTTCCGCTGAACTTGCAAAGGCACGCGCGGCCAAGCCCGGCGCGGTCTTCGTGTTCTATCCCGGCGGTGCAGGCGTGCAGTTCCTGAAGCAGTACTCGCAGGCTGGCCTCAAGGAAACCATTCCGCTGTACACGGTGTTCACCGTTGACGCGATCAGCCTGCCGGTGGTCAAGGACCTGGCCGTGGGCAGCCTGGCCACGCAGATGTGGTCCCCCGACCTGGACAATGCCGCGAACAAGAAGTTCGTCGATGGCTTCAAGGCCAAGTATGGCCGCTATCCGTCGTTCTATGCCGCCCAGTCCTACGACGCGATCATGCTGATCAAGGCAGGCGTCGATGCGGTCAATGGCGATACGTCCGACAAGGCCGGCATGCGGGCCGCCATGAAGAAGGCCGACTTCGGCTCCGTCCGTGGCGCGTTCACCTATGGCAACAACAACTTCCCGATCCAGAACTTCTACCTGCGGGAAGCGATCAAGAATGATGCCGGTGAATACACCGTGAAGACGGTCAAGACCGTGTTCACCGCGTATCAGGACAGCTACCACAGCAAGTGCCCGATGAACTGAGGCACTTCACCGTATGCCGGGTTCCGGGGATCACATGGTCCCCGGAACCTCGCGTCCGGTAGCCTCTGACGAGACGACATGAACTGGATCCTTCTGATAGAGCAGACCCTGAACGGCCTGCAACTCGGGTTGCTGCTGTTCCTGCTTGCCGCCGGGCTGACCCTGGTCTTCGGCATCATGGATCTGGTCAATCTGGCGCACGGCTCGCTCTATATGGTCGGCGCCTATTTCGCAGCGACATTCACCGCCTGGACCGGCTCCTTCGTCCTTGCGGTGGTGCTCGCCCTGCCCGCAACCCTGCTTGTCGGTGCCGTGGTGGAGATCGTCTGCCTTCGAACCCTCTACGATCGTGATCACCTGGATCAGGTGCTGGCCACCTTCGGCCTGATCCTGTTCTTCAACGAGCTTGTCCGGCTGGTCTGGGGACCGGCAGGACTGAGCGTGCCCCTGCCCGAGTTCCTCTCCAGTTCGCTGGAACTGGCGCCCGGTCTGATCTACCCGAGCTACCGGCTGGCAATCATCATCGCCTCGCTGCTGGCCGCCTTCTTCCTCTACTGGCTGGTGGCCCGCACCCGCATCGGCATGCTGATCCGCGCCGGGGCCTCCAACCGGGAAATGGTCGGTGCACTGGGGGTCAATATCCGGTTCCTCTTCACCATCGTCTTCGGTCTTGGCGCCGCCCTCGCCGGGCTGGCCGGCCTGATGGCCGCGCCGATTTCCACGGTGGAGATCGGCATGGGCGAGAATGTCCTGATCCTGGCCTTCGTGGTCATCGTCATCGGCGGTATCGGTTCCATCCGCGGTGCCTTCGTCTCCGCCCTGCTGATCGGTCTGATCGACACGGTGGGCCGCGCCTTCCTGCCCGATGTGATCGGTGGCTTCTTCGACGACGAGTTTGCGGACGCCGCTGCCCCGGCGCTGGCCTCCATGAGTATCTACCTGCTGATGGCAGTGATCCTGGCCTTCCGGCCCGAGGGTCTGTTCTCCGCCAGGAACGGCTGAGCCGATGCAGATGATCCGCGTCGGTTTCATTGGTCTGGTCATGCTGGCGCTGGCCGTGGTGCCGGTCGTCGCCAATGCCATCGACGAACCCTTCTACGTCTCCCTGTTCACCCGGATGCTGGTGCTGGCCATTGCCGCCAGTTCGCTGAACCTGGTGCTGGGCTATGGCGGGATGGTCAGCTTCGGCCATGCGGCCTATCTGGGACTCGGCAGCTACGTGGTGGGTATCGGGTTCTATCACGCGGCCAACGACGGCATGGACTGGGCGCTCAACGGCTGGCTGCATCTGGCCCTGGCCGTCGTCATTCCGGGAATGGCGGCACTGCTGATCGGCGCGATCTCCCTGCGTACGCGCGGCGTCTACTTCATCATGATCACGCTCGCCTTCTCGCAGATGCTCTACTATTTCTTCATCGGGCTGGAGCGCTACGGCGGCGATGACGGGCTCAGTCTCTGGTATCTGAGCGACTTCGGGGACGTCATGGACCTGAACGACGACTCACAGCTCTACTACCTCGCCTACGGGCTGCTGGTGCTGGTGCTGTTCACCCTCTACCGGCTGGTCAACTCCCGCTTCGGCATGGTCGTGCGCGGCGCGAAGTCCAATGAGCGACGGCTGATGGCCGTGGGCTTTCCCACCTACCGCTATCGCCTGGTCGCCTTCGGCATTTCCGGTGCGATCTGCGGCGTCGCCGGTTTCCTGATGGCCAACCAGTCGGAGTTCGTCAGCACGTCGGAGATGCACTGGGTGCATTCGGGCGACCTGATCGTCATGGTCGTGCTGGGCGGCATGGGCACCCTTTTCGGACCCGTGCTGGGCGCCGTCGGTTTCCTGATGCTGGAACAGTACCTGCCGGAACTGATGGAGGGCGTCTGCCACATCATCGGCGGCGAGAGCTGCGGTATTGCCGGGGAATACTGGAAGATGGTCTTTGGTCCCCTGCTGATCCTGATCGTGCTGTTCGCGCGCGGCGGCATCGACGGCCTGCTGCAGGGCAAGGTGGGCCGCAATGTCTGAGGCGCTGACCATCGAGGGGCTGGTGAAACAGTTCGGTGGCCTGACCGCGACCGACCACCTCTCCCTGTCGGTGACCCAGGGCGAAGTCCACGCTGTCATCGGCCCCAACGGGGCGGGCAAGACCACCCTGATCGGACAGTTGACCGGCGAGATCACGCCAGACGCCGGCACGATAAGGTTTGCCGGGCGGGACGTGACCGGCCTGGCCGTTCACCGCCGTTCCATGCTGGGGCTCGCCCGATCGTTCCAGATCACCAATGTGCTGGCCGACTTCACTGCACGGGCCAATGTGGCGCTGGCGGTGCAGGCGCATCAGGGCCATTCGTTCCGGTTCTGGCGCAAGGCCGCGACGGACCCGCGACTGATCGGCCCGGCCGAGGAGCATCTGGCGACCGTCGGCCTGGCCGACCGCGCCGATGTCACCGCCTCCAGCCTCAGCCACGGCGAACAGCGCCAGCTCGAACTCGCCATGGCCCTGGCGACGCGGCCGGCAATGCTGCTGCTGGACGAGCCGATGGCGGGCATGGGGCCGGAAGACAGCGCCCGCATGGTGGAGATCCTGAAACGCCTGAAGGGTGAACTGACGATCCTGCTGGTGGAGCATGACATGGACGCCGTCTTCGCCCTGGCCGACCGCATCACCGTGCTGGTCTATGGCCGCGCCATCGCCACCGGCGCACCGGAGCAGATCCGCAATGACCCGGATGTTCGCGCCGCCTATCTGGGCGAGGAGACCGGCGATGCTTGAAGTCGCGGACCTCGAGACCTCCTACGGCCAGAGCCAGGTGCTGTTCGGCATGAACCTGTCCATCGAAGCGGGCCAGGTGGTGACCCTGATGGGCCGCAACGGCATGGGCAAGACGACCACTGTCCGCTCCATCATGGGCCTGACGAAGGGACATGCCGGATCGATCCGGTTCGAGGGGACGGAGATCCGGGGCATGCCGTCCTATCGGGTGGCGAAGATGGGGCTGGGACTGGTGCCGGAGGGACGGCAGATCTTCCCCAACCTTTCCGTCCGGGAGAATCTGGTCGCCACCGCCGACAACCGCTCCCCCGGCGCGGCACGCTGGACGCTGGAAAGTGTTCTGGCCGCCTTCCCGCGCCTTTCGGAGCGTGCCGGCAACATGGGCAATCAGCTCTCGGGCGGGGAACAGCAGATGCTGGCGGTCGCCCGGGCACTGATGACCAATCCGCGCCTGCTGATCCTGGACGAGGCAACCGAGGGCCTGGCCCCCCTGATACGGCAGGAAATCTGGTCGATACTGGGCAGCCTGAAGGCGGAGGGCCAGGCCATCCTGGTCATCGACAAGAACGTCGCGGCCCTGAAACGGCTCGCCGACCGGCATTGCTTCATCGAAAAGGGCAGGGTCGCCTGGTCAGGCACGACAGCGGAGCTGAATGCCGCCGCTGACATCGAACAGCGCTATCTGGGCGTCTGATCCCGTCTGAACCCAGCGTTCATGATTTCTATACTGAATCCGGACAACACTGCCGCCAAGCAATCCACAAGAGCGTCGGCGGGGAAAGTCCAGCATGTATGATCTCGACAATGGTGCAGAAGCACGCCGCATCTCTGACGCCGCCATGCAGTTGCTCGAGGCCTACGAGATTCCGCCAAACCCCGACTACTTCCGCCTGATGTACGACTATGTCTCCGGTCGCGATCCGGTTGTCACCCGCCAGCTCGGCGATGCCGCAAGCGAGAGCAACGCACGGTTCCGCCGTGTCGCCACCGACCTGCTGCTGCATCATTATGGCGAAGGCCGCACCCTGAACCTGCTGTCGGAAACCGGTGGTGCGCTTGGCGAGATCGTCAACCGTTCCGTCGGCCAGCTCGCCGATGCCGGCTCGGAGGCCAAGGAATTCAGTTCCGAACTCGGTGGTTTCGCGGATGGCCTCGGTGAGGTCAATGCCGAGGTGAGCGTCAGCACCCTGGTCGAACAGATGGTCACATCCACACGTCGGATGCAGGCGAAATGCGCCAAGCTGGAGACGGATCTCACCCAGTCCAGCAACGAGATCAACAACCTGCGCAACAAGCTCGACGAGACCCGCGCGGAGGCACTGACAGACAAGCTGACGGGCATCTCCAACCGGGCAGGCTTCGACAAGGCACTGAATACCGCCATCGTCGAGACGCGTGACGAGAATGCGCCCATGACGCTGATCATGTGCGACATCGACAACTTCAAGAAGTTCAATGACAACTATGGTCATCAGGTCGGCGATCAGGTCCTGCGCCTGGTGGGCGGAATCCTGCGCAGCACGCTGAAGGGTCAGGACATTCCCTGCCGCTACGGCGGCGAGGAGTTCGCCATGATACTGCCGCGCACCGATGTTGTCGGCGCGAGCAAGGTTGCGGAAGCCATCCGCGTCATGATCGAACGCAAGCGCATCGTGCGCAAGAGCACGGGCGAAGCCATCTCGCGCGTCACCATGTCGTTCGGTATCGCCGAGTATCTGCCCGGCGAAGCGGGCACCGATCTGATCGAACGGGCCGACAATGCGCTCTACCGCGCCAAGAACGAAGGCCGCAATCGTGTCTGCATCGGGGCGCAGGCAACCGAGAAACCCAAGTCAGGGACCCCCTCCGTGATGGCCGCCGCCGGTTGAGCCGCTGAGACAGAAGGCTTTACACGCCAGGCGATAAGCGTCTATTCAGCCCGACGATCATCTCATCGGAGAACGCCACCCATGCCCAAACCCGAATGGGGTGCCAAGCACAGTTGCTCAAGCTGTGGCACCAAGTTCTACGACTTCAACAAGACGCCGCTGATCTGCCCCAAGTGCGGAACGGAGAACCAGCCGCTGGTGGTGTTCAAGCAGCGTCGCCCGACACCGGCTGACCCGCCGAAGAAGCCGACCCCCACGAAACCCGTCAAGGCCGTCAGCGATGACGATGATGATGACGACGATCTGGAGGTCGATGACGACGATACCCTGCTCGACGACGACGACGATGACGATGATGTCTCGCTGTCGGTGGACGATGACGAGGATGACGCGCCCGTGCCCGGCACCCCCGACGTCGACGAGGACGACGACGACGAGCCCGTTGACCTGGGTGACCCGGACATCGATGACGATGACGACGACATGTCCGACGACGACGAGGACGACGACGACACGAAGTAGCGTTCCGGTTCGCGACCACGGGAACCATCATGATACCGAAGCCGCTGCCCCGGACCCTGGTTCGGCGTGGCGGCTTCTTCGTTTCCGCCACCCGCGCATGGAAGCGCAACCGATTGACGCCATGGTTTAACTGACTAGAGTTCAGTTAGATCGGTTCCGCCTGCTGCGGAACATCAGGATGCGATCAGGGGAGCTGGCGGAATGACCGCAATCGAGCAGAGCAGTCCGGCGCGGGCCGGTGAGCACGATCTGGCCCACCTGCCGGGTCACAAGGGCATGCCGGTGCTCGGTGACACGCTGAAGTTCCTGAAGGACCCCATGGGGCTGCAGCGGCAGAACTACAGCGAGTACGGCACGGTCTACAAGGCCAGGACGTTCATGCAGTGGAACGTCACCATGCTGGGCCCGGACGCGCTCGAGTTGGTGCTGATGGATCGGGAGAAGAACTTCTCCTCCAAACTCGGCTGGTCGCACATGCTGCGCCGCCTCTTCTCGGACGGTCTGATGCTGCGCGACTTCGACGACCACCGGGCGCACCGCCGCATCATGCAGGTGGCGTTCAAGCCGGAGCCGATGAAGGATTACCTGCTGCGCATGAATGGCGGTATCGAGGCGCGGCTGGACGAGTGGTCGAAGATGTCGGAGTTCAAGTTCTACCCGGCAATCAAGGAACTGACGCTCGATCTCGGTGCCAGCGTGTTCCTGGGCCTGGACATGGGTCCCGAAGCCCGCCGCATCAATCAGGCCTTCGTCGATGAGGTTGCCGCCGCCGTCTCGGTCGTGCGCCGACCGGTGCCCGGGCTGGCGATGGCCCGGGGGGTCAAGGCACGCAAGTTCCTGAACGAATTCTTCCGCGACCTCATTCCGGTGCGGCGTGCGGGCAGTGGTGACGACATGTTCACCCAGCTCTGCCAGGCGGAGTCAGAGGACGGGCAGAAACTGTCGGATCAGGAAATCATCGATCACCTGAACTTCCTGCTGATGGCCGCACACGACACCACGACCAGTTCCCTGACCACCATGTTCTGGGCACTGGCTGCCTTCCCGGAATGGCAGGAACGGATCAGGGCCGAAGTCGCCGAGATCGGGGGTGCGCACCTGACCTATGACCGCATGGGCGACATGGATTATGCGGAACGGACCTTCAACGAGGCGCTGCGCTGCATGCCGCCCGTTCCCTTCATTCCGCGCCGGGTGATGCGCGATTTCGAGTTTCAGGGGAAGACCATACCGGCCGGCACCAATGTCAGCGTCAGCCCGGGTTTCGTGCACATGATGCCGGAGCTGTGGACGGAACCGGAGAAATTCGATCCCGACCGCTTCTCCGCCAATCGGGCCGAGCACCGCAATCACAAGTTCGCCTGGGCGCCGTTTGGCGGCGGCGCGCACAAGTGCCTGGGGATGCATTTCGCCTACATGCAGGTCAAGGCGTTCTCCTTCCAGTTCCTGCAGCGGTTCCGGGTCAGTGTCGAACCGGGGTACGAACCCGAGTGGGCGCGCATCCCGATCCCGAAGCCCCTGGACGGCCTGCCGGTGAAGCTGGAGCAGCTCTGAGACCGCACGGCTGTCCCTGCTTTCAAGGTTGCCGCCGGGTGGCGGGAGCCACTACGGTTCAGCCATGAACGACCATGTCATCGACCAGGGCTTCGATGCCTATACCGACAGCGATCACGCCGTCTGGCGCACCCTGTTCGAGCGTCAGTCGAAGCTGCTGCCCGGTCGCGCGGCACCGGAGTTCGTGGAGGGGCTGAAGGCCCTGGGCGTGGCGGCGGACGGCATCCCGGACTTCGAGGCGCTTTCCGACATCCTGGAGGCAGCCACCGGCTGGCGCATCGTCGCCGTCGCCGGACTGGTCCCCGATGACGTGTTCTTCCGCCACCTGGCCAATCGCCGTTTTCCGGTCACCAACTGGATCCGCAAGCCGGAACAGCTCGATTACCTGCAGGAACCGGACGTGTTTCACGACTGCTTCGGACATGTGCCGATGCTGTTCAATCCGGTCTTTGCCGACTACATGGCCGCCTATGGTCGGGGCGGCATCAAGGCGCTGAACCTCGGCGCGCTGAAACTGCTGGCGCGGCTGTACTGGTACACGGTGGAATTCGGCCTGATCCGCACCGATGCGGGCCTGCGCATCTATGGCGCGGGCATTGTCTCCTCCAGGGGGGAAACGACCTTCAGTCTGGAGGATGAAACACCGAACCGGCTCGCCTTCGACCTGTTGCGCATCATGCGCACCGACTACATCATCGACCACTATCAGCAGACCTATTTCGTCATCGACTCCTACGACCAGCTGTTCGATGCCACCCGCCCGGACTTCACGCCCTACTACGCGCAGTTGAAGCCCCTGCCGAGCCTGGACCCCGATCAGGTTCTGCCCACCGACGAGCGGATCTGACAGATGGGCCAGGTCACCGACCGGCGGTCGCGCCATGGAATGGACTGACGACGGCATCGTGCTGTCGTCACGCCGTCTGGGCGAAGGCGGCGCGATTGTCAGCCTGCTGACCGAGTCCCAGGGCCGTCACGCCGGTCTGGTGCGCGGTGCGGGATCGAAGCGGCAGCGCGGTGTGATCATGCTGGGCAATACCGTCCACGCCACCTGGCGGGCCCGGCTGGCCGACCATCTGGGCACCATGCGGCTCGAACCCGCGATCAGTCGCACCAACATGGTGCTGGACGATCCGGTGCGCCTTGCCGCGCTGGCCAGTGCCGCCATGCTGCTGGAGGGTGGCCTGCCGGAGCGCGAAGCCCACCCGGTACTGTTCCGCGCCACCACGATCCTGTTCGATGCCATCGCTGCCGGTACGGACGACTGGGTCGAAGCCTACTTCGGCTGGGAAGTCGGGCTGCTGTCGGAGATGGGTTTCGGGCTGGACCTTTCACGCTGTGCCGGGACCGGTGCCACGGCAGATCTGGGCTATGTCTCACCGAAATCCGCGCGGGCCGTCTCGTTGGTTGCAGGCCAGCCCTACGCGGAGAAGCTGCTGCCCCTGCCCCGCTTTCTGGTCGGGGGGCGCGGACGCCCGGTGGCGAATCACCCGGCGACTGACTGGGCCGACGCCGCCCAACTGACCGGCCACTTCCTCGAACGCCAGGTCTTCCCCCGCGAGGACGGCGGCTTGCCTGCCGCACGCGGGCGATTTGTTGAGTTGCTCTTGCGTCGGACCACTACATCTGGTGTGTTGAGCGACAGATTACCGGACTCGCCCGAAGACGCATGACCCCGCGCGTCAGGGCCGGTCCCCCGACAAGGAAACGCCCGCGCCATGAGTGAACTTTCCCCCCCCGACAAGGAAAACGTCACCCCGGTCCCGCTCAGCGATGCATTGAGCGAGCGTTATCTGGCCTATGCGCTCTCGACCATCGTTTCGCGATCCCTGCCGGACGTGCGCGACGGGCTGAAACCCGTTCACCGGCGGCTGCTCTACGCCATGCGCCTGCTGCGCCTCGACCCCGATGCCGGTTTCAAGAAATGCGCCCGCATCGTCGGCGACGTGATGGGCAAGTTTCACCCCCACGGCGACCAGGCGATCTATGACGCGCTGGTGCGGCTGGCGCAGGACTTCGCGGTGCGTTACCCGCTGGTGGAGGGACAGGGCAACTTCGGCAATGTGGACGGCGATAACGCCGCCGCCATGCGGTACACGGAGGCGCGGCTGACCCGCATTGCCGAGCGCCTGCTGGAAGGCATCGACGAGGATGCGGTCGATTTCCAGACCACCTATGACGGGGAGGAGAACGAGCCGCTGGTGCTGCCGGCGGCGTTCCCCAACCTGCTGGCCAATGGGGCGGCGGGGATCGCGGTGGGCATGGCCACCAACATTCCGCCGCACAACGCCACGGAGATCTGCGAGGCCCTGCTGTGGATGCTGGAGCGCCGCGCCGACATCCCCGCCGACGAGAGCGAGGAAGACCGCCAGAAGCGTGTAAACCGCTGGCACCGCAGCCTGATGTCGCGGATGCCCGGTCCCGACTTCCCCACCGGCGGCATCATCGTCACCGACCCGGCCACGATCTCCGACGCCTATCTGTCCGGGCGTGGCGGGATCCGCCTGCGGGCGCGCTGGGAGAAGGAGTCCGCCGGTCACGGCACCTATCAGATCAGGGTGTTCGAACTGCCCTACCAGGTGCAGAAGGGCAAGCTGGTGGAGAAGATCGCCCAGCTGATCAACGACAAGAAGCTGATGGCGCTGGCCGATGTGCGCGATGAATCCGCCGACGATATCCGCCTGATCCTGGAACCCCGGTCCCGCACCATCGACGCCGACGCCCTGATGGAGCAGCTGTTCCGCCAGACGGATCTGGAAGTGCGTTTCAACCTGAACATGAACGCCCTCGACGCCAGCCGCACCCCGCGCGTCATGCCGCTGCACGACATGCTGCAGGGCTGGCTGGACCACCGCCACGTGGTGCTGCAGCGCCGCACCCGGCACCGGCTGGCGAAGATCGCCGACCGGCTGGAGGTGCTGGGCGGCTATCTCGTCGCCTTCCTGAACCTGGATGAGGTCATCCGCATCATTCGGGAGAACGACCGCCCGAAGGAAATCCTGATGAAACGCTTTACCCTGACCGAGCGTCAGGCGCAGGCGATCCTGGACATGCGGCTGCGCCAGTTGCGCAAGCTGGAGGAGATGGAGATCCGCAGCGAGCATGACGCGCTGACGCTGGAGAAGGCGGAACTGGAAGACCTGCTGGGCGACGAGATGAAGCGCTGGGCGCAGATCGGCGATCAGGTAAGGACGCTGCGCGCCGAACTGAAGAAGCTGCCGGAGCTGGCACAGCGCCGCACAGGCTTCGGCGACGAGCCGTCGGAGGAACTGGCGCAGGCGGCGGCAGAAGTCCTGATCGAGCGGGAGCCGATCACCGTCATCTGCTCGGAGAAGGGCTGGATCCGCGCCGCCAAGGGCCACATCGACCTGACGACGGAGCTGAAATACAAGGACGGCGACCAGGGCCGCTTCAGCTTCCATGCCCAGACCACCGACAAGCTGCTGGTCTTTGCCACCGACGGGCGCATCTTCACACTGGGTTGCGACAAGCTGCCGGGCGGGCGCGGTCACGGGGAGCCTGTCCGCCTGATCATCGACCTGCCGAACGACCAGGAGATCGTGGATCTGCTGGTCCACACACCAGGCGCGAAGCGGCTCATCGCCTCCTCCGCCGGGCGCGGCTTCGTGGTGGCGGAGGATGACGTGCTGGCCTCCACCCGCAACGGCCGCCAGGTGCTGAACCTCGGCAAGGGCGAGACCGCACAGGCCTTCGTTCCGGTCACAGGCGACCATGTCGCGGTCATCGGCAGGAACCGGAAGCTGCTGGTCTTTCCCCTGACGGAAATGCCGGAGATGGGGCGCGGCAAGGGCGTCATGCTGCAGCGCTACAAGGACGGCGGCATGGCCGACGTGAAGACCTTCACCGCCGCGGACGGTCTCACCTGGACCGGCCCGTCAGGCCGCACAGGCCGGGAAGATGACTTCTCCGACTGGCTCGCCAAACGCGCCAGCGCCGGCCGCATGGCCCCGCGCGGTTTCAACAAGACGGGCTTGTTCGGGTAAACGGAGCGAGCTCTTGAACAAGGAGCACCAACGCACATTCTTTATGGCTGACTAAATTTTTTTGGAGAAGAGCAGCCACGGCGCACTTCTCAATGCACCGTGGCCGTATCGTGAATCATGATGGTTCGCTCTTACTGGTGGCGACTTGGCAACCCGGCCTGCCACCGAACCATATCCCCGATAATCGGGAATATGTCGTTGTGCTTCGCACCAAATCTGATGAATCCGTTTTGATACGATCCGATATCTCGGTTGGCACTCCCATCATCAATAGGCAGCCAATCTGACAACTCCTGGAGTTTGTATGTCTCGATCTCATGTTGATCCAAATCATAGAATCGCCAGACAGGATTCTGATGCGAAAAGTCGATTCTTTCGACAGAATTCATTAATCTGTCGAACAATTCCTCCGCGTTTTCAGGACGTCGATTACTAAAATTTAAATCATATGTCAATTTTGCAATAGATTTCAGCACAACTGGTTGCGCTGAAACTGTAATTTCTTTCGACATGCTGCTGCGCCAGATAGCGCGGCAAGGTCAGGGGTTCGCGCGTCAGCGGATGCCCCTGCCGTACCACCACCGAGAGCCATTCGCGCCCCAGCCGGGTCCGGTGAATGCTGTCCGTCAGCGGCAGCGGCACATCCATGCCGAGGTCGATGCGGCCGGAAGCCAGCTCGCGTTCGATGTCCCGCCGGTCAACGCGGACCACCAGCAGGTCGATACCGGGTGCGGAGGCCCCGAGCTCCACCATCAGCGGCGGCAGGATCGCGGCCTGCATCGCCTCCCGCATCGCGATGGTGAAACGTTTCGTGGCCGTTGCCGGGTCAAAGCCGTCCGCGCGGCCCAGCGTTTCCTCCAGCCCCTGCAGGGAGGACCGGACCTGTTCGATGATCCGCCGCGCCAGCGGGGTGGGGGCCATCGTACGGCCACTGCGTTGGAACAGCGGATCATCGAACATCTCCCGCAGCCTGCCCAGGGCATGGCTCACGGCAGGCTGGGACAGGTTCAGCCGACGGCTGGCAGCGGTGATGCCGCCCTCCGCATAGATCGCTTCCATGACCACGAAGAGGTTGAGATCGACTCGGGACAAATTCATCTGGTGCATCTTTCAGAATGCAAACAATGCATTTCACAGATGATACGAACAGGCGCACCCTCCGCGCAACTGGTGAGGCCATCAAGGGATGGCGCTGCCCCGACCCACTCCTCCGCCCGGCCACCCACGGGATCATTCTGAACGGGTGGCCGGTTGGGGGAGTGGGCCGGGGTAGCAACCGAAAAGCCGAAGAGGAGCGACAGTGATGAACTTCGAACATTCGCAGAAGGTGCAGGACCTGCAGGCCCGGCTGCTGGACTTCATGGCAACGCAGGTGGAGCCGAACGAGGCGCGCTACGCTGACGAGGTCGCGGAAGGGGAGCGCTGGAAGGTCATTCCGGTGATGGAGGAACTGAAGCAGGCCGCGCAGCAGGCGGGCCTGTGGAACCTGTTCCTGCCTGAATCCGGCCATGGCGCGGGCCTGACCAACCTGGAGTATGCGCCGCTCTGCGAGATCATGGGCCGCATCCACTGGGCACCGGAAGTCTTCAACTGCGCCGCCCCCGACACCGGCAACATGGAGACGCTGGAGCGTTATGGCACGGAGGCGCAGCAGCGCCGCTGGATGGACCCGCTGCTGGCGGGCGAGATCCGCTCCTGCTTCGCCATGACGGAGCCTGCGGTCGCATCCTCTGACGCCACCAACATCGAATGCCGGATCGAACGGCAGGGCGAGAAATACCTCATCAACGGGCGCAAGTGGTGGTCGACCGGCGCGCTGCATCCGAAGTGCGAGCTGTTCATCGTCATGGGCAAGACCGACCCGGACAACCCGCAGCGCCACCGCCAGCAGTCGATGATCCTGGTGCCCCGCGACACCCCCGGCATCCGTATCGTCCGCTGGCTGCCGACCTTCGGCTATGACGACGCGCCGCACGGCCATGCGGAGGTCGCCTTCGACAATGTCGAGGTACCGGCGGAGAACATCCTGCTGGGCGAGGGCCGGGGCTTCGAGATCGCGCAGGGGCGGCTTGGCCCGGGCCGCATCCACCACGCCATGCGCGCCATCGGTCAGGCCGAGGTGGCACTGGAAAGCATGTGTCGCCGGGTGAAGCAGCGCACTGCCTTCGGCAAGCCTCTGGCGGAGCAGACCGTGACCCTGGAACGGATCGCGGAGGCCCGCATCGCCATCGATCAGGCCCGCCTGCTGGTGCTGAAGGCCGCCGACCGCATGGACAAGGTGGGCAACAAGGAAGCGGCGGCGGAGATCGCCATGATCAAGGTCGCGGCCCCCAACATGCTGCAACGCGTGATCGACTTCTCCATCCAGGCCCACGGCGGTGCCGGCATGACCGACGATTTCGGCCACGGCTTCGCCGCCGCCAACGCCCGCGCCATGCGCATCTTCGACGGCCCCGACGAGGTCCACCGCAACCAGATCGGCCGCATCGAGTTGAAGAAGTATGCGTGAAGGGTGAACTAGTCCCTGATCAGGGCGTCATAGTCGCGTCCACCACAGGCAACCGTCACAACCTCTACCGCGTCATCCGTGATGCGGTAGAGGATGACTGCGGTACGCTCGGACGAAATCATCCTGATCCCTAGAGAAAGATCGTCTCGCCCCTCACCCCATCTCCGCCACAGCCGCCGCCAGGGCGAGCTGCTTCTTGGCCTGTTCGACGTGCAGGTTCTCGATCATGCGGCCGTCGACTGTGACGACGCCCTTGCCTTCGCGCTGGGCTTCCTCGAAGCCGGCGACGATGCGGGCGGCCATTTCGAGCTGGGCTTCGGTGGGGGAGAAGACCTCATTGCAGGGGACAACCTGGCTGGGGTGGATCAGGGTCTTGCCGTCGAAGCCCATTTCCAGACCCTGCTGGCAGATGTCACGGAACCCGTCCTCGTCCTTGATGTCGTTGTAGACGCCGTCGAGGATCTGGATGCCGTAGGCGCGGGCGGCGAGCATGCAGATGCCCAGCGCGGTGACCATGGGCAGGCGCATCGGGGTGTGGTGCGCGCCGGTGTCCTTGGCGATGTCGTTGGTGCCCATGACCCAGACGGCGACACGGTCGGAGGCCGCGCCGATGGACTGGGCGTTGAGGATGCCGATGGGGGTTTCCATCATGCACCAGAGCGCCATGCTGGCCGGGGCACCGGCCTTGTCCATGGCGGCGACCAGACCCTGCACGGTCTCGGCGTCATTGATCTTCGGCACCAGGATGGCGTCGGCACCGGATTTCGCGATGGCCGCCATGTCGTCGGCGCCCCAGGGAGTGTCGAGGCCGTTGATGCGGACGATCATCTCCCGCTTGCCATAGCCGCCGGCGGCCAGCGCATCGACGATCTGCTGCCGTGCCGTCGCCTTGGCGTCCGGCGACACCGCATCCTCCAGATCCAGGATGATGGCATCGGCGGCGATGGTCTTGGCCTTCTCCATCGCGCGGGTGTTGGACCCCGGCATGTAAAGGACACTGCGGCGGGGGCGGACGGATGCGGCCATGTGGTATCTCTCCCTCTTGCCTGCTCGATTGGCAATTCAGTAACTGTCGCGGGACACTATAATTTCCCCCGGGGCCTGCGCAACGAAAGGTGGAGACATGGCGGTACTTTCCCTGTCCAGCCAGGTGGCGATGGGCCATGTGGGCAACTCGGCGACCGCCTTCGCGCTGCGCCGACTGGGGCATGTGGTCTGGGACGTGCCGACCACCGTGCTCAGCTTTCACCCCGGTCACGGCCGCCCGGAGGGCAAGGCGCTGGAGTGCGGATCGGTTTCCGCGATCATCCGCGCCGTCATCACCCGCGCCCGACCGGACCTGGTGTTCTCCGGCTATCTCGGCGATCCCACCAACGGCGAGATGCTGGCCCGGCATCTGGACCGCCTGCGGAACGACGGGGACTGCCGCTATGTGCTGGACCCGGTGATCGGTGACACCCACACGGGCCGCTATGTCTCGCGGGAAGTGGCGTCGACGATCCGGGACTCGCTGATGCCCCGCGCCGACATCGTGCTGCCGAACAGCTTCGAGCTTGGCGTGCTGGCGGGCATGCCGACCACGACGGAGACGGAGGTGACGGAGGCTGCGCGGCACCTGCTCTCCCTTGGTCCCGATGCGGTCGTCTGCACCTCGTCCCCCGGTGCGGCGGACCAGGTGCATGTCCTGATCGTGCAGCGGGACTCGCGCTACCGCATCTCCATGCCCGCGATCCCCGACGCACCGCACGGCACCGGCGACCTGTTCGCAGGCCTGTTCATGGCCCGGATGCTGGATGGCATGCCCCTGCAGAACGCCGCCGCGCTGGCCGCCGCCGCCGTGCACGCGGTGATCGGCTGGTCCCGCGCGCTGGGAGACAGCGATCTGGCGCTGGTCGCCGCACAGTCATCCCTGCTGGATCCGCCGCTGGAGGCGGAAATCACGGTACTGCAGGCAGAACCGGAGGCCGCGGCATGAATATCGGCGAAGCAGCGCGGGCGTCGGGCCTGCCCACCAAGACCGTGCGCTATTACGCGGAGATCGGGCTGGTCACCCCGTCGGGGCGGCGCAGCAACGGCTATCGCGACTATGGCCAGCAGGAGGTGCAGCAACTGCGCTTCGTGCAGCGCACCCGCAGCTTCGGCTTCAGCATCGACGCCTGCCGCGAGCTGCTGGCGCTCTATGCCGACCGGAATCGCGCCAGCGCGGACGTGAAGGCCATCGCCCTGGATCATCTGGCCGAGATCGAGCGCAAGATGACGGAACTGCAGTCCCTGCACGACGAACTGACCAATCTGGCCAGCAACTGCCACGGCGACCATCGGCCCGACTGCCCGATCCTGGAGGGGCTGGCGGTCAAGGGGTAGGTAGGCCGGAAGGCATCGGATAGTGTCTTCAGGGGGAGGAACCGGAAAATGACCAAGCGACCTGAACTGATCGTCGATCCGGCCTTTGTCGAGGCCGGCCTTGATGCGGGCACGATCCGGGTGATCGACTGCACCGTCACCTTCGAGACGAAGCCGGTTGGAGCCTCCACGATCCACAGCGGGCGGGAGGGCTGGCTGGCGGGGCACATTCCGGGCGCAGCCTTCCTGCACATGGTAGACGACCTCTCCGACCCGGAGGGGGCCTACCCCTTCACCATCGCGCCGCAGGCGCAGATCGACCGGGTGCTGTCGGAGATCGGGATCAGCCCTGACGACACGGTGGTGCTCTACGGTTCCGGCACGGCGGTGGCGGTGACCCGCGCCTGGTGGGTGCTGACCGTCTCCGGCCTCCGCGATGTGCGGATCATGGATGGCGGCTGGCAGCGCTGGGTCGCGGAAGGGCGGGCCGTCGCCACGGGGGAGGAACAGTTCACCCCCTCCACGTTCCGGGGCACGCGCACCCAGGCTGCCATCGCCGACCGGGAAACGATACGGCAGGCCATTGCCGACGGTGACACCCAGATCGTCAATGCGCTGTCGCTGGATCAGTTTCGGGGGACGGGCGGCACCCACTATGGCCGCCCCGGTCGGATCCCGAACAGCCTCAGCGTTCCGGCCACCGATCTGCTGCACCCGCTGACAGGCGATTTCGCGACGCCGGAACAGATGGCGCAACAGCTCGCAGCGGTCGATCCCTCGAAGCCGGTGATCACCTATTGCGGTGGCGGCATCGCGGCGGCGGCAACGCTGTTTGCCCTGCATGTCGCGGGGCACGACAATCTGCAGCTCTATGACAATTCGCTGCTGGAGTGGTCGGCACTCCCGGACCTGCCCATGGAAAGCGACAGAACCTGAGGGTGCAGCCGTGACCCCTTCCAACATCCCGGCTTCGGTACGCCGCGCGCTGCTGATCGCCCTGCTCTGGCTGTTGCTTCCCCTGGCGGCGCAGGCTGACGGGGCCCGGACCGAACTGGTGATGTTCGAACTGGGTACCTGCATCTATTGCGCTGTCTGGAACGATGCCGTCGGGCGCGGCTATGCCGAGACGACCCTGGGCCAGCGTGCGCCGTTGCGCCGGGTGGACCTGCGCCACCGGCGGCCCGACGACCTGCGGCATGTCACCGGGGTGCGCATGACACCGACCTTCGTGCTGCTGCACGGCGAGCAGGAGGTCGGGCGCATCCTCGGCTATGTCGACGGCCCGAATTTCTGGCGGCAGTTGCAGGCCCTGATGTGGCAGGTGCCGGGGCGCCTGGAGGACACATCCCTCAACGTGCCCGCCCGCGCCACGGAATGAACGCCGGCACGGCCGCGCGATAACGCCGATAGGCATCGCCATACAGGCTGATCAGCCGCCGCTCCTCGAACCACGTCCCGATCACCAGATACAGGCTGGCCCACAGGCAGGTGGCCAGCCCGAAGGGATCCGTGGCACCGCCGATCAGCAGCAGGAAAGCACCGCTGTAGAGCGGGTGCCGGACATAGCGGTGCAGCCCGTCCGTATGCAGCGGCTCCGGCACCGCACCTTCAGGGACCAGCGCCGTTCCGGCAAAGCGCCGAAGGTCGTAATGGCGCAGTGCCAGCAGGATGAGACCCGCGCCGGCCACCAGTGCCGCGCCCATGCCCGCCTGGATCAGCGGCGGCAGAACGAACGGTTCCGCCTCCGCCCCACCCAGCAGGTATCGTCCCGCCGCCACAGTGGCCACGAAGTGAAACACCGCGATCAGGTTGTAGGCCAGACGCTCCAGCCGCCCGAACAGGGCGCGGGTCAGCCGCTTGGCGGTCTCCGACGCCAGCACCGAATGGGCCGCGCCGAAGAGAAGCCAGAGCACCGCATAGATCAGCTGCTCGGAAAGTGTCATCGCCCGGCGCCCGTCCCCGCACGCTGCCCCGGACCGGACACATGGATCTGCCGGTCAGCGGCGGCATTCATGGCCTTCAGGGGCGTACGCCGATGGTTCATGGTGCAAGCCTGTTCGGGTTGTGAAACGGGCGGCGATTGTCACACCGGTTGGCTGTCAATGTCGACAGCGCCAGCGAATACCGTCATAAGTCGCACCAGAATGACAGGCGCGAACAGCGCTCTTCTGCACGGAATTGCCGAGGACCTCCACGAATGACTGCACCGACCTATCGCCGGCTTGAAGGATTTGTCTCGACCGACATGGACGGCGAAACCGTGCTGATGAGTATCGAGCATGGGTCCTATTTCGGCATCGGCGGAACAGGCTCGCTGATCTGGGAACGGCTGGAGCAACCGCAGACCGAGTATGCGCTCGTCGAGGCCGTTCGCGTCGCCTATGACGTGAGCGAAGAGGATTGTCGCCGCGATGTCGCCGCCTTCCTGGCGACACTGATCGAGAACGGACTGGCGGAAGCGAAGTAGGCCCATGTCGAGGTTGCTGGCGCGCAAATTCCGTTCGATGCGTGACCAGTCGGGCTTCACCCTGTTCTGGCTCTTTCCGACCTGGCTGCTGCTGGGACTCTATCGGGCACTGATCCTGACCCTGCCGCTGAAACGCATGGCGCCTTTCTATGGGGAGGATCTGGGGGTCGAGAACTGGATACCCCTGGCGAACCCGGACCAGATCAGACGCGCCCGCGATATTCGCAGCACCATCAGCATTGCCGCGAAATACTGCCCCTGGACCGCCAACTGCTATCCGAAAGCGCTTGCGGCACGTACTCTCCTGCGCCTCTATCGCATACCGCATGCGATCTACTTCGGCCTCGCGCCGTCGGAGGGACCGCAGGGCATGGACGCGCATGCCTGGGTGATGGCCGGGCCGGTTCCGGTGAGTGGTGGCACCGGCTTCGGGCGTTATCGTGTGGTGCGCATGTTCGTCGGGCGGATGCCGGCAGGGGACATCCACCAATGATTCACCTGCAACGGCTGCTGCGATTGCTGCAGCGCGCACCACGGGGACAGGTCATCGTGCTGGCGCTTCTGCTGCTGGCGGGAAGTCTCACGGAAGGCATTGGTTTCATACTGCTGGTGCCGCTGCTTTCGTCCCTGACCGGGGGAGAGGCAGAAAATGCCATCGTCCGGCACCTGCTGGATCTGCTCGCGGCATTCGGGATTCCCCCGACACCTGTCGGTTTCCTCTCTGTCTTCGTCGCGCTCATCGCCGTGCGCAGTGCGCTTCAGTTCGCCAAGGACCGCGCAGGGCTGATGTTGCAGCACCAGGTCGTCGATCACCTGCGGGAGGTCTGTATCAGCCGCTTGCTCCGGGCCGACTGGCGCTGGATCACCGAACAGACACGCACCGACCACATGACCCTGGTGCTGGGGGAAGTGAATCGGGTCGGAAACGGACTCAGCGCCGGCCTGACCTTGCTCACCACCCTTGCCACGGCCCTTGCCTACTTCGCCGCCGCCTTCGTCTTCTCCCCCGCGATGGCCGGACTGGTGCTGTTCGCGGCGGCCATCGGCTATGTCGCGATGCGACGCATCCGGGCGAGCGCGTTGCGGCTTGGATCGCAGCAGGTCGATGCGAACCGCGATCTGATGGCCAATGTCCAGCAGTCCTTCGGCGGCCTGAAGCTGACCAAGATCCTGGGCAGCGAGTCACGACACATCGATCTTCTGGTCCGGACGGTGGCCCGCGTCCGGCGCAACCAGCTCCGGTTCGGGATCGAGACCAGCCTGATGCGGAACCTGCAGCAGGTGATAGGGGCAGCCCTGCTTGCGCTCTATGTTCTTGTCGGCCTGACCTGGCTGGAACTGCCGCTGGCCGAGTTGCTGGCCCTGACATTCCTGTTTGCCCGCCTGATGCCCCTGCTGCTCTCCGCGCAGCAGTTCCTGCACCGCTGGCTGAACGCCGAGCCGGCGCTGGAGGCCATCGACCGTTTCGTTGCCGAGAGTGGCGAGCATGCGGAAGCGGTTGCCGATGACGCCCATGGAGAATGGCCTGTCGTCAACGCTATCGACCTGAAGGATGTGTCCCTGACCTACGCCCGGCGGGACCGTCCGGCCCTGCATGAAATCAACCTCAGACTGGCCGCGCGAACCACCACCGCGATCACCGGCCCTTCCGGCGCGGGGAAGAGTACTCTCGCGGACATACTGATGGGCCTGATCGTCCCCGACGAAGGCACCATGACGATCGATGATGTACCTCTGGACGGCACCAGTCGGGTGAATTGGCGGCGAAATGTTGCCTACGTGCCACAGGATACGTTCCTGTTTCACGACACGATCCGGGCAAACCTGCTGTTCGGAAATCCCGCGGCAACCGAATCGGAACTGCTGGCGGCACTTGCCCAGGCCGCGGCGGATTTCGTCATGAAATTGCATGACGGCCTGGACACCGTGGTCGGCGACAATGGTGTCAGGCTCTCAGGCGGTGAACGCCAGCGCATCGCGCTCGCACGCGCCTTGCTGCGGTGCCCCAGCCTGCTGATCCTGGACGAGGCAACGAGTGCGCTGGATGCGGAGAACGAGGCTGCGATCAGTGAAGCGCTGGAAACGCTGCACGGGCAGATGACAGTTCTGCTGATCGGGCACCGCACAGAAACCTTGCGGAATGCAGATCAGGTCATCGAATTGAGAGAAGGAAGAATCGCCAGCCCGTAGCGCGCGGCAGTCAGGCCGGGCCGCACGGAAACCAGACGCTTCAGGCTCTGGCAAAGCTTCTCAGGAACGGGACTTCACCGGCACCGAAAACGAGGGAAAGGCCATTGCAGCACTGCAATAGCCTGACCCGATCAATGCGTCAGAACCGAACAGGAAGCCGGGCGTCAGCTCGACGTGGTGGCACCGTCGTTGGAGGGGGCGATATCGTTCGCGGTGTCACCCGTGTCCAGAACCCGCAGTACTGGAGCCTCGTAGACCATCTTCTTCATGTGGTCTTCGCCAACGACGCCATCGGTTGAGATTTCATGCTTTGTCATCAGGTGTTTCCACTACGGTAAATCTGGATTCGAACTCTTGCAACGGGCCACGGAACACCAGCCAGTCGGAAAAACTGAAGCGGTCCTGTTCCTATGCTTATCACCGGCAGCCCCGAATGTGTCAAGCCCCCTCTGCAGCAACCCTTCGCTCGGATTCGAGCCTCTTCTGATCGGCTTCCCCACCCAGGAGCGGCTTTGCCGGAAGACCGGGAACATCCACTTACCCTGTATCGAATGGTGCCGCTGGCAGACCGCATACCATCATTCAGCGCTTCACGGCGCCGGGTCCTGTATGGTCTTGCCTTCTTCAACCGCTGGCCGGGACAGCGCTCTCCCGACTTCCCCCAGGCATTCGGGAGTGCTTGACCACGGTGCCGGGCCTTGGTTGAAGGTAGTCACGACTCCGGACTTCAATTCAGGCATGTTGCCGAGTCCCAACGCGAGATCAGGAAACCGGCATGACCGAACGGGTAGCATCACTGGAGGAACTGGCCCTCCGACTGATGTGTCGACCGGAATCGATCCCGAAGCATGTCATTGAGGCGATGTCGGGCGAGGATCTGTCACAGGTTCTCGAATGGGCGATGGAACATCGGTTCGCCCCTTGCCTGCACTACAACATGGGCAAGGCCGGACTGCTGCCGCGCCTGCCGGCGGAGATGAGGGATCGCCTCGCCATTGCCTATCAGCGGGCAACCCTTCGCGGTCTTTCAATGCAACGGGACATGATCCGGACAAGCCGGATCCTGGAGCAGGCAGGTATCGCGCACCTGTTCATGAAGGGAGCCTATGTGGCGCAGTTCGCCTATCCGGAACTCGGCCTGCGTCCGCTGCGCGACATCGATGTTCTGGTTCCGCATGCACAGGCGATTGCAGGGTTCGAGGCCCTGCAGGCGAACGGTCTGGGGCGAAAGCCGGGGCACCCCGGCGATCCTGCCGCGCACCTGGAGGACAGGAAGCATCTTCCGCCCCTGAGAATTCCGGGAGGCGCGACTGTGGAGGTGCACACCAGAACCATCTCGCCAAGCCAGTTGCTGAGGACCGACTCTGCGCACGGCAACCACGAGACAATGGCCTCGCGCCAGATACGACGCGATGTGGCCGGTTGCTCGATCCCGTTCGAAGGAACGGAGGACCTGTTGCTGCATCTCGCGGTCCACGCCGCCATCGATCACCAGTTCAACAACGGGCCTCTGATCGTGAGCGATATCGGCTGGCTGCTCGAAACCCACGCGATCAGCTGGCCCCGCCTCTGGCAGCTCGCGAGTGCCCAGGGAGCAACGCGTGGCCTGGCACTGGTACTGCGGCTGGTTGAGCGGGAGTGGCCAGATGCCAGCATCGAGTGGGACGCTGAGACCGCAAGCATCCTGGCACCTCAGGACCCGATCATCACCGTTGCTGCGCGCAGCCTGCTGCGGAGCTTCGAAGCGCGCGGCGACGTTGCCCTGCAGGCGGAGCTGGCCGGACAATTGTCCACTGCCGCGCGGCTCCGCATCCTTCTCCGACGGGCCTTTCCGCGCCGTGCCGACCTCGCGACCGAGGTGCCGGTATCAGCAGCCTCGCCCTGGATAATCTTCTGGTATCCGCTGAAATGGTGGCGGCTGCGGCTGCGGCTCGCCGATTTCATGCGCAGCCGTCGCGACCGGCGTGCACGACAGGACGCCGCCCGACTGGGCACACTCACCAGCTGGCTTCGAGGCTGAAGCGACGACCGGTCGATCGAATGTCCCGGGGGGACTGTACCGGCAGGGCCTGACAGGCTAGGACAGCTACCGGGCGCAGGCGACAACGGCAGTCAGGCATCTGACACGACCGGCCCACAGGGAACCAGAGCCGACGTCCGGCACCGAGCCGTGACGGTGCAGCACAGGAATGCAGTGGATGAGCCATGCATCATGACTACCGGGCCTACGGGCTGACCATTTCTTCGGAATTCCCGCTGCCGGAACTCCAGTCCGCAGCCGTCGGTGACGGCAATGCGGATGTCCATGTCTCCCATGCCCCGATACCGGACAGCGAGTTGAACAGCGGCAGGCAGATCTCGCCTTTCGTCTGGGTGAACGACGACTGTTTCTGGCTGATGGTTCCCGGCATCGCACGCTACTCGGTCCGGCTGGGGCGGGAGATCCGGATCGCGCCCGAGCCCGGTATCGACGAGGCCTCGGTG
The DNA here is from genome assembly GCF_029909415.1 of Minwuia sp. IMCC3009. Taxonomy (GTDB): domain Bacteria; phylum Pseudomonadota; class Alphaproteobacteria; order Minwuiales; family Minwuiaceae; genus Minwuia. The sequence goes on from NZ_CP123781.1 coordinate 3,422,308, forward strand.
CGCGTCTTCCTGCTGGGCTCGGCGCTCGGCGCCCTGCTCTTCCAGCGCGGATATCTGCTGCTGCATGGCAATGCGATAGAGGTAGATGGCAAGTGCCTTGTCTGTGTCGGTCCTTCCGGTTCGGGCAAATCGACCCTTGCCACGGCGCTGATGCAACGTGGCCACCGGATCCTGGCGGATGACGTCGTACCGATCGATGCCAATTGTGCAGCCGTGCCGGGATTCCCCCGCCTGAAGATCTGGCAGGACACGACGCAGAAACTTGGCATTGATGTCACGGGAAAGGTCCGTGTGCGACCGGACCTGAACAAGTTCAGTCTTCCGATCACAGAGAGGTTCCAGGACACCCCTCTGCCAGTGCGCTGGATCTACATGCTCGGGAGTTCGAACAGAAGCGGGATCGAGATCGAGCCGATCACCGGAATGAACCGCTTCCGGCCCCTGCGGGACAACACGTACCGGCGCCGGTTCATGGAAGGCATGGCCCTGCGGCCGGAACATCTGCAACGCTGTGGAGAACTGGCCGGCAAGGTGCACATGGCAAAGATCATCCGGCCCAAGGCCGGTTTCGATATCGAGAGCCTGATGGACCATCTGCTTGCAGACGCCCGGGAACACGGCTGAGATGAGCGGGATTTTCTGGCTGGCATCCTATCCCAAGTCAGGAAACACCTGGCTGCGGACGTTCCTGATGAACTACAGGAGGGACGAAGGACAGCCGTGCGACATCAACGAACTGAATACCGGCATGATCGCTTCGAGCCGCATATGGGTCGATGATGTCTGCGGCTTCGATACGGCGGATCTGAGGCAGGATGAGATCGAGAACCTTCGGCCGGAGGTCTATCGCTGGACCAGCACCGAGGCCGAGACAGGCTTCCACAAGATTCATGATGCCTATCGCATCACGGTGTCCGGTCGCCCGCTTGTCGATGATGTGGCAACCCGCGGGGCGATCTACGTTATCCGCAACCCACTGGATGTCGCCCCCTCCTACGCCAATCACCGTGGTTGCAGCATCGACGATGCGATCAGCCATATGGCCAACCCTGACTATGCGCTGGCCCGGTCCGACCGGGCGCTGTCGGATCAGTTGCTGCAGTTCATGGGGACCTGGTCGCACCATGTGACCAGCTGGGTCGATGCACCGGACCTGAATCTCCTGACCCTGCGTTACGAGGACATGCATGCAGACCCCGTCGGGACCTTTGGCAAGGTCGTGAGGTTTCTGGATATGGAGCAGGATGAGGAGCGGCTTGGGCGGGCCATCGCCTTCAGCCAGTTCGAGGTTGTGGCGGCCCAGGAGGCCCAGTCAGGGTTTCGCGAACGTCCCGCGCGTGCCGAGCGGTTCTTCCGCAAGGGACAGGCCGGTGACTGGCGCACGAGCCTGAACGAAGGCCAGGTGTCACGCATCATCAGGGATCATGGCACGGTGATGCAGCGGTTCGGCTATCTCGATCAAACGGGAAAGCCGGTCTGAACACATTGCGGATCAGATATCGTTGCGTCCGTTGATGAACCGGACAAAGCGGGCGGTGGTCAGGCCCCGGCTGAGGGCAAGGTTGAGAGTCCTGTCGTCAGCTTCACTGATGTCGCGATCATCGGCCGGCATGTTTCGCACGGCTTCCTGGAGCCGGTCGAAATCCAGGTACCTGGAGACCAGTGGATCCGTGGAAAGCCACTCCAGCTCCGAGAGGATGGCGTCCCGCCGAGGACGCACCCGGCTTGCCCAGTCAGCGGCCTGACGGCCCTTCCGCCGTTCGTCGAGCACCATCGCGGGCACCTTGCCCCGCAGCATCCGACGGGCGAGCCAGCGGCTGCGACCCAGGTTCAGGTACTGCTCCGTGGGGATGGCGAAACAGTACTCCAGCAGCGCGCGGTAGCGTGTCGGATCACGACTGGGAATACCGTGCAGCCGATCAAGCGCATAGGACATGTCCCCGGTTTCGTTTGCCGCATTTCCCGAAGACCTCGTGCGGAAATCAAGTACCGAAGTCACGGGAGAAAAATCCGGATCGAACCCAAGCTGCCGCGCACGGCTTTCGACAGCCATGTCCCTCGCGAACTCTGCATTGAGCGGTGACCAGGTATCGAACGGCGATTCCTCCAGCTTGCCGAACCGGCGCCGAATTCGCCGCTGCAGGCCTGCCGGCAGGAATGGCAGGACCGATTCCCGTGCAACGCGCAGCGGCAGCTTGCCGACCGGGCCGCCGTGCCAGAGTTCCCTGGCCAGACGCACCAGCCGCGCCTGCCGGAGCAGGTCCTGCAGCATGCCGCGGCCATGATAGCTGAAGGTGAGGTTGCCCATGTTGCCGGTCAGGTGAACATCGGCACCGGCTTCCCTGGCCGCCGCCCGCACGTCGTGCACCCAGTGCAGGTTCGCGCCGTTGCGCGGCGCGGTCATTGCCGTTTCGAACAGCTCGCGCTGAAAATGGGAAAGGTCGCGGTCCCCGGAGGTGATCCAGGCCGGACGAAGTTCGGGGTACATCGCTGCCAGCGCCTCGACATGCGGGCGTTCGTTCACCATGGCGTCCGGGTTCGGCGGAACCCAACCTGGCTCTGGCACCGATGTGAATGACAACAGGGGCTGCCCCGGTCGCCCGAGCATCGTGTATGCCGCGACAGCCTGAGAATCCAGTCCCCCCGAGAGACTGACAGCCGGGCGCTCGAAACCCTCCAGCGCTGCTTCCGTCGCCTCCCGAAAGAGGGCATCGGCGGCTTCGACATAGTCACTGTCGCGTTTCAGGCGAACCGGCGGAATGTCCTCGATCCGAAAGAAGCAGGTCTCGGTGACGCCGTCCGGCGTGAACCACGCCCGGGTGCCGCGGGGCAACCTTGTCACCCCCCTGAACCAGGCCCGCCGTTCCTCCCTGTAGTTCAGATAGAGCGTGTCGGCGATCTTCTGCTCGTCCAGTTCCCGCGCGATCTCGCCGGTACTGAAGATTGCCTGCACGGCGGTTGTCGCGATCAGCCGATCCCTGTCCCGCCTGAAATAGAGGGCGGGCGACTTGATCGGACTGCGGGCGATCCGTACACGCTTGCCATGCGCCTCGACCAGGATGGTCGCGTATTCGCCGGTCAGACGCTGATCCACATCCTCCCCCCAGCGGGCATAGCCGGCGGCATAGATCGCGTCATCGCCGGGCGCCTCCACACCAAGTTCCGCGCGGCAACGGGCCCGGTTCTCGATGAAGCCGTAGAGCAGCACCACCGAACCATCGGGCGTCCTGGCCGGTTCCCGACCCGGCCCGGCGTAGCCGTCACAGACCAGTGCACCATTGTGCACCGTCGCACGCGGCAGAACCTCACCGACCCTGAAAGCGGGCGCGAACGCGGCGGCGCGGGATTGCACCGCATCCGGGTCGTGCCACAGCGCATAAAGGCCGATCATCAATGTCTCCGTCGCTACCTTTCGCCGGGACGGCAGCATCACGTCCCGCGGCCGACCGGGAACGCCAGAGACGCTCCCGGACGGCTCAGGCTCTTATGGCGCTTGCGGGTATGCTTCTCAAGCCCGGCGCACGCGCCAGGATCGCGGACTACTTCGCAAACAGCTTGCCGATATCGGCGAAAGCCTTCATCTCGACGGCGTTGCCGCTGGGATCCTTGAAGAACATGGTTGCCTGCTCGCCCGGTTCGCCCCTGAAGCGAATGTAGGGATCGATGACGAAGTCGACGCCCGCGCCCTGCAGCTTCTCCGCCACGGCCTTCCACTGGTCCATCGGCAGGACAACGCCGAAGTGCCGCACCGGCACGCCGTGCCCGTCAACGGCATTGGTCGCCGCTTCCCCGGTCTCGTCCGGCGCCAGATGCGCCACGATCTGGTGGCCGTAGAAGTTGAAGTCGATCCAGTCATCGGAACTGCGCCCCTCCGGACAGCCGAGCAGGTCACCGTAGAAGCTGCGGGCTGCCGCCAGGTCATGAACCGGGAAGGCGAGATGGAACGGGCTGAGGGGCGCTTCGGTCACGGACGGTCTCCATCTTTGCGGCGGTCCGGCAGGCTACAGCATGCGGGCGGTTCAGCGGAAGCCGTACTGCGTGATACCTACCTGGCGCAGAACATCTGGTAGACGATTCCGACAACCGCACGGGCCTCGTCACTGGACAGCGAATAATAGACCATCTTGCCGTCGCGCCGGGCCTTGACGAGACCTTCCGACCGCAGCCGGGCAAGTTGCTGGGAGACACCGGCCTGGCGCTGTTTCAGCAGCTTCTCCAACTCGCCGACGGACTTCTCGCCTTCGGCGAGTGTGCACAGAATCACCAGGCGGCTCTCGTGCCCGATGGCCTTCAGGAAGGCAGCGGCCCGGCGGGCATTCTCCATCAGAGCATCCGTGTCATCTTCCTGCTTCAGCAGGCTGACAATCGACATTGACAATCCCTTCAGCCTTGTGGCGGCAGTCTCTGCATCAACTGGTCCAGCAGTCCCCAGAAGAAATCCTCGCCCGGGTAGCCGCGAATGCGTCCGACCTCCTGCCCGTTGTGTATCAGCACGAAGGTAGGGGTGAATCGCGATCCTTCAATATGAGCCAAGTCATCGGGCATGGGATCGTGAATGTCCACGCGGCGGATCGGCGCGCGTTTGCCCTCTGCTGTCAGGGGGTAGATGGGCCCGATCTCACTGAACCAGGCCGCGCACCATTCGCAGTTCTGCTGCTCGAACATCACGAGCGCAGTCCGTGGTTCACCCGCGTGGGACAGGGGGGCGACCAGCAGACCGGCAAACAACACAATTGACGCAAGCAGTGCTTTCATGCGCCATACATAGGATAACTGGAATATTTGGGCAAATGGTGTGATGGAATTCGATATCACGATCAGCGGCGCGCTGCTGGCAGGGCTGCTTTCCTTCCTCTCACCCTGCGTTCTGCCGCTGGTACCACCATACCTCTGCTATCTTGCTGGAATAAGCTTCGAACAGCTCAGCAGCGGCACCGACACGGTCGACCGCCGCCAGATCATCGCCAAGGCAATCCTCTTCGTGCTCGGCTTTTCCACCGTGTTCGTCGCCCTGGGTGCGACAGCCAGCACCATCGGCAGCGCCGTATCCGAATATTTCGGCATTCTTGCGATCGTGGCTGGCGTCGTGCTGATCCTCATGGGGGCGCACTTCATGGGAATCTTCCGCATCGGCCTGTTGTTCCGGGAAGTCCGCTACCATGCCGGCGGCACCAGGGCAGGTTGGCTGGGCGCCTATTTCGTAGGCCTGGCGTTCGCCTTCGGGTGGACGCCCTGCGTCGGTCCGGTGCTGGCCGGAATCCTGTTCATGGCCGGGGCCGAGGACTCGATGTCACGCGGCGCGCTTCTGCTCGCCGCCTATGCGGCAGGTATCGGCATCCCCTTCCTGCTGGCGGCGATATTCTCCTCCGCGTTCCTCGGCTTCATGGCCCGGTTCCGAAAGAACCTCGGACTGGTGGAGAAGATGATGGGCGGTCTGCTGATCGTCACCGGATTCCTGATCATGACCGGATCGATGAACGAGCTTGGTTTCTGGATGCAGGAAATGTTTCCCGCACTCGGGGGCGCAGGCTGATCCGACGGTTACGGATTGCACATTCAAATATTGCAATATTTATTTTGATTTCATTCCGCCGTTCGCGTATTCCTGAAGACATAAGCAACAAGAAGCGGAGTGACCGATCCATACGGTTACCCGGGATCAGGGAGGGACAAGTGAAAGCATCCGTCTATGTCATTTCGGCGCTTGCAGCCGGCGCGTTCACGGTTTCGGCCGTGGCCGGTGAGGTCACGGCGCCATCGCAGGTGATGGTGAACGATGAGTTCGCGGTCGAGAAATCACTGACCGGCACACCCGGCGATGTTGCCGCGGGCCGTGACTGGTTTGCCAACCGCAAGCTGGGCAACTGCCTGGCCTGTCACCAGAACGCGGATCAGGCCTCGGAACCGTTTCACGGTGAAGTCGGCCCCACCCTGGATGGTGCCGGCGACCGCTGGGAACCGGCCCAGCTGCGCGCGATCATCTCCAACCCGAAGAAGATTTTCGGTGACCAGACGATCATGCCTGCCTTCTACAGCGACAGGACCGGCACCCGTACGGCCAAGAAGTTCGCGGGCACGACGATCCTGACTGCACAGCAGGTCGAGGACATCATCGCCTATGTCTCGACCCTCAAGGAATAGCCACAGCCCGAAGGAGGTTTCAGCCATGAAACTCAATCGCAGAGAAGCGCTGGCATTGGGCGCAGGTGCCCTGTTTGTCACCCTCACGCCCTTCAGGGGCGGCGCGCTCGCCAACACCACTGATGAGGAAATCAAGGCCTTCACCGGCGGTGCGACAGTCATGGAAGACGATGTCGTTTCACTGACGGCACCGGAGATCGCGGAGAACGGCAATACCGTGCCGATCGGCGTCAGCATCGACAGCCCGATGACTGCCGACAACTACGTCAAGCGGGTACGCATTCTGGCTGACGGCAATCCGCGTCCCGCCGTTGCCACCATGCACTTCAGCCCGTTGAGCGGCTCCGCCGAGGCCAACACCCGCATGCGCCTGGCAAAGACACAGAACATCATCGCAATCGCCGAGCTGTCCGACGGGACCTATCACATGGCCAAGGCTGCCGTGAAGGTCACCATCGGCGGCTGCGGCGGCTGATCAGGGGAGAACCAGGAAATGGCAAAGTCAAAACCCCGCGTGAAGGTTCCGAAGACCGCCACGGTGGGCGAGGTCATCACCATCAAGACCCTGATCTCGCACAAGATGGAATCCGGCCTGCGCAAGGGCAAGGACGGCAACCTGATCCCGCGGCAGATCATCAACAAGTTCACCGCCGAGTTCGAGGGCCAGCAGATCTTCGCTGTCGATATCGATCCGGCGATCTCCGCCAATCCGTTCCTGGAGTTCACCATGAAAGTGCCGGGTCCGGGGGAGTTCACCTTCACCTGGGTGGATGATGACGGCTCCGTCTACACCACGAAGTCCAAGCTCAAGATCGGCTGAAGACCGGTCCGGACTGTTCAGGGAGGAAACAACATGAAGAAGATCCTGACCGCAGGCGCGGTGATTCTGATGGCGACGCTGGCGATGCCGGCGCACGCCGAACTGGATACCGACAAGCTGAAAGGCGTGAAGCCCACGGCCGAAAACCATCCGCTCGAGAAGATCATCTCCGGCTATGAGTTCCGCAACAAGGAAACCCAGATGCTGCAGGACGATGATTTCGACAATCCGGCATACATCTGGGTCGATGCGGGTGAGGAACTCTGGTCGACCGCCGATGGCGCGGCGGGCAAGTCGTGTGCGGACTGCCATGGCGATGCGACCACGAGCATGAAGGGCGTCAAGGCTTCCTACCCGAAGTGGAACGAGGCCAAGGGCAAGCCGATGACGCTGCAGCAGCAGGTCAATGACTGCCGCACCGAGCGGATGCAGGCCGATGAATGGGGCTGGGAGTCGGACGAGATGCTTGGCATGGCCGCCTATGTTGCCAGCCAGTCCCGCGGCATGCCGGTTGCGGTGAAGACCGACGGTCAGATGACCCCCTGGTTCGAGAAGGGCAAGGACATCTATTACACCCGTGTCGGTCAGCTCGACATGTCCTGCGCCAACTGTCACGAGGACAATTACGGCAAGAACATCCGCGCCGACATGCTCAGCCAGGGCCAGATCAACGGCTTTCCGACCTATCGCCTGAAATGGCAGAAGCTCGGCTCCGTGCATCGCCGCTTCAAGGGCTGCATGAAGAACATCCGTGCCAAGCCCTTTGATGTCGGATCGGACGAGTTCGTGGCGCTGGAGCTCTATGTGGCGTGGCGCGGTCAGAACCTGCCGGTCGAGTCACCCGCGGTCCGTCAGTAGCCTTCTTCCCCGCGGTCGGCACAAAGCTGCGCCGACCACCTCTTGAGGGCTCCGGATCGAATGCGATTCGGAGCCCTTCCTGTCTCAGCCCTCTCGACATCCAGGTATTGCCATGATCTCACGTCGCGAATTCATCCAGATGGGCATCGCCGCCGGCACCCTGATCGGCGCGGGTTCAAGCTGGACACGCCTTGCCGCACAGCAGGCGCTGACCCAGGACGACCTGCTGCAGTTCGATCCGCTGGGCAACGTCACGCTGCTGCACATCACCGACTGCCACGCCCAGCTGATGCCCGTCTATTTCCGTGAGCCGACGGTCAACATCGGGGTCGGAGATTTCGCCGGACTGCCGCCGCACGTCACCGGCAAGGCCTTTCTGCAGAAGTACGGCATCGATCCGGGTACATCCGGTGCCTACGCGCTGACCGACCAGGATTTCTCCGCGCTTGCCCGCACCTATGGCCGTGTCGGCGGCATGGACCGGCTGGCTACCCTGATCAAGGCGATCCGCGCCGAGCGGCCCGGGAAGACCCTGTTCTTCGACGGCGGCGATACCTGGCAGGGCTCGCTGACCAGCTACCGCACCCGGGGCGAGGACATGGTGCGCGTCATGAATGCGCTGGGCACCGATGCGATGACCGCGCACTGGGAATTCACCTACGGCACAGACCGGGTCGAGGAACTGGTGTCCCAGCTCGACTTCGGTTTCATCGCCGGCAATGTGGTGGATACGGAGTGGGAGGAACCCGTCTTCGAGGCCACCACCACGTTCGAGCGCGGCGGCGCGAAGATCGCCGTCATTGGCCAGGCTTTCCCCTACACGCCGGTCGCCAACCCCCGCTACATGATCCCGGACTGGTCCTTCGGCATTCGCGAAGCGCTGGTGCAGGAACGTGTCGATGCGGCCCGCGCCGACGGTGCCGATCTGGTCGTGCTGCTGTCGCACAACGGCTTCGACGTTGATCGCAAACTGGCCAGCCGGGTCAATGGCATCGACATCGTGCTCACCGGCCATACCCATGACGCCCTGCCCGCAGCCGTGAAGGTGAACCGGACACTGCTGATCGCCAGCGGCAGTCACGGCAAGTTCCTTTCCCGCCTCGACCTCGACGTCCGGGACGGGGAAATGAAGGGCTATCGCTACAAGCTGATCCCCGTCTTCTCCGACGTCATCACGCCGGATCCCGAGATGACGGACCTGATCACGGAGATCCGCGCGCCCTACAAGGCGGAACTGGAAACCGTTCTCGGCCAGACCGGTTCCACCCTCTATCGGCGCGGCAACCTGAACGGCACCTTCGACGACGTGATCTGTGATGCGCTGATGGAGCAGCGGGATGCGGAGATCGCGCTCTCGCCGGGATTCCGCTGGGGCGCGTCGCTGCTGCCCGGCCAGGACATCACGGTCGAGGACGTGCACAACATGACCTCGATCACCTATCCGGCGACCTACCGCACACCGATGAGCGGTGAGTTGCTGAAGACGATCCTGGAAGACGTGGCCGACAACCTGTTCAACCCCGACCCCTACTATCAGCAGGGTGGCGACATGGTTCGCGTCGGTGGCATGGGCTTCACCATCGACCCGGCGCAGGAGATCGGCAGCCGCATCGGTGACATGACCCTGTTGCGGACCGGCGCGCCGATCGATCCGAAGCGTGAATATGCGGTCGCGGGCTGGGCCAGCGTCAATGAGGGCACGGAGGGACCACCGATCTGGGACATCGTGGGCGCCCACATCCAGGCTCATGGCACGGTCACTGCGGAGCCCCACGACAATGTGCGCCTGGTGGGCGGTTGATACTCGACATATTCAATAATACGAATATGATAAATCACGAGAATACGGGAAGTCACGAGGTCTGATGATGAGCCAGAATGACAGCAAATCCGTCGCGGTCCCGTCCCGACGCAGGTTCCTGACCGGAGCGGCTGCGCTGGGTGCAGGCGCGGTCGTCGGCGGCACCGCCGCCCGGGCATCAAATCCGGAGAATCTGCCACCCAATATCCCGGACTGGTCGCGCTATCTGGGGGACGGTGTCGATGCACGCCCCTATGGCATGCCGTCCGAGTACGAGGCGCATGTGGTGCGCCGCAGTGTGCCCTGGCTGACCGCCGATCCCGTCAGCTCCGTTAACTTCACGCCGCTGCATGAACTTGACGGCATCATCACGCCCAACGGCCTGGCGTTCGAACGGCACCATGGCGGCATCGCCGAGATCGACCCGGCGGATCACCGCCTGATCATCCACGGGCTGGTGGAAAAGGACCTGATCTTCACCGTCGACGAGATCAAGCGCTTCCCGCGCACCAACCGGGTCTACTTCCTGGAGTGCGCCGCCAATTCCGGCATGGAGTGGCGCGGCGCACAGCTGAACGGCTGCCAGTTCACCCACGGCATGATCCACAACGTCATGTACACCGGCGTCATGCTGAAGGATGTGCTGGCACACTGCGGCCTGAAGCCGAATGCGAAGTGGCTGCTGCCGGAGGGGGCGGATGCCTCTGCCATGACCCGCTCCATCCCCATGGAAAAGGCGCTGGACGACTGCATGATCGCCTGGAAGATGAATGGTGAGGCGCTGCGCCCCGAACAGGGCTATCCGATGCGTCTGGTCGTGCCGGGTTGGGAAGGCAATATGTGGATCAAGTGGCTGCGCCGGATCGAGGTCGGCGACATGCCCTGGCACCACCGGGAAGAGACCTCCAAGTACACGGACCTGCTGGCCAACGGCAAGGCGCGGCGCTTCACCTGGCAGATGGACTGCAAGTCGGTCATCACCAACCCCAGCCCGCAGGCCCCGCTGACCGCGAAGGGCCGCAATGTCATCACCGGCCTCGCCTGGTCGGGGCGCGGCACCATCCAGCGGGTGGACGTCTCCATGGATGGCGGCGCCAACTGGCAGACCGCGCGCCTGGACGGTCCAAGCTTCGACAAGTCGGCACACCGCTTCTACGTCGACTTCGACTGGGACGGGCGCGAGTTGCTGCTGCAGAGCCGCGCCATCGATTCCACCGGCTACGTGCAGCCCACCAAGAACCAGCTTCGGGCCGTGCGCGGCGAGAATTCGATCTACCACAACAATGGTATCCAGACCTGGCTGGTGCGCTCCAACGGGGAGGCAGAGAATGTCGAAGTTTCTTCTTAGGTCGGTGCTGACCGCAGGCCTGCTTGCCGCTTCTCCGGCGGTCGTACTGGCCGACGACCTCGGACGCCCGGCCACCGCAGAGGAAATTGCGGCCTGGGACATCGACGTGCGCCCCGACGGCATGGGCCTGCCCCCCGGACAGGGATCGGTGGAGGATGGGGAGACCATCTTTTCCGAACGCTGTGCGGCCTGCCATGGCGATTTCGCGGAGGGGGTGGATCGCTGGCCGGTGCTCTCAGGCGGGTTCGAGACCCTGCGCTCGGATCGCCCGGTGAAGACCATCGGCTCCTACTGGCCCTATCTGTCGACCGTCTGGGACTATGTGAACCGGGCCATGCCCTTCGGTGACGCGCAGTCCATGACGCCGGACGAGGTCTATGCCGTCACCGCGTTCCTGCTCTATGCCAACGACCTGGTGGACGACGAATTCGTGCTGTCGCAGGAGAACTTCACCGACGTGCGCCTGCCGAACGAGAACGGTTTCATCGAGGACTCGCGTCCCGACACGCCGTCGCTGGCCGACGGCGCGCCCTGCATGTCGAACTGCAAGACCGACGTGACCGTGACCATGCGCGCCCGCGTGCTCGACGTGACGCCCGACCATGAAGAGGATTGACCGCCGTGTCCTGACCGGCGCCGCGGCAGCACTGCTGCTCGGCTGGACCGCCCAGGCGGCGGAACCGGTCACCGTCGCGCAGAAGATCGGCCCCCTCACCGCGCTGGCCGACTGGGTCGAAGCGGACGAGGCAACGGCGGATGCCCCGGTCATCCTGCTGCTGCATGGCACCCTGGCCGACAAGGACCAGGAACTGATCGACACGCTGCAGGAACTGCTGGCGGAGCGCGGAATCTCCAGCCTCGCCCCCAGCCTGACCCTCGGCATCGATCGCCGCGAAGGTCCCTATGACTGCACCGTCCCCTTCCGCCATACCCACGAGGAAGCGGTGGATGAACTGGCCGCCTGGGCCCGGTGGCTCAGGGCAGAGGGGCATCAGCACATCATGGTCGCCGGTCACAGCCGGGGCGGCAACCAGGTCGCCCTGTTCGCCCGCGCCCACCCTGACATGGTCGGGAAACTGATCCCCATCGCCCCCGCCGTCGGCCATGACGACGCCGAACGCGACCGGCGCTATCGCGCACGCTATCGCGCCGACCGCGCCGCTGTCCTGGCTCTCGCTGACCGGGACGCAGACCTGATCGATGTGCCCGGTATCGTCTATTGCCGCGACACGAAGGCCACTCCGGCGGCAATCCGCTCCTACCTCGGTGGCAGTTTTGCCGACCACGACACCCCGTCCATCGTCGCTACCCTGCCGATGCCCGTCATGGTCATTGCCGGGTCGGTCGACACCACGGTCCCCGAAGTCCCGGAACGCATGACCGCCATCACCGACGGCGACCGGGTCCGCTTCGAACTGATCGAGGACGCCGACCACTTCTTCCTCGACTTCTATGCCGAGGACACCGCCGACCTGATCGCCGAGTTCATCGCGGAATAGCCCCTCACTCGAACTCCATCGCCTCGAACACCCGGCCCGCGTTGCGGGTGGCGAGCTGGTCGTAGGTGTGGAGGTGGGCGTAGGGGGACTGGTCGACGTAGTAGCTGTCCTCCAGCCCCTTGCCGGCGTCAATGACCTCACCGATCTTGCCGCGCAGGTAGACCAGATAGTCGTGGGTGTAGCGGCGCACCTGGGCGTAGTTGGTGGGATGACCGTGGCCGGGGATGACGTAGGTCGCGCCCAGCGCCTCGAACAGGGGCCAGGTCTCGACCCAGCCGGCCGTGTCAGTGTGGTCGAAGATCGGCAACAGGCGCTCGTGGAAGGCCATGTCGCCCGCGATCACCAGTTTCTGCTTCGGCAGCCAGACCTGGGTGTCGCCCGGTGAATGGGCCGGGCCAAGATACAGCACCTCGATGGTGAAATCCCCCATCTCGATGACCTTCCGGTCACTGAAGGTCTCGTCGGGGCCGCGCAGGCACGTGCCTTCAGCCCGTTCCTTCAGGCGGGTGCGGGCGCCTTCGATGATCTGCGCGCCAAATTCCTCGAACTCCGCCGCCGCGTCCTCATGCGCCAGGATCGGGACGCCCTGCTCCGACCAGTAGCAGTTGCCGAGCATGGCGTGGCCCTGACCGTTCTCGTCGATCACCAGTTTCACGGGCTGGTCGGTGATCCGGCGGATCTCGTCATGCAGGGCCTTCGCCAGCAGGTAGCTGCCACTGCCGTTCACGACGACGACACCGTCACCGGTCACGATGAAGGAGAGGTTGTTGTTGTGACCCGCGTTCTCGTATGTCGGCGGTGCTGTCGCCCCGATGGCCGACCAGACATGCGGAATGACCTCCACCGGCGGGCTGTAGAGCAGCGACTGGGGGTACTGGTCGGGAATATTCTCGTTCGCCAGTGCGGTGCCACCCAGCAGCGCCAGTCCGGCCGCCATTGCCAATAGTCTCATTCAGACCTCCTGATCTCCCCTGCCCAGCAGACTGCCGGTCATCAGATAGCGGATGCCAAGCACGGCACCCGCGAATATCGAGGCGAGCGCGAGCGGTGCGCTGACAGCCAGTGTCGACATGCCGGAAACGCCCTGTCCGACGGTGCAGCCCATCGCAGCCACACCCCCGAAGCCCATCAGGAACGCGCCGAGCAGGTGGCGCCGCATCTCTCTGGCGTCGTCATAGACCTCAAAGTGGAATCCCATGCGCGTGGCGGTCGTGATGACGGCCCCGAAGATGGTTCCGAGCGTCACGCCGATGCCGAAGTTGATCTCCGCGCCGGTGAAGGTCAGCAGGTACTGGATCGTCTCCCCCGGCGGCAGCACATAGGTCAGGGACTCGACGCGCTGCGGGTCGAAATCATCGTTTCCGAGGATGCCTGTCGCCGCGAAGCCGCCCGCAACCGCCAGGCCGACAGCCACGCCCGACAGGATGCTGTAGCCGGAGCCACGGAATGCCGCGTCCCTGAAACACCAGAACAGGACGACCGCAGCCAGGACCAGGGCGATAACGATTCCGGCACTGCCGGGCGCCGTGCCTGTTGCCGCCCCCAGCAGATGACCCAGCCCCTGCCCGCCGCTGGCTTCCATGTCCAGGCGCAGCGGCTCCAGCGCGTAGACACGCCCGAGCGCCGTCAGCCCGCGCGCGGCCATGTAGGCCGACAGGCCCAGGGTCAGGAACATCAGCACCGCCCGCATGTCGCCGCTGCCCAGCCGCACCAGAATGCCGAAGCCGCAGGTACCGACCATCGCCATGCCCCAGCCGAACAGCAGGCCACCCGCGATGGCACCGCCCCAGCCAAGCGAGGGCGCGAGATAGAAGCTGTCACCGATACGGGCCATGTCGGCGGCGAACAGTGCCTGCACCACGACCATCGCCACGACGATGGACAGCGCCCAGGTGCGCAGCCGCGTGTTGCTGCCGGTGACCCACCAGTCCTCGATGGCGCGATAGGTGCAGAAGTCGGCCCCGCGTGCGGCAAGTCCGGCAATGGTTCCGAGACCAAAGCCGCACAGTGCCATCAGGATATGGGGTTCGATCTCCATCGCACCTTTCACGCCTACCAGTTCTCGGGGTCCGTGCCGGCCTCACGCAGTTGCGCGAAGCGGTCACGCAGATAGCGCTGGAAGTCCTGTTCGGCGTAATGGCCTTCGGCGATGTATTCGAACATCGACAGGAATGGCAGCGGACGGAAATAGCCCGGCATGCGCGCGATCTCCGCTTCCCGCCCGTTCATCCCGGCGACTGCGGCAGGATCGGCCGGGAAGAAGACGATCGTCGGCGTGAAATTGACCCGCCAGCGCCGCGCCAGCTCCCGCTCCTCCATCTCCTCACCGTCGAAATCCGTGACGGCACGACTGCCCCGCAGGTCCAGTTGCAGGATGTCGAAGTGCTGTCTCAGGTAGCTGGTGACCCGCGCATCCTCCAGGTTCACCTCGTGCATCTGCCTGCAGTAGGGACAGCCGCGCTGTTCGAAGATCACGGCCAGATGGCGCCCTTCACCGGCGGCAGTGACGAGGTCTTCGTTCAGGTCCAGAAAGCTGTCCAGGAACCAGTCCTGAAGGTGCAGGCCATTGTCACCGATTTCCACGGCTGCCGGAGCCGCAGACGAGAGCAGCGGCAGGGTGCCGAGCGCCAGGGCACCGGTCGTGAAACTGCGTCGGCTGATCATGATGATACCCCTGTTGTCTATCTGACGATGGTGGCGGGTGACAGCGACCGTGGCTGCAGGATCCGCACCGCGATCATGCCAGCGATCATGCCGCCCAGGAATGCGAGCGTGGGCCATCCGCCCAGGGTCGCGGAGGTGACGGCAGGCCCGGGACAATAGCCGCCGATCCCCCAGCCGATGCCGAACAGCGCCGCGCCGGCGACCAGCGGCATGTCGAGGTCCGAACGGGTGGGCAGATGGAACTGCGTGTCCAGAACCGGTCCGGACATGCCGAGCACCAACCTGAATCCGATGAAGGTCACAACCAGCGCACCCCCCATGACGAAGATCAGGCTCGGGTCCCAGGTGCCTGTGATATCGAGGAAGTTGAGCACCTTCGCCGGGTTCGACATGCCGGAAATGACCAGACCAAGTCCGAAGACCAGTCCTGCGAGAAGTCCTGCCAGTGCCCGCATCATGACCCCCACCCCAACAGGTGGCGCACAACGAAGACCGTGATCACGCCTGTCGCCATGAAGGTCAGGGTGGCGACGATGGAGCGGCCCGAAAGGCGCGCCATGCCGCATACTCCGTGACCACTCGTGCAGCCGCCGCCGAGCGCAGTACCGACACCCACGACCACCCCCGCCACAGCCATCCAGAGTCCGTTGCCGGGAACTGCGGGAACCGCGATTTCACCCGTCACGGACCCGACCAGCCAGGGCGCGACGACCATGCCGACGACAAAGCAGATGCGCCACGCCGCGTCCGTCGCGCCCTCCGGCGGCAGCAGTCCCTTGACGATGCCGCTGATGCCCGCAATACGGCCATTCAGCGCCAGCAGCATGACGGCGGCGGCGCCGATCAGGGCACCGCCTGCCAATGCAGACAAAGGTGTGAACTCGGTCAGTTGAACCTCCTGTCAGCCAAACATGTCGGTGGTGATACCCTGGTACCAGCCAACCGACTCCTCATACGTCTTCTTGCGCAGGTCGGCGGACTCACCCGTCTGGGAGATGAAACCGCCCGTGCCGGCAATCTTCTCGTCCGTCGCCTCGTAGTTCGCGCCAACCTTGACACCATCATTGGTCTCGATGAGCGACCAGCAGGTGTTGCGGAACCGCGCCGGGAACATCTTCGAACCCGTCAGGGCATGGCGCACGGCCATGGCACAGACCTTGGCCTGGCTGTTGGCGGAGAAGCCGGACTTCGGCATGTCCCCGTTCACGGTCGCGTCGCCCAGCACATAGATGCTCGGGTCCATGCGCGACTGCATGGTTGCGGGGACGATCGGACACCAGCCACTGGCGTCGGTCAGACCTGCGACCTCGGCGATATGACCGGCCTTCTGCGCCGGGATCACGTTCACCACGTCACCCCTGAAGGTATCGAAGTCGGTCTCCACCGACATCTCCGCGGCGTTCACCGACCTGATGCCGCCATGGACGTCACCGCCGATCCACTCGACCATGCCGGGGTAATGTTTCTCCCAGCCCTCGGAGAACAGGCCACCCTTGGAGAACTTGGTCTTCGGGTCAATGATCAGGATCTTGGCCGTCGGGTTCGTCTGCTTCAGCACGTGGGCCACCATGGAGACCCGCTCGTAGGGTCCGGGGGGGCACCGGTAGGGGTTCGGCGGAGCCACCATCATGAAGGTGCCGCCTGCGGGCATGGCGTTGATCTGACTCTTCAGCAGGGCCGTCTGCGTGCCGGCCTTGTAGGCATGGGGCATGCGGCCGGCAGCCTCCACCGAATAGCCGGGCAGGGTCTCGTACTTGAAGTCGATGCCCGGGGAAACCACCAGCGCGTCGTAGGGAACGCTGACGCCGCTGGACAGGGACACCGTCTTGCCGGCGCGGTCCACGCCGGTTGCCCAGTCGTGCACGACGTTGATGCCATAGTCGCTGGCGAGTTTCCCGTAGGTGTGGCCGATGGAGGCCAGATCCCGGAAGCCGCCGATGTAGAGGTTGGAGAAGAAGCAGGTGTAGTACATCCGCGTCGGCTCGATCAGCGTGACGTCGACGGCTCCCTTCGAGTCCTTGGCGATGTAGCGCGCTGCCGTCGCGCCGCCGGCACCGCCACCGATCACGACGACCTTCGGCCGCGCCGCGCCATGAACGAAACCCAGCGGAGCGGCGGAAGCCAGCGCCACGGCGCCTGCCATCCTGGTAAACTGCCTGCGCGTCATGCCCATCTGTCTTCTCCCTGTCCGATTGCTTCACTCTTCCTGGTGTTCGATTGTCGCGAAATGGGCGGCCAGCGCTTCGATCTGCTCGAGGTCCAGTGACTGTGCGACATTCACCATCACCTCGCTGTCGCGCCCGCCCTGCTTGTAGGACAGCATGACAGCGACAAAACTGACCGCGTCCCAACCGACGATGGAGGGAATACCGTCATCGGCACCGGACTTCTGGTGGCAGGCAACGCATTCGCCTGACAGATATTCGCCATAGGCGGCATCACCCGCGACTGCGCCGGAAGCCATCAGACAAAGCGCGGAAACGCCTGCATTGGCGGTCCGCCGCAAGGCAAGCATGGACATCCTCCCATAAATTCATATTTTCGAATATTTGCGGTCGTATTTCACACCGTGTCAATGGAAAATCCGGATTCTCGACCGTCGCCTTTCGCTGGGTCAAGCGGGTCAGGCCCTTGGGGCGGGTGATGATGTGCGCCGAACCGGAAGACCGGCGCAGCAATGGCCGATAGCGGGATACCGGCTGAAAAAGGCCCGTCCATCCTGTACCATCGCGGCAAAGGCGAGGAAGGCTTGCCGGACCGTTGGCCGGATGACCGGCGCATGCGCAAACCTTCCCTGCCAATCAAATGACAGAGAGAGTTCACAACACAGCAGAAAATTCAGTAAATTGAATATCTAGGGCGCGCAGGCGACCCGCATCGCGTCCGCCACCCGACGGACCGATCTAGCTGAACATGTCCGGCCGGCTCTCGACCAACTGCTCGTATATCGGCTGGAAGTGCAGCCAGCCGATATATTCGCTGCCCACGTGCTCCCGGCTGTAGCGGGCGCTTTCCACCGGAACATGCACCGGCTTGTGGCCGGTCGCTTCCACCAGGAGCTGCTGCTGGCAGCACCGCTCCAGCGCAATGAACCAGAAGGCGGCGGAATCAATGCTGTGGCGGCTCGCCGTGATCAGGCCGTGATTCTGATGGATCGCCGCCTTCACGCCCTTGAAGGCCCGCGAGACCTTCGGACCCGCGTCTTCATCGACCGCAACATGACCGGCCTCGTCTTTGATCACCACATGGTCCTCGAAGAAGGCGCAGGCATCCTGGGTGATCGGGTCCAGCGGTCGCCCGAGTGCGGCAAAGGCCGTTCCATGGATCGTATGGGCATGGCACATGGCCAGGATGTCCGGATGTTCCTCATGCACCGCGCCGTGCAGGACGAAGCCCGCCCGGTTCACGGCGTAATCGCCTTCGATCACCTTGCCCGAGTGGTCCACCAGGATCAGGTTTGACAGCGAAACCCGGTCGAAGTGCACCGCCATCGGATTGGTCCAGTAGAGTTCGGGGTGCTCCGGGTCCCTGATCGTCAGGTGCCCGGCAAAGCCGAAGTTGTACTGCAGCTGGGAGAACGCGTGGCAGGCCGCAACCAGCCGCTTCTTGCGGTCGAGGCGCAGTTCCTCGTTCGAATTGAACTTGGGTTCCTCAGGGAACTTCAGCCCCGGCTGGCTGGGCTGATAGATGGAGGTGCGGTTCTGGAGATCGAGCATTTCGGATCCTTGACGACGTGATGATTGCGAACTCTAGCACGGGCTGAGCATCAGCCCAGATTGCGGCGCTTGCGCTCCGCATCGTCCCAGGCGAACAGGGGCTGATAGTCAGGCACGAAGCCCAGCCCCTTCTGGGCGTCCGACGAGACCGCCTCGCGGGAGGTCACGACATCGATGACGGCGGGCGCGTTGGCGATGCCCCGGCGGATCGCCTCCACCAGGTCGGCCGAGTCCTCGACACGTTCCCCGTGAGCCCCCAGCGCACGGGCCATGCCCGCATAGTCCGAGTGGCGCAGGATGGTGCCGGTGATGCGCCCGCCATAGTTCACGTGCTGGTCATGGCGCTCGATGTTCCAGGCGGCGTTGTTGGAGACGATGAAGACAGCCTTCGCTCCATGCCGGACCGCCGTATCGATCTCCATGGCGTTGATGCCGTAGGCACCGTCACCATTGACGGAGATGACCTGGCGGTCGGGACAGGCCAGGGCCGCCGCAATGGCGAAGGGCACGCCGACGCCGAGGCAGCCGAAGGTGCCGGCGTCCAGATAGGTGCGCGTCGTCAGCCCGACACGGGCGAAGCTGAGCAGGTCCCCCCCGTCCGCCACCCCGATGTAGTCCGGGTCCACCACCTGATCCAGTGCGTCGAAGATCGCCATGGGATGGACGGCACCATCCGCGCCGGTCTGCGGCACCGGACCGGATGCGCCCTTCTGCAGACGGTCGCGATGTTTCGCGCGCAACCCGTCCGCCCAGTCCGCGTCCCGCGCCCCGGCATCATTGCCCAGGGCGACGGCCAGCGCCTCGAGCGCCAGATCCACCCCGGCCAGGATCTCCGGCGTGCCCCGGCGGTTGTCGACCAGTTCGCCCGTGGTATCCGCGATGCGCAGGAACCGCGCATCAGGGAAAACGGCGGGCGAACCGAAGCCGAGCTGGTAGTCCAGCTTCCGCCCCACGGTGATGACCAGGTCCGCCTGCGCCATGGCAGCGGCGCGCACCGCCCCGACCACGGCCCGGTGGTCGGACGACACCAGCCCCCGACTCTCCTGGGTATCGAGGTAGAGCGCGTCGGTGGCATCGAGGAAGCGTTCCAGCGCCGCCCCCGCGCCCCGCGCACCGCGTCCGCTGACCACCAGCGGGCGGCGCGCGCCACGGATGGTCTCCACCGCCGCGTCGATCAGCGCAGGGTCCGGTGCCGGGCGTCGGGCCGGTTTCCGCGCGAGCCAGTCCGAAGTGACGAGATTCTCCGGCACATGGGTGCGCAGCACATCGGTCGGCACCTCCAGATATGACGGCCCCGGTTCCCCCATGTCGCCGGTGGCACGGGCAATGGCCTCGTCAAGCTCCCGTAGCACCTGGTCGGCGACCCGCGCGGTACGGGCATAGCGCGTCACGGGGCGCATGATATCCACATGCGGGATGTCCTGCAGCGGTCCCATGTTGGCCTGCCGCGTCGAGGTACAGCCGCCGATCAGCAGCACCGGCGCACGCGCCAGCGCGGCGTTGGCAATCCCGGTCACGCAGTTGGTCACGCCCGGACCGGCAGTGGCCATCGCCACGCCCAGACCACCGGTCAGTTCGGCATGCGCATGGGCCATGTGGACCGCCGCGCCCTCGTCTCGCACATCGATGATCTGGATACCCTGCCGGGCGATATGGTCCCAGATCGGCTGGATGTGCCCGCCCTGCAGGCCAAAGACCCGTTCCACGCCGCGCGCCACAAGGGCCCGGGCGATCCATGCAGCGACACTCAACGGGTCGTCATTCAGATCCTGACTCTCGGTCATGGGGTTTCCTCCTCGGTGTTCTGTCTTTCGGGATCGCGGGCGTCAGGATGCGCGGGCGATCAGCATGTCCTTGAGGACGCGATGCAGGATCTTGCCGGTGGCATTGCGCGGCATGGCGTCCGCATCCAGGAAGGTCACGGCACGGGGGCGCTTGTATCCGGCAAGGCTCTTCCGCGACCAGGCAATCAGGTCCTCGGCTGTGAGCGCCGCGCCATCCCGCAGGACGACCGCCGCCTCCACCCTTTCGCCCCACTTGGCATCCGGGCACCCGACCACCGCCACGTCCCGGACATCGGGATGCGCAGCGAGCGCCGTCTCGACCTCGGACGGGTAGACGTTCTCCCCGCCTGAAATGATCATGTTCTTCTTGCGATCGATCAGGCGAATGAAGCCGTCAGGATCCCGCAGGGCCATGTCACCGACCGACAGATAGTCGCCCCGGAATGCCTCTGCCGTCTTTTCCGGCAGGTTCCAGTAGCCGTCGAAGGCATAGGGACCGCAGGAATAGAGCTCCCCCGGCTGCCCGTCGGGAACCTCGTCGCCATCATCGTCGAGCAGGCGGATGGGCGCGGAGCCGACCACTTCGCGTCCGACGGTGCCCAGGTGATCGAACTGTTCATCCGGATGCAGCATGGTAACCCAACCGGCCTCCGTCGAACCGTAGAGTTCGAACAGGCCGGAGTTCGGGAACATCTCCATGACCGCGCGCTTGGTCTCCGCCCGTGCAGGGGCGGAGGAAACCATCAGCTTCTTCACCTGCGCGAAGTCCGCTGCGTCCCGCTGCTGCTCCGGCACCTCCAGCATCATGGTGAAGTGCGTCGGCACCAGCGACGAGAAGGTGATGCCCATGCTGCCGATGGTCTGCAGGCACAGGCGCGGATCGAAGTTGGCGCGGGAGAAGATCGTGACCGTCGCCCCGATGGACAGGAAGGCGGTGAAGAAATTGAGGGAGTTGGCGTGGCACATGGGCATGACCAGCAAGGCATCGTCGTTGCGGTCGAGACCAAGCTCCACCTGGGTCATGAGCGCCAGCATGAACATGCCACGATGGCTGCGGATCGCGCCCTTGGGGTTGCCCGTGGTACCGGAGGTATACATCAGGCACCAGGGATCATCCGGCGACACCTGCACCTCCGGATCAGCGGACCCGGCGCTTTCGATCAGTGCCTCGTAGTCCGACCATCCGGGAGCCTGGTGCTGATCTCCTATGAGGATGAAGCGATCATCACGGACGGGAAGCCCGGCGCGGATCCCGTCGATGACATGAGCCAGGCTGGCTTCGGCGATCACTGCCGAGACGCCGCAGTTCGCGCAGATGAATCGTACCTCGGGGCCGACGAGCCGGAAGTTCACGGGCACGGCGATCAGTCCCGCCTTGGCCACCGCCACATAGATCTCCGCCCATTCCACACGGTTGTAGGCCAGCACGGCGACGCGGTCTCCGGGCCGGAGACCAAGGCCGAGCAATCCGTTGGCCAGCCGGCAGGCACGCGCGTTCCACTGCCCGAACGTCAGTTCCCGTTCCAGGTCACGTGCGCCCAGGCGCTCGGGCTGCAGTCGCGCCTGGGTGGCCAGCAGTTCACCAATGGTCTGCATCTGAGAGGTCAAGGCAGTGCTCCCTGGTTTGAATGGGGGGGGCTCAGCCGCCGGCCGCTGCGGCGGCGTTGCGGTTGGCCAGGGCCGCGTCCAGCGTTTTCGCGGCGCGCAGGTCGTGTGCGACGGCCAGTTCTTCCGCGCGATCAGCGTCACCTGCCGCGACCGCATCGAGGATCTCGCCATGCTGACGCCAGATCTCGCGCGGCGGCTCGGCATGGCGCAGCACCTCGCCCATCGCCCGGCGCAGATAGCGCCAGTGCGGCTCTGCAGCCCGGGCCAGCAGGGGGTTGCCGGAATGCTCGTAGAGCATGGTGTGGAAGGCTTCGTCCTCGCGGACCTGCTCCCCCACCGCGCCCTTCGCCACCGCCGCCGCGCCGCGCTGCAGGATTTCCTGCCCCTGCGCCGCGATGGCCCGGCCAATCACCGGATCACCCGATGCACGGGTGGCGGACATGCGAACGGCCAGCCCATCAAGGACGGCGCGGATGTCGTAGTGGTGGCGCATCATATCCAGGTCCAGCGGCGTCACCTGCAAGCCGCGCCGGCCGATCTCCACCACCAGCCCGTCGGCCTTCAGCAGCGCCATGGCCTGCTGGATCGGCTGCCGTGAAACGCCAAGCCGCTCCGCCAGATCCTCCTGCACCAGATGGGCACCCGCCAGCAGGTGGCCGTCACAGATCTCGTCGACGATGGCCTCATAGACCTGCTGGGCCAGATTGGGTTGGGTGACAAGCGGCTTCATGTCTTCGCATCCTGAACTCTGAATTCAGAATACAATATCATGAACTGCCGCTTCGTCAAGCGCTCCGACAGGCGAGAGTCGTATTCGCCTCAAGCGGCCTTTCGGGGAGCAGATGCTGGCGCGTGCCTGCGGGAAGGTGCTGAAGGTGACCGCCTTCAGAACGACTGGCCCATCCGGTACCAGAACCGCAGGGCATCACCCGCCCCGCCGCGCTCAACCAGAACGGCACCTGAGCGGACCGCCCCGATCAGGGCGTCCGGCATGCCGGTAATACGGTCCGGGACGCCATCACCGTCCAGGTCGGCATCGACGATGGCCACGGTCGTGCCCCGGTCCGCCGGGCCATGCGATGCACGCATCTCGGCACGCACACCGCCCTCCGCCGGATGGAACAGGACGTTCGTCCGTATCCCGTTTGCGGCCACCACATGCAGCGGGCGGCGGGCATCTGCGGCAGGCTGCCCGAAGGATAGCCCCCCGCCCCAACCGCTCACCGCACCCGGCACCGGCAGCTCGGGGGCGATCCGGGCCAGCGGGCGGAACCCCTGGAACGGGTCACCGCGATAGATGTAGACCGCGCCCCTTCCGCCATCCTCCCCCGGTGCGCCAACGGCCAGATCATCAATGCCGTCGCCATCGACATCACCAAGGGCCAGTGCAGCACCAAAGCGGTCGCCGTCCTCGTCCTCATCCAGGATATTCTCAGGCGCCGACCCGTAGACCGACACCAGCCCGTAGATGTCGGCGGCACTCAGCAGGGGTACGCCGAGGGAGAGGTCGTGCAGGGCCGTTCCGGCGCAGCCAACCATGATCGAGTCGGGATCATAGGCGGTCAGCGGCATGTCCCCTTCGGTATATCGACCGGCGGGATTGCGGATCACCTGGCATTCCTCCGGCACCGCATCATCGGGGCGGGCGAACTCGTGCCCGAAGCCCAGGGCATGCCCGAACTCGTGGACCGGTGCCTTGACGTTGATCGACAGGGCGGCCAGCGTCCACAGTTCCGGCAGTACGACACCATTGGCCATACCGTTCACATGGCGTCCGCGCGCCTTGGCATGCGGATGCGCCCGGCCAATGAAGATGCGAATGCCCTGACTGTCCGACCGGCAGCGTCCCCAGCCGGTGAAGACCAGCGCGCTTTCCTTTTCCCAGGACGCGCGAATGGCCTTCATTGCCAGTCGGCGTTCCTGCATGTGCCGGTCGAGCGGTCGCTCCCAGCAGACCGGGATCGTGGTGTCGGGCCACACGGAATCTTCCGTGAGCGTCAGGGCGGTGGCGGCAGGGGCAACCAGCAGGAGCATCGCGACGGTCAGGAGTGATCCTGCCCTCACGACCAGACCCGATCAGTCGTCGTCATCCTTGACGTTCCGCACGACGAGTGCGATCCGATAGCCTTCATCGGTCTTGCCCACCAGGTGAAAGACGACAGGTTTCCTGTCGCTTCCCTTTACGTTCGGGGGTTCATCATAGACCACCCGGACACGATGGGTCGGCTCCAGATTGAAGGCGATCTGCGGTGTCTGCTTCAGCTTGTCGAACGTGGTGGGCGGCACCTTCTCGATCGTGATCGATTCGATCTTGCGGCCCATGGAACGCAGGACCTGATAGCGGACGATATTGAACTTGATCCGCCCCGCGCGTTCCCAGTGCACCAGTTTCTCGTACTTGTCGAAGTCCCGTTCGATAATGGCGGTCGCGACCTTCTCCAGCATCGCTTCCGGTGTCTGGGGATACTCCTGCGCCCGGGCATCGACGGCAACGAACAGCAGAAAAACGAAGAGACCGGGCGCCAGCAGCGCCCGGCCCCCGGGGACTCCGGCAAGAAACCGGAGCCCCGTCAGCACAGCCTTCAGGTCAGTCGACCGCGAAGACATGGATCGAACCGCCCTGCGGCACCGTCGGCACACGGCCTTCCGGCAGCAGACCAGCCAGCAGACCGCGCATGCGTTCCGCATCGACACCCCAGCCCGACTGGACCGCGATGTACTGCTTGCCGTTCACGGCGAAGGATGCCGGCGTGGCCGTCACACCCGAAGGCATCGGGTGCTCCCACAGGATCTCGCCATTCCTGGCATCCATGGCCCGGAACTTCCGGTCCACGGTACCGCCGGTGAAGATCAGGTCACCGCCCGTGGCCAGCAAGGGCGCCCAGAAAGGCGTGTCCTTGAAGTCCGTGGCCCAGACCATCTTGCCCGTGTTCATGTCCCAGGCCTGCAACTTGCCGATGGTGACAGGCTTCGACGTGTCCTGGCTTTCATGAATGCGCATGCTCGACAGGATCACGTCGATCGGGATGCCGATGTAGAGCTGACCGGGCTCGTAATCCTCGATCTCGCCGCTGCCGCCCATCTCCGTGCACAGGTTCTCATGGCTCGGGATGTAGAGCAGGCCGGTCCTCGGGCTGTAGGCCTCCATGGGCCAGTCCTTGCCACCCCAGAGACTCGGGCAGAAGGTCGCCGTGCGGTTGAGGCCAGGCGTCGCCGACTCGCTGTAGGACGGACGCCCCGTTTCCGGATCGATGGCCGTGAACGCGGTCTGGCGGACATACTTGTCCGCAGCCACGAAGTTGATCGGACCATCCGCAGTGCGCTCCATCGACCAGATGAAGCCGTTGCGGCCGGCATGGACCAGTCCCTTGACCTTGCGGCCATCACGCTCGATGTCCATCAGCACGGGTGCGGAGACCTCGTCCCAGTCCCAGGCATCGTTCCAGTGATACTGGTGATGCCCCTTGATCTCGCCGGAATTGATGTCTAACGCGATCACGGACGTCGTGTAGAGGTTGTCGCCCGGACGTGCCTCCGGCAGCCATGGGCCGCCGTTGCCCGTTCCGAAATAGGCAAGCTTGGTATCCGCGTCGTAGTTGCCCTGCATCCAGACGGAACCGCCACCGGTCTTCCAGCTGTCACCCTTCCAGGTGTCATGACCAGGCTCGCCCGGCCCGGGAACCGTGTAGGTCCGCCAGGCTTCCGCACCGGTCTCGCTGTCGAAGGCAACGACATAGCCGCGAATGCCGAACTCACCGCCCGACACGCCGACCACGATCTTGCCTTCGGCCACCAGCGGCGAAAGCGTGGAATAGTAGCCCGCCTTGTAGTCACCGATGGTCGAGTTCCAGACCACTTCGCCGGTCTTGGCGTTCAGCGCGACCATGCGCGCATCGACGGTGGCCATGTAGACCTTGTCGCCATAGAGACCGACGCCACGGTTTGTCGGATGCAGCTGGAACAGGTCCTCCGGGATCTCGTGCAGATAGCGCCACAGCTCGTTCCCGGTTGCCGCATCCAGTGCGAACACCTGGTTCTGCGGGGTCGAGACATACATCACCCCGTCATTGACCATCGGCGGTGCCTGATGGCCTTCCGTCACGCCGGTCGCGAAGCTCCATACGGGACGCAGGCCCTTCACGTTCTCGGTCGTGATCTCGTCGAGCGGGCTGTACCCCCAACCCTCGTAGTTGCCGCGCCACTGCAGCCAGTTCTGGGGTTCCGGATTCTGCAGTCTCGCATCCGTCACGGGATTCAGATTCTGGGCAACGACACTTCCCGCCCCCAGGATCATGAGCGCCGCCGCCGCGGCCAGTGTTCTTCGCATCGCATCCTCCTTTTTTGACCACCGGTTGATCCGGTTGTTTGGTTTGTTGATTCCTATTTCTTCGCGCCGCCGGGCGTGGCAGTCCAACCCGCCGCGGCCACGACATAGCCTTCCGCATCGACTTCGAGCGGCACCGCGGGAAGCTGCCGCCGCGCCGGGCCGCCCTTCACCGTACCGCCGGAGAGCGGATCAAAGATCGACAGGTGACAATGGCAACGAAGCTGCTGCTGCTTCGCCATCCAGGACTTGATGGTGCAGCCCTTGTGGGTGCAGACCGCCGAATAGACCAGGACGCCCCCGGCGCTGCGTGCGCGTGTCTCGGCATCCATCGCCGCTTCGTCCAGCTTCAGCATCAGCAACCGGTTGTTGCGGTAGACGTCACGCGGCTCGTGCTTGTCGGGCGTCACCGGAAACCCCTCGACCGGTCTGGCACCGGATTCCAGCAGGTCTGCGGTAAGCAGCGTCTGCTTCAGTTTTCCCTTGGTGATCATGAACCGGTCACCGGGCTGCACGGGCATGTTGAGCGGACCTTCCGCAGCATGTGCACCGCCCGCCAGCCCAAGGCCGCCAACTGCGGCAATCGCCGCGCCGTACCCCATGACTGCGCGCCTGCTCAGCCCCTCGTCATCGCATTCCGCGCAACAACACGGTTCATTCCCGTCGGAAATGTTCTCGGCCTCTGTGGCCTTTCCTCTGACATTACTCATGCGTCTCTCTCCCCCTGTTGAAATATTAGGATTCGGATGACCCTACGGAAACTTCTGTTGTGTATGTCTTGAAATACAGTGGTCTGCCGCAGCCCTCCCGCCGACACTCAGGAGTGACCGGATCGGCCCACAACTATTTGAACCATCGTTGCAATTTGCCTCCGCAGCCGCTGCAGCCGGACGTGCCTGGACCACCGCGAGAAGACCGCCGGTTCCAGCACCTGTTCAGCTTCCTGCCCGAAGGCCGCGGCCTCGATCTTCCCCAGCGCCCTGGTTACAGCCGGTGGTGCGGTGGCCGCAATGTCACCCAGCGTCAGGGCATCGGGCGCCACCGTGGACCGGGCCCATGTGACCAGCGCGCGGGCCGTGCCGAGCCCCGAAACGGTGCGCAACTGCCAACGCAGCCGCATGTCCGCCATCGACGGCACAGCAGCGCGCAGGAAGGCCCCGGCAAGGATCGCCATCGGGATGACGAGGATTGCGGCAAGCAGGATCAGGTAGAATGCGTCCTGATCCCGGCGGGCCGCGGCCTCAGCCATCAGTTCCGCCCGCAGCCTGTCGGCGTCGACGGCCAGCGGCTCTATGCGTGCGGCGGGAACACCGCTGCCGGCCGGCCGGGACTCGGAGGTGTTCCACCAGGTGACGGACACCGGCGGAATGTTCACCGCGCTTTCCGTCTCCACCGTTATGTCCCAGGACCGGGTGACTTCCGCCGTGGCACCGCCGGGTGTGAAACGGGTCCTGCGCTCCCCGGCCACGGCAACGATCCTGGCCCCCGGCGTGTCTCTCTGCACCAGCTCCGGCAGACGCTCCGCCGTCACCCCGTCGGCCAGCATCGTGACCGTGCGGCGGACCGTGTCGCCGATCCTCAGCGAGGCCACGTCCTTCGACCAGTCGTCCGTCAGTTCGATCCTGTCCGCCGCCACCCACCAGAACCCGTTGAGGTAACGGTGCGCGGGCTGCACCTGCAGAACCCGCGCCTCGGATTCGTCCCGGAACCCGACACTGGTGCCGTCGGCACGCTCCACCGCCCCTGCAGCCCGGATCGCCGGGATCTCGAGCACGCCGCTGCGCGTCGGGAACAGGGCGATGACGCGCTGGTGCCGCCAGCCCGACCCGCCATATGTGGAGAATTCGCTGGTGCGCGGACGGGAGGCGACATGCCGTTCCGCATCCGCGATCTCGGGCACGTCGATGCGCAGGGACCAGAACGGAAACCGGGAGACCAGCGTGATCCGCAGCAACACCTGCTGTTGTACGAATATGGCACCGCCCGGTTCCCCGGCCGTCACGATCTCGACCTGCAGTTCCGGAACGTCGGGCGCCCTTTCGTTCTGGGCCACGGCAAGCGGAGGGCAGAGCAGAATGCAGATCACGCCGAGGAGCCACTTCATTGCGCCCGCTCCCGCAGTTTCTGGGCGTTGCGCAATCGCGCCGCCAGCACCTGCTCCGGGTGATCGACGATGCGCCGCAACAGTTGTTCCGCATGCTGTACCGATTCCGCGCGCCGGATCTTTGCCGCCGATGCGCCGGTCAGTCCCTCCGGCGCCTCCCGAGGCCGCTCGCCTGCTTCCGCCGCGCCCGCACGGGCCTTGCCGTCCGGCGCGACATCGCCAGGCGTGCTGCGGCCACTGCCGGCAGCGGATTCAGTGCCGGGCTTCTTCGACGGGGTCGATTCCCCCCCACCCGCACTGTTGCCATCCTCCCGCACGGGGGCATCGCTGGCCGGATCGCCGCCGTCACGCTGCTTCAGCATGCCGTCCTGCCAGATGCCCATCCGCTTCTTGTTCCGGCTTTCCTCGATCAGACGTTCCTCTGCCGCCCGGGCACGCCGGACCAGTGCCAGATTGTGCCGCGCGTCGGCATGTTCCGGCTCAAGCCGCAGCACCGCCTCATAGGCGGCAACGGCCCCCGTCCACTGCCGCACCTGCGCATAGGCCGTGCCGAGGTTGTAGAGCGAGAGGGCACTCTTGGTCTGGACGAAGGATCCCGCCGCCCGATACATCCGCCCGGCGCGATACTCGGCCACGCCCTGCCATACCGGATCATCGAACAGATAGGCCGCCTCCCTGGCCCGTCCCCGCTGCATCAGGTCCTGGGCGACAAGGTGCGGCTCCAGCGGTCGGTCAAGCGCCGGGATCAGCCAGCCGGCCCCAACAGATGCGACCAGCAGGACGACGGTGACGATCAGGCTGCGCAGGGTCATGCCGGCCTCCGGAACAGCAACAGCCAGAGAAGACCGGCCAGGCCAACGAGCCACGGCCGCAGCGGCGTCTGACCGGAGAACTCCGGAGAACCATCGACCAGACTCGACACCGTCTGCGCCAGTTGCCGGTCCAGGGTCGCGGAGTCCGTCGCCATGACCAGGGTCGCGTTGGTCTCGTCCGCCAGGGCGCGGATTGCCGGTGGCGGCTGGCTGCCGGGGGTGACATGCACGATCGCCCGCAGCCAGCGGTCCCGCGCCAGCTTGCGCGAAGGCACCGCCGTCGCGGACGTGACCAGCACCACCTGCCCCGCGATCATCCCTGCCCGCACCAGCATGGCCTCCGCATGGGCAAAGGCGCGATGCGGTTCGTGCCCGCCGACAGGCATCAGGGCGGGTTCAAGCACGGCGAGATAGCGCTCGAAATGCTGCAGGTCGGTGGTGAAGGGCACCACATCGAAGGCATCGCCGGTCGCCGCGACCAGCGCCACGGGGATGCCGGTCTGCCCGGCGGCGACAGTGGTCGCCATGCTGCGCACCGCGGCGGCACCGTCAGCGTCGGAAAGATCGACGACAACCACACGCCCGGCCAGGTTGGACACCGCCGCCGAAGGTTCGGCCTGCAGCACCGGCCCGGCCAGCGCCAGTCCAAGCACCAGCCACAGTGCTGCTGTCGTCAGGGTCGCCAGACGGTCATGTGTGACCCGGACCTGACCGGCAACG
This sequence comes from Minwuia sp. IMCC3009, assembly GCF_029909415.1. Lineage (GTDB taxonomy): Bacteria > Pseudomonadota > Alphaproteobacteria > Minwuiales > Minwuiaceae > Minwuia. Next base: position 3,452,507 of record NZ_CP123781.1, read on the forward strand.
ATGGTCCGCATCTCCGGGCTGACCAGACGCTGCCAGGAACCGGGCAGATGCAGACGGGCACCTCCGGAACGGAGCCTGTCCGCCAGAACGGGCCAGGCGGCAAGCAGGCAGACCAGCAGAAACCAGGGGTGCAGCAGGGTCATCGCGCCCTCCGCAGCACCAGCAGATGCCCGGCCAGCAGGACAGCAGCGATCATCAGCAGTTCGGAAGACCAGTTGCGGCGCAGGGGCGAGGCCGCTTCATCGATTGTCCCGGCGGCGTCAGGCCCCGCCAGATCCGGCAGGTCGGACGTCCCGGCAAGCGTCGAGAAGCTGCCGCCCGTGATCTCCGCGACCGTGCGCAGGATGTCGCTGCCGCCACCGGCCTCGGCATCGGCCAGACCGACCGCGTGGATCCGCACGTTACGGTCGCTGGCCAGCAGCGCCGCGTCCGGCGCGGGCAGCGCGCCCGCGTTGTCCTCCCCGTCCGAGAGGATCAGCAGGGAGCGGCGCTGCTGCTCCTCCGTCTCGAATGTCTTCAGCGCCAGACCGATGGCCACGCCGACGGAGGTCTTGCGTCCGGGCATGCCCACGACAAGCTCGTCCAGATAGCCGTTCAGCGCGCCGAAATCATGGGTCAGCGGCGCGATCAGATAGGCCTGTTCGCCAAACGCGATCAGAGCCACGCGATCCCCCGCAGGCAACCGGTCGAGGAATGCCGCCACAGCGGTCCGGTAACGGTCGAAGGCCGTTGTTCGCTGTCCCGGTTCCTTTCGCCCCATGCTGGCGGAGAGATCGATGGCGATGACGACATCATGGCCGCTGGATCTGACGAGCGTCCCGATCGGGGTTACCGGCCCGCAGAGCGCCAGGACCAGCGCCAGCCAGCCGACCGCCGGGAGCAGGAGACGCCGGAACCGGTCCGCCCCCTCCGATCCGCCGGGCCGCATGGCACGCAGCAGAACCAGCGCCGATTCGGTGGCCAGCATGCGCGCGGCCGGGGCCGCATGCGGCAACAGCCACCAGGCGATCAGGGGCAGCGGCAGGGCAAGCAGGGCCCAGGGTTGCAACAGTTCGATCATGACGGCAGCAGCCGTCTGAGATCTTCCGCCGCGCCGCGCAGAACCGCCGCGTCGGCCCCCTCCGTGGGGCGGAAGCACTCCGCAGGCAGGTTCGGGACCGTAAGGCCGTGCGCGGCGAAGCGGCGGCGCAGGTCAATCAGTCCCTGGATGCCTGTCGGCTCCGGATGCGCGATGAAGGCCTCCAGATCCCGGCCCAGGGATCGTCGCCAGGCCCGCCTGTTGCGGAACCTGAGCAGGAAGATGCCGGACAGAATGGCCACCGTGACCACAAGCGGCCAGGGACTGAACCGGGATTCGGCAAACGCAGCGGCTTCCACAGCAGGCAACTGGATATCGCGCAGCCCCTGGAGAATCTCCTCAGGCGTCATCGGACCAATGGTGCCTGCTGCCGGCCATCGGGTCGGCGATGCGCCAGCCCTCGGCCTGAAGTCTCCGGTTCAGTTCGGTCGCTGCGGCGACGGCGGCATGACCCGTCGTGTCCCGCCCGATCCGGATATCCTCGTCCATCCGCGCCGTGGCCATGCTGCGCGCGGGATAATGTCCGGGCGGCGGCACGGACTGGTGCACGGCATCATCCACCTGCACGGCGAACCAGCGCCCGGAACGCCGGTGCCCGGCGGTCGGAAGCTGCCCCTCTGCCAGCCAGAAATGAAAATCGGAGAAGACCCGCAGGTCATCGGCTGAGCGAAGGTGCCCGGCGGCGCTCTCGACCGCGACCGAAAGCGGTGCCGGTGCCACCCGCCGGGCGAAGGTCGCCGCCAGCCGGTCCAGACCGTGCAGCAGCCGACGCCTGCCCCGCGCCGGGGCCATCAACACCCCGTGTGGAGAGGTCGCGATACCGACCGGCTCGTCCCGCCGCAGCGCGATCCAGGCTTCCCGCGCCAGCGCCAGCGCCGCCCGCAGCGCCAGCGTTCCGTCACGGGTGCCGAACCGCATGTGCGGCCCCAGGTCGGCCACCAGCATGACGGCGCTGTGCGCCTCCCGCTCCCGCTCCTTCTGCCGGAGCTGGCCGGTACGCGCGAAGCCGCGCCAGTCGATCATCCGGATATCGCCACCGGGCGCATAGGGGGCCAGCCCGTCCATGTCACCGGTCCTGAGCCCGCGCCGGCCCGGCCGAACGCCCATCGGGGTCCGGTTGCCCGGCTCCCCCGGACGACGGGCGCGGAAGGGGTCCATGGCAATCAGACGCGACAGCGTCAGCTGCTCCACGGTCTCCGGTCGCAGGGTCTCAGATGGGCGGAACATGGCGGATCAGACGCGCGACAATCACGTCTGCCTGAATGCCCTCGGCCTCCGCCACATGGGAAAGGCCGATCCTGTGGCGCAGCACGTTCGGCGCATGGGCCAGCACATCGTCGGGCAGGACATGCTCACGCCCTGCCAGCCAGGCCGCGGCCTTGGCGACCCGGGCCAGCGCGATGGAACCGCGCGGACTGAGCGGATGCGACATCAGCCCCTTCAGGTCATCGGGCAGATCATCGGCCCGTCGCGAGAAATCGACCAGACGGACGATGTAGTCCTGCACCGGCGCCGAAAGGAAGGTGCGCAGCACCGCATGGCGGGCCGCAGCCAGTTCGGCCGGTGCAATCCGGTCGACGGGCTGACCGGCATCCCGTCCGCTGATCTGGCCTTCCGCCTCCGCGAGAGCCATGTCCAGCAGCGCACTCTCGGTCTCGGCATCGGGATAACCGACACGCACATGCATCAGAAAGCGGTCGAGCTGTGCCTCCGGCAGATCCCAGGTCCCCTCATGCTCGATGGGGTTCTGCGTTGCGATGACAAAGAACGGCTGCGCGAGCGGATAGGTCGTGTCACCGCTCGTGACCTGGCGCTCCTCCATGGCCTCCAGCAGCGCGGACTGAACCTTTGCCGGCGCGCGGTTGATCTCGTCCGCCAGCAGGAAATTGGTGAAGATCGGTCCCTGGCGGAACTCGAACTGCAATGACTTGGGATCGAAGATGGCGCTGCCGGTCAGATCCTGCGGCATCAGATCCGGGGTGAACTGAACCCGGTTGAAACGGCCCTCGAACGAGTCTGCCAGCGCCCGTGCCACCCGGGTCTTGGCCAGCCCCGGCGCACCCTCCAGAAGCACATGACCGTCCGAAAGCAGGGCAAGGACCAGTCGGTCGATCATCAGCGGCTGGCCCACCACGGTGGACTGCAGCCGCTGCCTCAGATCCTGGAAGAGCTGCCGCAGGTCATCATCGTCTTCCTGCCGGTCCTTGCGGCTCTCAATGCTCAAGTTGTCTCTCAGAGGTATCGCCGTAGACCCGCTCCGCAATCGCCAGGAAATAGCGGATGTGAATGCGCGCCCAGCGGTTCGCCCGTCTGACGCGGCCATCGACGATGGCGTCCAGGATGTTCTTGTGCTGGTTCCAGAACTTGTCCGGGATGTCCTCGACCTCCCGCAGGGTGCAGCTCATGATCCGTTGCAGATAACGCCAGTGGACCGTGGCACTGTCCTTCAGTGCGGGGTTGCCGGTGGTGTCATAGACCAGGGCGTGAAACGCCACGTCGGCATTGAACAGCGCCTTCAGGTCATTCGCGTCCAGGGCGGCCATCGCCTGGTCGAGGATGCGCGCGCCTGCCTGACGGGTATTGCGCGCCAGTGCGGAGTCTTCCGCACACCGCTTGGCCGCCATCTCGGAGGCGAGGCAGTCCAGGATCAGTCTGACCTGATAGCGATGGCGCACCATGATCAGGTCCGGTGTTGCCACGGCAAGACCGCGCCCCGGTGCATCCTGCACGATGCCATCCGCCTTCAGCTGACTGAGTGCCTGCTGCACTGGCTGGCGGGAAACCCCCAGTTGCAGGGCCAGCGACTCCTGTTTCAGCCGGGCCTCCGCCGGAAAGGTTCCGGCGCAGATCTCGTCCAGAATTTCGTTGTAAACCTGCTCAGCCAGAGTCCCCGCTTCAGACATTCGCCCGTCCCCAGATGCACAATCTGTGTCCAGCTTGATCAACTTTGCGTCAGGTGACAATTGCAACGGACATGAGCCTCGATTGAATTCGATGGAAACATCGGCAACCACCCCTTTCAAAGGGGTGGTTGCCATACCCGATTTCGGGTGTTTCAGACCGTGTCGCCGAAGGGCAGATCCCGCAGTCGCTTGCCTGTTGCGGCGAACACCGCATTGGCAATGGCAGGCGGTACCGGCGGCACGCCGGGCTCACCCACGCCGGACGCATGCACCTCGAAGCCGTGCGGCACGACATGCGTATGCACCTTCTGCGGATAGTTGTCCGACCGGACCATCGGATAGTCGTGGAAGTTCGACTGGGTGACAGCGCCGTTCTCGTAGGTGATGCCGCTGTGCATTGCCGTCGTCATGCCCATGACGGCGGCCCCTTCCATCTGGGACCGGATCCGCTCCGGATTGGCGGCGAAGCCGCAATCCAGCGCCATGTGCATTTCCGGCACCGTGATCTTCCCGTCGACGATCTTCACCCGAGCCGCCGTCGCGACATAGGTCACGAACGACCGGTGCACCGCCAGCCCGATACCTTCCCCGGCAGGCAGATCAAGCCCCCAGCCCGCCTTGTCGGCGGCAATCGCCAGCACGTTCTTCAGGCGTGCCGTATCGATCGGATACTCGTCATAGACCTCACCATAGTCCCAGAAGTTCTCGGGGAAGCCCTGCTTCGGCGGATCAAGCAGCCGGTCGGGGCCAATCATCTCCATCAGCAGGTCCTTGTGGTCCCGCCCGATCTCGTTGGCCAGTTCGGCAACGAAGGACTGGACCGCCCAGGCACGCGGAATGTTGGAGACCGAACGGAACCAGCCGATCCTCGTATGGGCCATGGCGGCACCGTTCTCGACCGAGATGTTCGGAATGTCGAACGGCATGTCGATGTGTCCCATCCCGCTCTCGATGAAGAACTGGTGGCCGCTGTCCGGCGCGAAGGTCGACAGGATCGACGGTGCGACGGAATTGTGCCGCCAGCCGGTGACCTTGTTGTCCGCATCCAGCGCCACCTCGATCCGCTCCACGGATGTCGTGTGGTAGAAGCTGTGGCGGATGTCGTCCTCACGCGTCCACTGCACCTTCACCGGCGCACCGATCCGCTGGCTGAGTTGCGCCGCCTCGATCGCGAAGTCGCACTTGGACTTGCGGCCGAAACCACCACCGAGCAGCGTGACATTCACCGTCACATCCTCGATCGGCATGTTCAGCGCCCCGGCGAGATCGCCCCGGGTGCCAAAAGGCGATTGCACGGGGGCCCAGATCTCCGCCTTGCCGTTCGCGACATTGGCGACGGCAACCGGCGGCTCCATCATGGCGTGGGCCATGTGGGCCTGGCTGTAGTCGCGGGCGAAGACCTTCGCCGCACCTTCGAAGGCCGCCTTGGCATCGCCTTCCGCGCGCAGCACCGCACCGGGCTTCTTCGCCGTGGCCCGCATCTCCTCGGTGAAGGCCGCGGAGTTGTAGCCGCTGTGCGGCCCCTCCGCCCACTCGATCTCCAGCGCGTCGCGGCCCTTGATCGCCGCATCGGTGTTGGAGGCAATGACGGCAATACCGCCAAGCGGCGCGAACTTGGCCGGGAAGTTGGAGATCTGCAGCCCCAGAACCTTCTCGACCCCCGGCACCTTGAAGGTGGCGGTCGCGTCGTAGCGGATCGGCTTGCTGCCCACGGCGGGCGGGCGGGCGATGGCGGCGAACTTCATGCCCGGAAGGCTGACGTCCGCACCATAGATGGCCTTGCCGGTGGTGATGTCATGCAGATCCGTGATGGGGATGTTGCCCTTGCCGATATAGCGGAACTGATCCTCCGTCCTGAAGGTCAGGTCCTCGAACGCCGGAACGTCCAGCGCCATCGCATCGGCGGCCAGATCACCGAAGCCGGCCTTGCGACCGCCCGAGGTAACCTCGTGCACGCCGACGGTCACCGACTTGGCATCGACGCCCCACTTCTTCGCGGCGGCCTGTGCAAGCATGTGACGGACCGAAGCGCCCATCTGGCGCATGGACTGGATGTGGTGACGCATGGAGCGTGAGCCATCCGTGTCCTGGTTGCCGTACTTGGGCTCGTCACCCTCGGCCTGGACGATCTTTACCCGGCTCCAGTCCGCGCCCATCTCGTCGGCCAGCACCATCGGCAGGGAGGTACGGCTGCCCGTGCCCATCTCGGAGCGATGGGCGACAATCGTGACCGTGCCGTCCGCATCGATGGAGACGAAGATCTTCGGATCGTAGCGAATGCCGTGCGGCATGAAATCGCCGCCGGTCTTGTAGCGGGCGAAGGCACCGGCCTGGGTGGTGAAGGCGGCAACCGCGAATCCCGTGGCGGCAATCGTCAGGAAGCCGCGCCGCGAGACATTGGCGAACTCGAGTTCCGGCGCGCGCTGCTTCGGCGCATCGGACATGGCCTGTTCAAGGTAATGCAACATGGATCAGCTCCCCGTTGAGACGTGACGGACTGCAGCGACGATGCGCTCGTAGCAGCCACAACGGCAGATGTTCCCGGACATGCCTTCCAGGATTTCATCGTCGGTGAGATCCGGCTTCTGCTTCAGGATCGCGGCGGCCTGCATGATCTGGCCCGCCTGGCAGAATCCACACTGCGGAACATTGTATTCCCGCCAGGCCACCTGGACCGGATGGTTGCCATCCGGCGACAGCCCTTCGATGGTGGTCACATCCTTGCCCGCGACGTCGCCCACGGTCGACTGGCACGAACGCACCGCCTCGCCATCGACATGAACCGTGCAGGCACCGCACAGCCCCGCGCCACATCCGTACTTGGTTCCCGTCAGGCCCGCCATGTCCCGGATGGCCCACAACAGGGTCGTGTCATCCGGTCCATCGATGGTCCGTGACTGACCGTTAATCCGCACTGTCGCCATTTCAATCCTCCCATATTGCGGCCTTCCCCCGGGGTGGCCGTCAACCGAGCCGACAATCAGAACGCGCGAAGCCAGCTCATTGTGGAAGATTTTGAGGTCCCCGTTTACCCTGCGTCAACGAACGCTCTGACTCTCTGGACGTACAATGCGCCGGGTACGGCCTGCGCAGGCCACGGACCGGACCTGCCGATCCGGCGTCTGGAACATCATCGGAAATGGGCTATCCTGCGCCCCGGCCTGCCGCAGGCCGCAAGGAAACCGGGGGGCAGATCAGCACAATGAGCGAGAACCTGCGCGCCATCGAGGCTCAGGCGACCATTCACCACCAGTACCTGCTGGGGCTGCAATTGATGGTTGCCGTACGCGAGGGGCCGGAGGTCATCGGCGAGTGGATGTTTCGCCTGTTCCGGCGCCAGCACGAGGAGAAGTTCCTCTCCAGTTTCGCCAAGCTGGGTCTGGAGGGACTGCCCGATGCCGTTGCCTGCGCCCGCTATCACGTCCTGTCGAACAGCATGGGCGGCGTGCCTGTTGAATATATGGAGGAATCGGACCGCAAGGCCTGGGTCCGGTTCCGCTATCCGCGCTGGATGTACGACGGCCCGACGCTCTGCGGTGTGCCGGTGGAGGCAAGCCGCGGCTTCCTGAAGGGATGGTATGCGCAGAACGGCGTCTCGCTGAAGAACCCGCGGCTGGGCTTTGTCTGCGTCTCGGAGGACATGACCGGGCAGTTCGGTCTCTGCGGCTATTTCATGGAACATGATCACGACCTGAGTGCGGAGGAGCGGCTGCGCTTCGCGCCGGACGAACGCCCCCCGGCCTTCGACGCCGCCGCCCAGCCCGCCCCGCCCGATGACCAGTGGAACGACCTGCGACTGGCGAAGGCGAACCGGAACTACGCCGTCGAATATATCCGCAACGGCATCCGCGAACTGGTCGGCAGCATCGGTCGTGACCGCGCCCTGGAACTGGCGAAAGCCGCCGCGCGGCTGACCGGCTTGCAGAACGGACGCAGGATGGCGGAAGCCCTGGGAACCGAAGACGGCGGCCCGGGCGAGGTCGCCGGTCTGCTGTCCGCCCTGTTCGGCGGCATGGGCGATGGGACCCGGATCGATCGACCGGATCCTGCCGATGCCGTCACGGTCAGGCAGGACGGACTGCGGATCGTGCGCGGGCTGACGCCGGCGGAACGCGATGACCTGCTGGCCTGCTGGATCGAACTCTGGCGCGGCGTGGTGAATTCCCACCGCGCCTTCATGGCGGTGGAGACCGCCGTCAGTGCCGACAGCATCGCATGGACGATCACCCGGCAGCCGTGAGGGCCGCCGGGGCCGCCGGGATCAGCGTTTCACGTTGCCGCTGATCTCCGGCACGCCGAATTCCTCGTGACAGATGGTGGCCAGCTTCGCGACACCGGCACGGATGGTCTCCAGCGGCGGGTTGGCGAAGCAGATCCGGATCCAGGTGTCGGCATCCGCGCCCAGTGACCACTCCGGGCCGGGGTTCACGGCCACGCCCTGCGCGCCCGCGACGGCGGCGAGGCGGGCGGTGCCGACCCCTTCCGGCAGTCTCACCCACAGGAAGATGCCGCCCGGCGGCTTGCGGTAGTCGATGGTGGTGCCGAAGTGCTCGTCCAGCGCCTCGATCAGCGTGTCCAGCTTGCCCTCCAGCACGGCGTTGCACCTGCGCACATGGGCGTCGAAGTGGTCCGGGCAGTATTCGGCCAGCATCATCTGCTCCAGCGCGCCTGACCCCGCATCCGACTTCATCGCCACCAGACGGCCCAGCACCGGCCAGACGGCATTGATGTAGCCCACCCGCAGCGCCGGGCCGACGGTCTTGGAGAAGGTGCCGATGTGAATGACCATGCCGCTGTCATCCAGCGCCCGCAGCGCGGGCGGGCGTTCGTTCGACCAGACGATGTCGGAATAGCATTCATCCTCGAAGATCGGCACGCCGTGCTGCCTGGCCAGCTCCAGCATCCGGTGCCGCCGGTCCAGCGGCAGGATCGTTCCGGTCGGATTGTGCACCGTGATGATGGCGTAGATGTACTTTGGCCGGACGCCCCGGGCCGCCAGATCGTCCAGCGCCGCCGCCAGCGCGTCCATGCGCATGCCATGTTCGTCCAGCGGCACGGCCACCATGTTGACCCCCAGCGCCCGCAGCTTCGTGAAGGCACCGCCATAGTTCGATTCCTCGACAATGACCGTGTCGCCTTCCTGCAGCAGCAGCCGGTTGACCAGGTCCATGCCCTGCAGGGAGCCGGAGGTCAGCAGGATGTCATCGGCGCTCGTCTCGATCCCGCAGTAGGTCTTCAGCTTCCGCGCCACGAACTCCCGGCAGGGCCGGTATCCCTGCGGCCCGCTCTGCAACCCGTAGGTCGCCAGATCCGCCCCCTCCCGCGCCAGCGCCCGATCCACCGCCGCCCGGAGGTCATCCACCGGCACGGTCGCATCATCGATGTGCCCGCCAATGAAATTATACTCCGGAAACCCCGTCCAGCGGGGCGCCGGGTCCGGAACATGGGCCGGCAGCAAGGGGGTGAAGTCGAACGTCATCAGATGCCTCCTGTCATCACGCTGGCGTCAGCGACAGACAATCCTGCACGGCGACGGGCCGATCACAAGGTCCTCTCCAACCGGACCGGTCCGGGCGTCATCCGGCTTCAGCGCGCTGCCGGATGCAGATCGAAGTCGCCGCAGGGGCCGGCGCGTGCTACAGGTGGGGGTGCCGGTCGCATCGACGTGCGGCAGATTTCCGGGGCAGACCCCGAGGCGGCCATTGATCGCGACCGTTTGCCTTCGGTCGGGGCGTGGAACAGCGAAGCGGCGCTTCCTCCGTTGCAGGATCCCACATGAACATTCCCCAGGGGACGAAGGCCGCTGTCCGGGAGGACCCACCGATGCATGACCTGTCACGGGTCCATGCGACCACCGCTGAATCCGGTGCAGCCTGATGCGGGTCAGTCTCGGATGCCGCTTTCGCTACAGCCTGCCGCAGCCGACGCCGATGATCGCGTTGCTCAACGTGCATTTCTCGCGCTTTGGCGACCTGGAGCGTCCGGACCACCTGACGACGAACCCGGGCGTGCCGCTGGAAAGCTATCGCGATGGTTTCGGCAACTGGTGCACGCGGCTGCTGGCCCCGGCCGGGGACTTCGTCCTGTCCACGGATGGCGTCTGCCGCGACAGCGGCGCGCTGGACCCGGTCGCCCCCTGGGCCGCGCAGCACGCGGTGCAGGACCTGCCGTTCGAAACCCTCGTCTACCTGCTGGGCAGCCGCTATTGCGACACGGACCTGCTCTCCGAGGAGGCCTGGCGGCTGTTCGGGACAACCGGGCCCGGATGGGCGCGGGTACAGGCGATCTGCGATTACGTCCACCGGAACGTGACCTTCGGCTACGCCCATGCGCGCGCCACCCGCACAGCCTCCCAGACCCAGGCGGAGCGGCGCGGGGTCTGCCGCGACTTCACCCACCTGGCCATCGCCTTCTGCCGCTGCATGAACATCCCGGCGCGGTACTGCACCGGCTATCTGAGCGACATCGGCGAGCCCCTGCCGCATCCTTCAGGCGATTTCGCGGCCTGGATGGAGGTCTATCTGTCCGGCCAGTGGTGGGTCTTCGACCCGCGCAACAACACCCCCCGGATCGCCCGCATCCTCATGGCCCAGGGCCGCGACGCCGCCGACGTCCCCCTGATCCAGACCTTCGGCCCCAACACACTGACGGAGTTCATTGTCCGGACGGAGGAGGCTGGCTGAAGCCTCCCGACGCGTGCCTGTCGTACCCGTCAGGCAGCCAGTGCGGCAATCACCTTGAATATGACTGCCGAGAGCAAGGCCGCAGCCGGCACAGTGATGACCCAGGCAGCCGCAATGGTCATGACGTGAGACCGTCTGACCAGCTTTCTCCGGCGCCGTTCCTCCGGTGCGATCACGGCTGGTTCGGGCACTGTTCGAGGCGCCATTGCCAAACGCCGTTGTGAATACCATTCCCGGAAGAATCCAACCCCGAAAACACCGCCGACGGCGATGTGGGTGGAACTGACCGGAAGTCCGAGCCAACTCGCAAAGATGACCGTGATCGCCGCAGACAATGCCACGCAATAGGCGCGCATCGGATTCAACTTCGTGATCTCGTTTCCAACGATCCGGATCAGACGAGGACCGAAGATGAACAGCCCGAAGGATATTCCGAAAGCACCGATCAGCATTACCCAGAGCGGGATCGAGAAAGCATCAACGAATTGACCGCTCTGTGACGCCTGCACGATGGCTGCAAGCGGACCAACCGCGTTCGCGACGTCGTTTGCGCCGTGGGCAAAGCTGAGCAGTGCGGCTGAAACGATCAGTGGGATGCCGAACAGGACCTTGAGCGACTTGTTGCGGTTCTCCAGACCCTGGGATTGCCTCCGGATCACCGGAATCATGGCCCACCAGGTCAATACCCCGATGGCTGCGCCAATCGCCAGGGCCGTGGCCAGGTCGATCTTGATCAGGTTCTTCAGTCCCTTCATCGCGAGATAGGCGGCGAACGCGCCGGCCATGACACCTACCAGCACGGGGACCCATGTCCGGGCCGCTGCGATCTTGTCTTCGCGGTATATGATCCGTTCCTTGATGAACCACAGGAAACCAGCCGCGATCCCGCCTCCGACCAACGGCGAGATGACCCAGCTTGCGGCAATCATGCCCATCTGGTCCCAGCTGACAGCTGCGAAACCTGCGGCGGCAATACCTGCCCCCATCACGCCGCCAACAACGGAATGCGTCGTCGAAACCGGCGCGCCGACCCAGGTCGCGAGGTTCACCCACAATGCCGAAGACAGAAGTGCCGCCATCATCGCCCAGATGAACACATCGACCGATCCGAGACTTTCCGGAGCAATGATGCCCTTCGCAATGGTCGAGACAACGTCTCCACCGGCGATCAACGCGCCTGCAGTTTCACAGATGGCCGCAATCGCGATTGCACCGCCCAGTGTTACGGCATTCGCTCCGACTGCCGGGCCCATGTTATTGGCCACATCGTTGGCGCCAATATTGAGGGCCATGTAGGCACCGAACGTCGCCGCCAGAACAATCAGGGCTGGATTGTCTGCACCACCGAAGGCAATTGCAGCGAACAGTGCGGCTGCCAGAAGAAAGAGGAAAGCGATCCCCTTTCCGATCAGCGGGCGCCCGACGAAAGCGGTCGCCTGCTCGAGGGTCGTCAACCGACCGAGATCCCTGTCGAGGGTCTCGAGATGGCGCGCTTCAAAATCTCTGTCGTACATGCGTTACCCCATTTCGCGTTTGGGGTGTCTACCGTCATGACCAGACGCAATCAATCGGCGTCACAAACCAAACCGATGTCAGAACGTCGCCAGAAGCTCCTTCAGCTCGGGTTCGCCAACCAGTTCTGCAGCCTCAGTGGGAGAAACCCACTTTCGCGTCCGCTGCCCGACTTCAGGATACTGGTCTGAAAGCTCGAGTGTCCGAACCGGGTAGACGATCGTGTTTACCGGCACACTCCAACCTCTGCGCATCCCCTTCCTGTAATGATAGCTGCCCAGCGGCTTGAGCCACGCCTCTCCGCGAAGAACACCCGCTTCTTCCCATGCCTCCTGGAGCGCCACCTGATGAGAGTCCAATCCATCGATTGGCCAGCCTTTCGGCAGGATCCAGCGCCTCGTTCCACGACTCGTTATCAGAAGAATTTTCTTCTCCGGTCCCTCCACGTCGTAGCAGAGTGCGGCGAACTGAACATACTCCGGACGCCGCAGCATCGGCTGCACAAAGCCGTTCCAGAATGACTTGACCTGTTGCTTCAATTTGTTTGCAGCTCATTTTCTTGGGCTGCGCACCATATGCGTTGAGGATTCGGGAAGCAAATCAAGTAATTGCCGCTCAGCGCTCACTGCAGTGCTGCTCTACATCCGGTTCCCGCTGTCGCTGCGCCAGATCGAAGACCTGCGGCATGAAAGGGGCATCGACATCAGCCATGAGACCGCATGGTTCCGATGGAACCGCTTCGGACCCATTTTTGCCGGCAGAATGCACACCAGGCACCCGAAGCCCGCTCGGCGCCACGTTCAATGGCAAGAGACAACCAAGGGCTCATCCAGAGATCAGGGGTTGGATCAGCCTGCAACTAGCGCTTTCATGTTCGCATAGGGTCGACAGGGGGCGGTATCGTGGATTCGGGAGGCAAAGGGGTCGGTAACACCGCAGGTGATGGTCCCGCCATCGACCAGTCGGACGCCTTCGTCCAGGCCACAGCCGCCGACGGGATCAAGCGCCTCGTCGAGGGTCAGATCATGGAAGTGAGGACCAGTCCCGGTCGCCGCGCAGCCTCCCGCCCCGAACGCCCGGAGCGTGGCGGTCGGCAAGGCCATCTGGGTGCTTGTCCACTCCCCGATCCAAAAGCACATGTTCATCAGCGAGCTGGAATGGATACTGCTGCCACCCATGGCGCTGAAGCAGTACCGCGTCCGGGTCCACTCCGGCGTGTCCGTCGACGAAGCCTGCTGGGCGCACCTCTCCGACGATGCGGAAACCGCCCTGAAGGCAGGCGTCCGCCGCGTGCGCCCGCCGAAGCCTGGGCCAGCGGCCCCAACCTCTGGCTCATCGACGCCGTCGCTCCCTTCGGCGGCCGCGACGAGGGTCTGGCGACACTGAGGGACGAGATTTTTGGTGAGCGGACAGTGAAATCATTGCAGGCAGCTCCCGGGCGGAGTGGTGTGGGAGTGGTGGAATGGTGACAAGTTCTTTCGATACGCGCCGAAAAAAGTATGAATGCAGAGAACATTTTTTCTCCACCCCCTATTTTCGAACATTTTTTCGTGAGAATTATTTTCTATTTGCAATTCTGCTGATAGGATTAATTTTGCCACCTATTTATCCTTTTATTTTCTTCACTCTTTTTGTTATTATGGTCAATGTTGTATTTTTTGGATATGCGGATAGTAGGTGTTTGGATAAAATCGCTTCTATTGACGGAACACCTGTCGGAAATAGAGGGGATGCATACAAGAGAATGACCATGTATCCTGGTACATTTTGGCGTACTGGGTTAATTATTTACAAACCTCACATGCCCGTCATGCTAATTTCAACCATATTTGCTATATGCGTACCCGCATTATTTTAAGAAACACCTAGTTCTGTCTCAAATTTACGTTGTTAGTCAAATTTTCATGGATTTCGCCACATTATGTCACAAATTCTCTGCTCAACGCACGTTTAACCTAAAATACTTCTTACTTATTTGCGAAATTTTCACGCATAAGACACCTATTTTCCGGGTCTTATCTCCTATCTAACGCTGCAGACCAACAATTGTTTTCTGAAAATGTCTGCTGGATTCGGCGTGCATGGAAACATCATGCGCCACGTCGGGCACTTCCGGCCATAAAATGGAAGTCCAATGCAAAATGAAATGGCAATCTAGGCGAATGCCGGACCTCATTTATGAAAATAAAATCATTGATTTAATGGCGGTCCGTGTAGTCAGTTGCGAACCCGTCTCTGGGTGCCGTTTGCCTGTTTACAGGGAAGAACAGGGAATTTTCGGCATTTTCGGCCGTGGAGAAGCGCTTTCCGCTGCCGTAACCCCCTGAGAAACAGCCTCTTTCCGCCCGAATTCCCTGTGACCAATAACAGGGAATTCAGATGCCGGAACAGGGTGCTGGAATCCGCGAGCAGGGAATCTGGATAGGCTTGCAGGGAACCCCGCTTCGAAGAGCAGCGAACCCCCACGGAACAGGCGTCAGTCTGCGGCTCCAAGGGCGCCTCGGGTCGCTGTTCCTGACAACGCCATGCACGCCTGGCCCGCAGCAACACCGGCTTCCACGGACCTTGCAACTGCGCACTCGGCAGGCCGGGTTCCGGCGCACCTCGCATGGGGACAACAGACGCTGTGCACCGGAATGGACAGCCACCAGCCATGGTCGGACATACGCCGAGGCACTTCGGGATGCGGGATGGGACGCGCCTGAAGCGGGACGGGGTTGCGCGTTAGTGGGACGATAGTGGGATGACACGAGGGTAAACCGGGACAGGTTCGCACCTTACCGGGACGATGGTGGGACAGGGTGGCGCCAAGCTGGGATGGAAATCAAATGACGCGGGACGGAATGGCCGCATTGTGGGACAGACCCGGGACGGCCTGCAGGAGCGGTACGCAAGGTCTACCGCAACCGTCGTACGGCGGTTCTGTGCTGCGAGCCTCCCGCCAGAATCCCTGCGGGCACTCGACCATCCGTGATGCTCCATGTGCCCTTGCTGCAATCGGCGGAAGCGTCGGATGCTCGCTCTGCCGCGAGGGATGTTGAATGTCTCTCGGTCAAATGCGGCATCCACCACCATGCAACGCGATCTGGTGCGGATACGGCACCCGGTCGGTCACTTCTGCCCCGTCTGCATGGTCTCGAGAGACTGATTCGCGCGATGATTCGCCGGTTCCGCACCTGATGCCTGCATCTCGTTGGCGATATTGGCCCCGATTTCGACCCCGATCATCCCCACCGCCCAAAGAATCGGTGGAGGGTTTCTGAACGCTCCTGAAACGCTTGAACGCTCTAAAACGCCATTTGAACGCCTGTTTTGGGCCATTAAAACGCTCGCGGCTTCGAGCGTTCTGAAATCGAGGCATGCGAGACGGGTTCTTCCACAGGTTTTGCAGCAGAACGCTTTGACATTCCCGCAAGGATCGCGAATGCGTGGATGAAGGGCGCGATGAGAACAGAACGTGATCATTCGTGTCCCCGTACAAGCCAACGCCATGTCGGAGAACCCGAGAATGAGTTCCAGAACCCAGCGCCGCGCAGGCGGTGCGAAGCAGACCGACCGAACCCGGAGCAGAAGCCCGGAACGGGTCGTATCCACGATCACCGAGCGCCGCATTGATGCGCTGCGCCCCTATGAGGGCAATGCCCGAACCCACTCACGACGGCAGATCCGCCAGATCGCCGACAGCATCGATCGCTTCGGCTTCACCAACCCGGTGCTGATTGCCGATGATGACACCATCATCGCAGGTCATGGCCGCGTGCTGGCGGCACGGTCGCTCGGCATGACGGAGGTGCCGACGGTGCGTCTTTCGCACATGAGCGAAGCCGAACGCAGGGCCTACATCCTGGCCGACAACAAGCTCGCCCTGAATGCGGGCTGGGACCAGGACCTGCTGGCGATCGAACTGCAGGGACTGATCGATCTCGACTTCGACGTGGAACTGACCGGCTTCTCGCTGGCGGAGATCGATTTTACCCTCGATGCGGCGAGCGAACGGGAGACACCGGGACCGGCGGCACCGGAGGACGATATCCCGCCACTGCCGCAGACAGCGATCAGCCGACCGGGCGATCTCTGGCGCTGCGGGCGCCATCGCCTGCTCTGCGGTGATGCCCGCTCATCTGCCGACTACGATCTGCTGCTGGAACAGGAGCAGGTCGATCTCGTCTTCACCGACCCGCCCTACAATGTAGCAATCGATGGTCATGTCTCCGGGCTCGGCAAGGTACGCCACCGGGAGTTTGCCTTCGCCTCGGGCGAGATGTCGGAGGACGCCTTCACCGCCTTCCTGACCGGGACGCTGGGAGCGGCGGCGGATCGCTGTCGCGACGGCGCCATCGCCTTCGTCTGCATGGACTGGCGGCACATGGGGGAGTTGCTCGCGGCGGGCCGCACGGTCTTCTCGGAACTGAAGAACCTCTGCGTCTGGAACAAGACCAATGGTGGCATGGGGAGCTTCTATCGCTCCAAGCATGAGTTGGTCTTCGTCTTCAAGGTGGGGACGGGTCCGCATGTGAACAGCTTCGGTCTCGGCGAGACGGGTCGCTACCGGACCAATGTCTGGGACTATGCCGGCATCAACAGCTTTGGTGCCAGCCGTGACACGGATCTGGCCATGCACCCGACGGTCAAGCCGGTCGCCCTGGTGGCCGATGCGATCAGGGACTGTTCGAAGCGGGGCGATATCGTGCTCGACGGCTTTGGCGGTTCGGGCACGACCCTGATCGCCCCAGAGCAGGTTGGTCGGAAGGCACGGCTGCTGGAGTTCGATCCGGCCTATTGCGACACCATCGTGCGGCGTTGGGAACGCCTTACCGGCAAGCACGCCACCCTGGAGGCGACGGGTGAGCGTTTCGAGGACGTGGAGGAATATCGCCTGGCGGAGACGGGTACGGCAGACCCCAACCCTGATGGCGACACGCTCCCACCGGACGAAGCCGACGAAGCGGTCACACTGGCAGTCAATATCGAGACGGAGACACGCAGATGAGCGGTAACCGGGACCACAAGCAGGGGCACCCGGTGCGCAATCGTCGTTCGCAGAAGCGCGATGCGCCGTTAGGGGAAGATGACCGCACCGAAAACGGGCATGACCAGCGCGGCATGAGCAGCGACGGCTACGAAGTCGGCTTCCGCAAGCCACCACGGTCAACACGGTTCAAAAAGGGCAAGTCCGGCAATCCACGAGGACGACCGAAGAAGCCCAAGCCGGAACCCATTCATCTGGCGGATGCCCCTGCCGACACCTTCCTCGAACAGGAAGCCTATCGTCTGCTGACGTTCCGGGAGAACGGCCAGGAGGTCCAGCTTCCGGCCACACAGGCGGTGGTTCGCTCATCGATCATGTCCGCGCTCAAGGGCAACCGCCTGTCTCAGCGCTTTGTCATCGAGCTCATGGACCGGAAGGAGGAGCAGTATCTTGAGTTGCGCCTGAAACGGTTCTTGCGTCTGGAGAAGCTGAAGGCCGAGGGCGAGGCGAAGATAGCCGAACATCAGAAGCGGGGCCTGCCACCGCCTGACCTGCTGCCGCATCCGGAAGATATCGTGCTCAACTACCGAACCGGGGAGGCGGAGATCCATGGACCCGAGACCCGCGAGGATCTCCGCGACTGCGCGTACACGGCCGATCTGCGCGATCTCTGCATGATGCAGGCCGCGCTCAGCGAGAAACAACGCCCGAGAACCGAAGCAGGAGACAAGAGCAATGTCCTCACGGCGATGGTGTTTGCCCAACTCATGGACCACCTCCTACCCCGCCGCTTCCAGTGGAGCGAGGTCGAGGAAGTCTCGGTGTTCATGGGCTTCATGGCCGAGGACCGCAAAAAGTTGAAGGCACGGATCGAAAGGGAGATGGCGCGGCTCGAACGCGAACGTCCGCCATCAACGCTGAGTGAAGCCCAACGGGCCCTGGTCGATCGGACTTCGCAACGGCTTGGTGAACAACTCTGGCCAAAGGAGAAAGAGGGCTGACGGCACCCGGTCTGGAGGAAGGTCGGGTAGATTGACAGGCCGAAATGCCGAGAGATCCGAACCCGGCTGGACTTCCGTGGGCGACCAAGCCATTCCCGGTGTTGTAGTTGGCATTTATCCACGAGAAGAGACAAGGAACTTTCCGATGGCACAGCTGCGCCACCTGGGCCCGGGCTTCGACCCGGCTGTCGTTGCCGGAATCGACGCAAAGCTGCACGAGGTCGAGGCGAACCATGGTGTCCGCATTCTGCTGGCCATCGAGAGTGGCAGCCGGGGATGGGGTTTTCCATCGCCGGACAGCGACTATGACTGCCGCTTCATCCATGTCCGCCCGCAATCCGATTATCTGAGCCTCTATCCGCCGCGCGATGTCATCGAGTATCCGCCGGACGCGATCTACGACGTGAACGGCTGGGATCTGGCGAAGACCCTGAAGCTGCTGCTGAAGGGCAATGCCGTGGTGCTGGAATGGCTGATGTCGCCCTTTGTCTATCGCGGCGATGCAGACTTCCGGGCTGAGGCGCTGGCCCTGGCCGACCAAGTGGTACAACCAGCTGCCATCGCGATGCATTACCTGCATCTGGGGGAACGGCAACGGGAGACCGCCTTTGCCGACGGATCAGAGGTCCGGCTGAAGAAGCTGTTCTATGTCCTGCGCCCGGCCCTTGCCTTGCGTTGGATGCGGCTGCATTCGGGCGCGGCGATCGTGCCCATGGCGTTCCGGACCCTGGTGGCGGAGAGCGATGTCTCTGCGGACAGCACCGCGATCATCGACGATCTGCTCGCCCGCAAGGCACAGACGCGCGAGATGGGGCACGGCAGGATGCCACGGGAGATCGGTGCCCTGATCGACGCGGAGTTCGGGTTGGCACGGCAGCGCTGGCCGGAACCGGCAACGCGGCCAGGAGACGAGGCGGTCAGACTGGCGGATGCGTTCTTCCAGAGGTGGGTGAATAGCGGGGACAGCTAAGCAGCGTCTTGGGTCACGGTCCACCAAGGCTCAGGACTCATTGATCATATCCGGTATATGGCGGCTTCTGCGATTGCGATGGCTGACATGAAATGGACCTGTCGCGGTTTTGATGCCGGCGAACTTCGACAGGAAAACGCAGTCTGATTCGGATCAACCACTGCCGATTTCGATATTCGCGAATAGCTTGTCGATGATTGGACAATCAGGGACTTCGCCACCCTCACACTGAGTCGACATGTCCGCGAGTGTCTGCTCCAGTCGCATCAGATCACCGATCTTGGCACGAATGTTACCCAGGTGTTCGACCGTCATTGCGTGAACCTGACCGCAGCTGTAATCGCCGCCGTCGACGAGGCTCAGCAACCCCTTCAGCTCTTCAATGGTAAATCCCAGCTCACGACCTCGCAGGATGAACTTGAGCCTTCTGTGTGCGATCGCCCCATATAGGCGATACCCATTCCCGGCGCGCATCGGCTCCGGCATCAGGCCGATCTTCTCGTAATAGCGAATGGTCTCGATATTCGTCCCGGCAGCCTGTGCCAGACCATTCCGGGTCACATGATCGAGAGGGTCGTCGGGTTTGTTCAACATTTCTCTTGAGCCTGTAGGAACTACAGACCCTACCATCGGGCCGTGAAGTTGCACAAGAAGAGAGCGCAAAATGGCCACGACAAAGCACGATGACACGTCAGATCGAAACGATGACCTCGTCCCGGGGGAAGAGAGCCGCCGCGGCGGCCTGCTGGCCGGTGCGGGATTGCTCGGCGCCCTTCTCGCCTCGTCGTGCTGCATCGTACCCTTGGCATTCGTGACGCTCGGGATCGGCGGCGCGTGGATGAGCAATCTCACCGCGCTTGAACCCTACAAGCCGTATTTCGTGGCCGTAACCCTCCTGATGCTCGGGGCCGGGTTCTGGCACGTCTACATCCGACCAAGGCGGGCGTGCGCGGCCGGATCCTATTGCGCGAATCCGGCTTCGGGACGGATTTCCAGGACGCTCTTGTGGATGGCAACAGCCATCGTGCTGCTGGCCGCGACGATCAACTACTGGGCCCCCCTGTTTTACTAGGAGCAATTATGATGAAACGAACTGCCGCTGTTCTTGTTGCATTGGCATCGATAGGTGCCGTCGGATTGGGGGGAGCCCATGTCCTGTCCAACGCGATGACGGCGAACGCTGCTGAAAGCGCCTCTGTTGCGCAGCAGACGCGGACCTTTGCGGTCCAGAACATGACCTGTGCGCTCTGCCCGATCACGGTTCGGACGGCGATGGAAGCTGTCGAAGGGGTGGAGTCAGTGCAGATCGATCTCGACACAAAGACCGCAGCGGTGGTCTTCGATCCGGCGATCACGACACCGGATCAGATTGCCCGGGCTTCGACCAATGCGGGGTATCCGGCAAATGCGGTTGCCGAAGGCGGCTGACATGAATGATCGCACGATACTGAGGACCGGGATTGGCGGGACAGTGGTTGCCGCACTCTGCTGCTTCACGCCAGTGCTGGTCATCCTGCTTGGTGTGACCGGATTGTCGGCCTGGCTGGGCTGGCTGGACTATGTGCTGCTCCCAGCCCTCGCGATCTTTATGGCCATTACGGTCTATGCCCTCTGGCGCAGAAGCAAGCGACAGAATGATGAGTGCTGCGAGACAGACAATGCGCAGGAAAAACGACAGGAACGCTGATGAACAATATCGTCAATATGGACCCGTCACGCGCCGCGGGCGCAGGCTATGATCTGGTTGTTGTCGGGGCGGGGTCGGCCGGATTTTCGGCCGCAATCACTGCGGCGGATGCCGGTGCGCGCGTTGCCCTCGTTGGGCACGGAACCCTTGGCGGCACATGCGTGAATGTCGGCTGTGTTCCCTCAAAGACCCTGATCCGCGCCATGGAAGGCTTGTACGGCGCAAACCTCGGCCGCTTTGCCGGGATCGAAGGCAAGGCGGTGATCAAGGACTGGTCGGCGGTTATCCGACAGAAAGACGATCTGGTGGAGGAGTTGCGGCAGGCCAAATACGCGGACCTGCTTCCAGCCTATGAAGGCGTCAGCTATCTCGAAGGCCCGGCCCGCATTGTCGAAGGCGGGGTAGAGGTCAGCGGCAGGTTCATTCGGGCTGCCCGGACCATCATTGCGACGGGATCGCAACCATTGATCCCGGAGATTTCTGGTCTTGGCGATGTTCCCTACCTCACCAGCACAACGGCCTTTGAACTGCAGGATCTCCCGGTGTCCTTGCTGGTCATTGGTGGCGGCTACATCGGCGTGGAGATCGCACAAATGTTCGCCCGTGCGGGCGTGCGCGTCACGATTGTCTGCCGAAGTCGCCTGTTGCCCGAAGCCGAGCCAGAGATCGGCGCAGCCTTGTCGGGGTATTTCCGGGATGAAGGAATCATCGTGCAGCAAGGAGGGAGCTACAGGAATATCGCGGTATCAAGGGATGGCGTGACCCTGCGCGTGGACAGGGACGGCGACCTTGTCGAACTGAACGCTGAGCGGGTGCTCGTCGCGACCGGCCGTCGACCCAACACCGACGGGCTTGGACTGAAGGAGCGCGGGATAAGGCAGATGAGCAATGGCGGCATAGCCGTGGATGATCAGATGCAGAGTTCGGTGGCGGGCATCTATGCGGCGGGCGATGTGACGGGGCGCGACCAGTTTGTCTACATGGCCGCTTATGGTGCAAAGCTGGCCGCAGAGAATGCAGTGAACGGCGCGGCGCGGCGCTACGATGCGACAACGATGCCTTCGGTCGTGTTCACCGATCCGCAAGTAGCGAGCGTCGGTCTCACGGAACAAGCCGCCATGTCAAAGGGGCTAAAGGTTCGCACGTCGCTGCTGCCTCTTGAATACTTGCCCAAGGCGCTGGCTGCACGGGACACACGCGGCTTGATCAAGCTCGTTGCCGAAGCCGGAACGAACCGGATTCTGGGTGCGCACATCCTGGCTCCCGAGGGAAGCGACAGCATCCAGACGGCAATGCTGGCCATCCGCTTTGGCATGACGGTAGCTGATCTCGCTGACACGATATTCCCGTACCTGACGACTGTAGAAGGGCTGAAGCTGGCCGCACAGACCTTCGACAAGGATATTACAAGGCTGTCCTGCTGTGCTGGTTAAACAGAACGCTCTCGCTGTTCCTCGGGTTGTGAATGGACACCTGCCAATGTTGCAGGTAAAGATCGACGCATGAAAATGACGGCGCATATTCTGGTTCTTGCCCTGCTTGCCGCCTTCGGCACAGCTGCCTTTGCCAATGTATCGGCTGCAGGCAGCATGAAAATGCAGATGCTGGCGACCGCCGATGTTCACGCAGCCATGGTCGAGTGCGGTGATTGTGATGTTGACGGTCCGTCAACGATGTCGTGCGGTGAAATGTGCTTCACGTCCCACATGATAGCGTTTGCCGCGACTGAATCAGACATTCCCTCGATGCACCGCGTTGCATTTCTTGATGTCCCTGATTTTTCAATCGGTCGACAGGCATCACCCGACCCGTTCCCTCCGAAGGCAATCATCCTGAACTGACACCAGTCGGATTTCGATCCGGCCAGGCTGTCTTTCACGCACCGTTGGCCTAGGAGCGATGGTGTTCGGATGAATGTCGGCAATCTGCCCCAGTTCGCGCAGGTGCCGCGCTTCGGGAACTCTTCTGAAAATGTCTCAATTTCGCGATGCGGTGCTGTCGCGCCGCAGCATGTTGTCGCTGCTCATGGCCAACATGGGGGTGGCGGTCATGCCCCCATCCCTCAGGGCCACTACCCGGCAGGCTGCGGTGAAGGAATTTGATCTGCGCGCTGCGCCGGGGCATAGCCCATTGACCGCCGCTGCGTCTGACCAGACAGCTGTCTGGGCCTACAACAACAGCGTGCCAGGTCAGGAACTCCGCGTTCGCCAGGGTGACCGCGTTCGCGTGTCGGTGACCAATGACCTTGACGAGCCGACCACTGTCCATTGGCACGGAGTTCGGGTGCCCAATGCAATGGATGGGGTGCCCTATCTGACTCAGGCCTCCATCCAACCCGGTGGCAAGTTCATGTATGAATTCGATGCCGTGGATGCGGGGACCTATTGGTACCACCCACATCAGCGCAGCTTCGAGCAGGTCGGGCGCGGCTTGTACGGCCCGTTGATCATCGAAGAGCACGATCCTGTTCGGGTCGATCGCGATCTGACCTGGATGCTGGACGACTGGCGGCTGGGGCCGGATGGGTCGATCCGTGGTGACTTCGGCAACCGACACGACATGAGCCACAATGGCAGGGTGGGAAACACCGTGACTATCAACGGTCGCGCTCCCGGTGATCTTGTGGTGCGCTCAGGCGAGCGAATTCGCCTGCGCCTGGTCAATGCGGCCAATGCCCGGATATTTGCCCTCGATTTCGAAGGGCATGCGCCAATGGTCATCGCGCTTGATGGCCAGCCGGTCAGCCCGCATTCTCCGGCGAACGGGCAGGTCGTCATTGGCCCGGCCATGCGTGTCGATCTCATTCTCGACATGACGGACCGGCCCGGCAGCCGCAATGCCGTCATCGACCGCTTCTACAAAGGGCTCGAGTATCAACTGACGGAACTGACCTATGCGGCTGCGCCGCTCAGATCGAGCCCACCAGACTGGCCGATCGAGTTGCCGTCCAACGGGCTTCCGGAGCCTTCAATCGAATCCGCCATCAGGCATGAGGTCGTATTCAACGGCGGCATGATGGGGCGGATGGTCATGTCGGATATGGGCGGCAGCATGGGTGAAGGCCGGACCGGCGGCATGATGAACATGATGCGCGGTTCAGGCGTCTGGTTCGTCAACGGCGTTGCTGCTGAAGGTCATGTGCTGGAGCCGTTCCTGACCCTCGAGCAGGACCGAAGCCACATCATCTCCATGACGAACGCCACGGCCTGGCATCATCCGATTCATATGCACGGGCACTCGTTCCGGGTGATCGCACGGAGCGGCGAACCTACCCGCCATCGTGAATGGCAGGACACCGTGATGATGGCCCCGCGGGAGCGGGTCGACATAGCCCTGGTTGCCGACAATCCGGGCGACTGGATGTTCCATTGCCACATTCTCGAGCATCAGGCTGCCGGAATGATGGGCGTCATACGCGTTAGCTGATCTGCATCAAAGGAGAAATCAATCATGCGCAAACACCTTTCACTTGCTCTGCTCGGGCTGCTGATCTGGACAACTGCACCGGCATATGCCGAAGAATCATCGCGCGATGTAACGCTCTACAAGAACCCGCAATGCGGCTGCTGTGAGAGTTATGCCAGCTATCTGCGCGAGAACGGATTTACCGTCACCGTCAAGCCTACCCACGAACTGGCACAGCTCAGCCGAATGGCCGGAATTCCCGAGAATTTCGAAGGCTGTCACCTCTCGATGATTGACGGCTATGTCGTCAGCGGCCATGTGCCGGTTGCAAGCGTCGAAAGATTGCTCAGCGAGCAGCCGAAGATCGTCGGGATCACGCTGCCGGGCATGCCACAGGGTTCACCCGGGATGTCGGGCCGGAAGACGGAGCCTTTCACAACCTACGAAATCGGCTCTCAATCCCCGCGAATCTATGCTGTCGAATGATGCCGATGCCACCGTCCATGATCGGGACTGGCCATATGCGTGTCACCCTTGTCGCTACGCTGGCCGGCGTCTCGATGATGGCCGCCTGGCCGGGCCATGCTGGTCAGGCTGATCATGAAAACCCTCAACAGGTCGCACGTGGTGCCGAGGTATATGTCGCCTATTGCGCGTCCTGTCACGGCACGAATCTGGAGGGACAACCGAACTGGCGGTCTCGCAAGCCGGATGGGCGACTGCCGGCCCCGCCTCACGATGAAACCGGGCACACCTGGCATCATCCGGACGCGATCCTGTTCTCGATCACGCGGGACGGAACGGCAGCACATGCCCCTGCGGGATATCTGACGGACATGCCGGGTTTTGGAGACGTCCTCTCGGACGACGAGATCTGGTCTGTCCTTGCATACATCAAGTCCCGCTGGCCGAAACACATTACGGCCCGCAGGCAGGCTGCAATCAGGGAGAAGGCGAAATGATGGAACATATGGGCGGAATGATGTGGGGCATGGGTCTGGTCTGGATTCTAGTCATCCTGGTGCTGGGCCTCAGTGTAGCCGCTCTGATCAAGTACCTTCGATCCGGATCAGAAAGCCGGAGCGACAGTGATGACTGAATCCACCCTCCAGGAACCACAAGAAGACAGCGCCCCTGCAGGGAAATACCTGAGGTTTGCCGTTCCGCTACTCATCTTCAGCGTCATTGGCATTGCATTGGGCGTCGGACTGACCCTGGATCCGAAAAATATCCCATCAGCATTGATCGGCAAGCCTGTGCCGGTCTTTGATCTGCCTCCGGTTCTCGGACGCACACAGGGTCTTCAAAGTAGTGACCTTCAGGGGGACGTTGCCCTGCTCAATGTGTTTGCATCCTGGTGCACCGCATGCCGTGCGGAGCACCCCCTGTTCATGCGGCTGGCACGAGAGCAGACCGTTCCGATCCATGGACTGAATTACAAGGACCAGCCTCAGGACGCCGCAGCATGGTTGGAGCAGCTCGGCGACCCCTACACACGTACAGGCGCGGATATCAACGGGCGAGTGGGGATCGAATTCGGCGTCTACGGCGTCCCCGAAACATTCGTGATCGGTCGGGACGGTCGCATTGCCTACAAGCATATCGGACCTGTCACGCCTGACGCACTGACGAACACGATCCTGCCACTCGTCGAACGACTGAGAGAAAGCTCGGAGGGAATGGCTCAATGAGAATATCCGTTCTTGCATCATTTTTTCTTCTGTTCACCGCCGTTTCAGCGGGAGCTGAACCCACCACCATGCCGCTTCACGACGCAAAGCGGCCCGTTCCCGCCATCGTCTTTGCAGACGAAACGGGCAATCGCCTGACACTTGAGGACTGGCGCGACAAGGTCATCCTGCTCAACATCTGGGCGACATGGTGTCCGCCGTGCCGCCACGAAATGCCTACGCTGGACAGACTCCAGGGCAAACTTGGAGGAGAGAATTTTGAGGTTCTCGCCCTCTCAATAGACCGGGCAGGCCCGAAGGTGGTGCGGGCATTTTTCGACAAGATCGGAGTGAAGCACCTTCGGCTTCTCATCGATGAAACGGGCGCATCGGCCCGGAATCTAGGGGCCTACGGGCTACCGGTAACCTTGTTGATAGACCCCGACGGCGCGGAACTCTCACGAATAATCGGACCAGCCGAGTGGGACACACCCGAAATAATCGCATTCTTCGAAAAAACCATCGCGGCAGAGCGAGCAGGAAGGAAATAGTAATGGAACTCAATCAATCCAGTGAGCGGCTCAGAAGAAATTTCGTGAAAGGGTGGTCGCGGCTTCAAATGTCGCCTCGACGGCTTTCGTTGCTTGGTGTCGCGGGTGCTATCCTGATCGCCCTTCTGTACCAGAATTCGCTGATCGCGTTTGGCATTGCGCCAATTCTTATCAGCTTGTTGCCCTGCGTTCTGATGTGCGCGATGGGCCTTTGTATGCGCGGTTGTTCAGACAGGAAGTGCTCTGATCAACCCGTAGCCGACAATCAGCCGTCGGCGAAAGGCAGCATTCACTCGTGAACTGCCAACCCACCACCAACCCTTCGAAAGGAAAATATGATGTTCAAGATCGTTAAAGTACTCGCATTGACTGTGGCCATGGCAGGAATGGCCTCAGTCTCCGCCATTGCCGGTGCCGAAAAATCACCCGGTGGCACGATGGAGCATGGGTCCATGATGCAGAATGACATGCAGGAAGGCGAAATGGCCGGGATGATGAAAATGATGCAGCAGATGGCACCAATGATGGAAAAATGTAACAAAATGATGTCGGCCATGAGCGATCACATGAAGGCAGACAATCCTTCATCTGATGACAAGGGCTGATTAGCCAACCAGCGTCTGCCGCCTTCCGGGGCGGCAGACGCGCTCGCTTCATGGGAGCATCCGTATGCCATCAAAATTTTTCCCAATTCTCTTAGTCGCTGTTTTCCTGGTATTTGCCGGCCAAGCGACAGCAAATCATCCCGGTGAGTCTCTTGATGCTGAATTGACAGCAAAATCGAATTATTTCCAGATCATCGACAGACCAGCGCCGGACTTCCAACTCGCTGACCTGCGAGGTAATCCCGTGACGCTACGGGATCTCGCAGACAAGATCCTGATCCTGCATTTTGTATATGCCCGATGTCCCGATATCTGTCCGCTTCACGCGGAGAAAATCGCCGACGTGCAGAAAATGATCAACCAGACACCTATGAAAAATATGGTTCAGTTTATAACTATTACCACTGATCCAGAAAGGGATATTGCTGAAAATGTTATGAATTTTGGTGAATTACATGGATTGAATGAGGTCAATTGGTCCTTTCTAACCAAATTGCCAGATCAGGATGAGGCGGAAACGCGATCCCTCGTCCAGCAATATGGGCACAAATTCAAGGTCATGGATGATGGAATGCAAGTGCACGGCGTTGTTACTCATGTGATCGATCGTGGCGGTCGATGGGCTGCGAATTTTCATGGGCTGAATTTCGAGCCCGTGAACCTCCTACTCTACGTCAACGGTCTCTCCCATCGAGTTTGGCCGCCGAAATTGCAATCCAAACCAGGGTTCTGGGAGAGAATGAGGAACATGTTTTGAAGATCGATACACGCGCCGAAGAGAATGCGCCGATATCCGGACGAAATTGGCTGGTAAGCCTGCGGCGTTATTTCATCGTCAGCGCAATCGGCAATCTTGCGTGGGAATTCCTGCACCTTCCACTATACACAATCTGGACTGATTCCCCCTTCCGCGAGAATGCGTTTGCAGCCGTTCATTGCACCGCCGGTGACCTGTTGATCGCGTCGAGCACGCTCATATTGTCGCTACTGGCTTTGGGCCGGCACGACTGGCCGCAACAAGGTGTCAGACCGGTGATCGCCGCCACAATGACGATGGGGATCGCCTACACCATCTTCAGCGAATGGCTGAATATCGATGTTCGGTCAGCCTGGGCCTACCGGGAGGTCATGCCCGTGATGCCATGGCTCGGAACAGGCCTCAGCCCACTGCTACAATGGCTTGTGGTACCCGGCATGGCCTTCTGGTGGGCACTCAGGCCTGTGGCCAGCCTGAATGACGAAGCCAGATGACGGCAGAGCTGACATTGCTGGGTATCGGGGCCGCCTTTCTGGCGGGTTCCATTTCCTTTTTGTCACCCTGCGTGTTGCCACTCATACCAGGATACGTCTCCTATATCGCCGGTCAATCCTCTGGCCGGGCTTCCACGCGAGGAAGAAATAGAGAGACGATTGCTGCGATTGGCCTCAGTTTGTGCTTCGTCCTTGGATTTTCCACAGTATTCATCATACTCGGAGCCAGTGCGACCGCGCTCGGTCGCACATTGCTTGTTTATCAGTATGAGCTGAACATTGTCAGCGGAGCGGTCGTTGTTCTCTTTGGCCTGTTCATGCTGGGTGTCGCATCCGGTAGCTTCCTGCAACGGGACTTTCGCCTGCACCTTCAGATACCCGGTGGACGCCCGTTCTC
This sequence comes from Minwuia sp. IMCC3009, assembly GCF_029909415.1. Lineage (GTDB taxonomy): Bacteria > Pseudomonadota > Alphaproteobacteria > Minwuiales > Minwuiaceae > Minwuia. The sequence continues at coordinate 3,481,189 of NZ_CP123781.1, forward strand.
TGCTTACGTGCTCGGTCTGGCTTTCGCGTTTGGCTGGACACCATGCATTGGGCCGATACTCGGGACGATCCTGATGACCAGCGCGGCCTCTGCAACGGTCGTGGAGGGGATCATCTTGCTTGCTATCTACTCCGCCGGACTTGGTGTCCCGTTTCTATTCGCCGCAGTGTTCACGGAAAAACTGGCCGGGCGGTTGCGTGCCGTTGGTCGTGTGGGCCGTCGCCTCCATCAGGGAGCGGGCCTAGTCGTAGTGATTGTGGGTGTGGCGATGATGAGCGGATACCTCTCGGCGTTTGCGTTCTGGCTACTGGGCACGTTTCCGGTTCTTGGGCAGATCGGTTAAACAGCCTGCCATCCCCGTCTATCTGGCTTCCCTGGTCGCGATTCTGAACAGAAAGAAAAGCTGAAGAATCGCGGCCACCAAGGAGATCATGAAAATGATGGATAGTCCGAACATCGAGATGATAATGCCCGCAAGCAGCGGCAACAGGAACGACGGTGCCGTGATCGCATTGAAATAGCCGGTATAGGCTGGACGCCTGTCGTCGGGTGAGATTTCCATCAGGAATCCGATAACCGCGATGGTCAGGCCATTGGCGAGCGCGCCGAGGACAAAAAATGTCCCGACGAACAGGAACAGCATCTGGTCGGGTCCAAAAAACTGAGCCGGTGCAAGAATCAAAATAGCGGCGGGCGGCAGGATCCTCCCGATCGAGACCACTCTCAACAGACTGACTTTGCCCAACCTGTCACCCCACCAGCCCCATATTACATTTGAGCCGAGACTGCCTGCGGTTTGAGCGCCCAGCAACAACGCGACGTTCTCGAGGCTTACTCCGACGGAATCAGCCTGCACGACATAGAAAGGCATTGCCATCAGCACGGCACCACCGCACCATTGCGCGTATACGAATTTTCGAAAATTCAGGTCAGTTCGGAACACGGTCACGCCATCCCTCAGGTACTGGAAGAATGTGGATCTGCTCGCCTTATCAGAAGCCGCCTGCGGCTCCCCCATTGCGGAAAACACGACAGACGACAGAAACATCAAAGCCGCGGCAACTGTGATGATTGCTGCATAGGAAAGGGGAAAGGCGAGGGTCCCGACCACGTGGTCGGCAATGGCCACGACCGCCAATGCGAGGAGGCCGCCGCCGAAAAAGCGCGTGGCCAGCAGACGGCTTCTCAGTTCCGAGGGAACTGATCGCGCGACAATATCAGTGTAAGGCACCGCAACTATTCCGCTAGTGAATGCATATGCAGTCCAGATCAACATCACAAGAACGGCCAGCAGATGTGTCTGCAGTCCGGCTCCAAAAAAAAGGACCGCTGCCAGCGCCGCCATCCACCCCGCACGTCCGAATGCGCCGATGAAATAATAGCGCATGCTGGCACCACTGCGTTGTGCCAGGAAGCCAACAAAAAGTTGTGGAAACAACCAGCCAAATCGCAGGATCGCGGTAACGGCTCCGACCAGAATGGGATTGCCTGTCAGTTGAAAGATCAGTGCGGACATGATGGTTGCTGAATCAACTGCGGCTGACCCTGCCTGAAATGTGATGCCTGCCGTCGCAACACTTCTGAACCGGCCACGGGTGCTCATTTTCCGCTCCAGTTTGCTGGGTCCACAAAAATGCCGAACCAGATGGACCAGGCCCCGAGCAAAACGAAGATGGCCCCAACAAACCAACCATTCCTTTTCAATCGTGCACCCAGATTTTGAAGCCAGACTGCAAATCGGGGTACGGCTGCGAACACAGCCAGTGGTGATGAAAGGAAGAGGCCAAAGAAAAACATCATAGCAAACCCGGTTGCTACTGTGCCGACAGTCGCGGCCAATCCGAGCAATCCGAACAAGATCGGCGCAGCACAGGCAGGTATATTCAAACCGAAAGCCAACCCCAGAACGAATGGGCTCTTGGCGCGTCTCCATGATGCGGGCGCAAGGTCGACCTTGTGTTTGATAAGGCCGCCCTTACCGAGCAACAAAGCCAGCCCGACTATCAGGTAGATTACGCCGAACAGAAGCCAGGCTCCGGTCTGCGCGCCGATCAAATTTGGACCGAGAAATGCGACAAGCGCTCCAAACAACCCTGTGATCAGGGAGCGGGCAGCAACGAACGTCAGTAACGCGCGAATCTTTTCGCGGCGGCTCCGTTCATTCTGGGTATCAAGAAACAGGAGATGTCCGCCAATCGTACATGGCTCAATGAACCCCAGCAGACCGAGGCCAACTGGCAGCAGAACAAGCTCGAGTGCGGTGAATTCCACGATCCCTCCCAATTCAGCCGAAGAGTCGCCCATTCAGCGACTGGACTGTGAAATTGAAGCCAATGAAACTCGGTTTCATCTCCTTGCTCTGGAGCGGAGCAAGAAGCGGAAAACTCTAACAAAGATCGGGGGACAGCGGAGCGCATCATTCATAATCTGTCTGCCCGATGCATGGCATCACCGAGCAGTAGAAAACGCCGAACCTCCTCGTAGCGTATTCGGACGTCTTCCATGGATTGGTAGTAGCCAAAGAGCTCCTTCAGCGGCGCCGAGAAGTCCTTGTATGCGGCGAGTACTGCCACAAGAGCGCCAAGCGTCAGGCTGCCCTTGATCACAAGAAAGCCGCCAATCGAATAGAAAAATATCGGCGTCAGAGCGGTGAGAAAATTGTTCAGAGCCTTCATAAAAAACTTCGCCCTGTGGATATTGATCCGAATGGTTTCGATTTTCCGCAAGGATCCCGCCGCGAGAATCAGATCGGTGCTTTCTCTTTCAACTTTGGCAGCCTGCTCACCCAGAACACCGCCAAGCGCCCGCAGCTCCGCCACCCTCTGACGGGAGAGTCTATTGAGGCGGCGCTGCATCTTCGGGATGATCAAAAGTTGAACCGGCAGAAGGACAAGCGCCGCAGCGCCAAGGACCGGCTCCTGAGCAAACATGAACACGAGAATGGTAATGAACGTGCCGCCCTGAAACATCGGCAGGGAGAAGGCGTCTGATGCAAACCCGCCAATGGGTTCGACTTCCTGCGCCACCAGCGGTATCACCTCTGACCGTCGCGTCGGGCCATGACCACGACGCCAGAGCCGGACGATCAGAAGTCTCAAGCGACGAAGTAGCCGCTCACCAACACGGCCCTTGAAGACATTCATGATGTATTTCAGGAACCCGTTTGCGATCACTGCAATCAGGAAAATACCACACAAAATGAACAGGTGTTCAATCTGACTGATATCGTAACCAATGAATGACGCAGGCACATGTTCGTCAGCCAAGGCACTGTTGATGATCAGCTTTGGCAGCTCCAGTGTTGCATACAATACTGGCATCGACAGAAGCCCCAAGAGTACGAGGCCCACCTGTTCCTTTCGCGAATACGAAATGATGTAGCGGAATACATTCGTCGGGAGATATAGCAGTCCATCTGGCCCAGGTCGTGCCATGTGACGATTGCGAAGGCGGCGGCGGATACCTGTCACAGTCAATGCAACAGCCAGAAACCCCAACGCCAATGGCATAGCTATCAATACAACATGTAAGAGAGGGTGGAGCCACACTGGGGATCCATCACCAAGCTGAAGCCCGATGAATGTCATCGCCCAATGCAGAACATCGTCAAGATTGTTCATGCAACAGATTCAAGAATTCTGATGTGAAAGATGTGAAAGACGTAGGCATTCACGAGCTGTGCAGCCCGGCAGCAGATGGGCGCTACCGGGCTGAACAAATCAGAAGAGAAACCGTGCACCAATCACGAAGAACACCGCACCAGCGTCCTCACCTCCGGCCCTGGCCAGATCCGCTGTCGCGCCAAACTTCCGTTCGTAATGAACGCCGACATAGGGCGAGACCAGACGGTCAACGAGGTCGTAACTCAGTCGTCCGCCCACTTCGAGCGTCGGGGCGAAAGCACCATTGCCAACCGCCGGATCATCCGTGAACGGGATATCCAGTTCGATGCTGGGCACGAAGATGATCCGGTTCGTGATCAGCCCTTCATACTCAACTTCGAACCGCGCAGACGGATTGTCGGAGATGAACAGATCAGCATCGACTTCGAACCACTGCTTCGTCAGCCCATGCAGACCGATCACACCATGGATCCGGTCGGGACCTTCCGGTGTATCCAATCGCACACCAACCACGGCGTCAAAGAAGTCCGAGATTGGAGTCTGCAGTCGAAGCTGGTTCTCCAGCGTCTCGAAACTGTCTTCGGCAATGGCATATTCGGCCTCGCTTCGAAAGACGAACTTCAATTCGTCCCTACCCACCATTGCGTCGAAGTCCCAGGCAAAGATATCCGACCCTTCATTGATACGATATTCGGCCTGTTCGGCCTGGATACCCCAGACAATTGGCTCTGCGAATGCAGAGGCCGGAATGAACAGTGCTGGAGCAACGAGCGCGCCAGTTACCAGTTTCAGAAGTTTCCGCATCAATCAGCCCTTCCCATCGGCAGACAGAGAGGCTGCCTTGTCAGATGGTCCGCCTTCGACAATCACCTTGCGGAACATGCCGGTATCAGCGTGATAGGAAAGATGGCAATGGAAGGCCCACTCACCCGGCGCATCGACCTCTGTCTCCATGTAAACCGTAGTGCCTGGCGCGACACTGACGACATGCTTGATCGGATTCCATTTGCCGGCGCCGACGTCGAGAATCGACCACATGCCGTGCAGATGCATCGGATGCGTCATCATTGTTCCATTGATGAACTTGAAGCGCACACGCTCTCCGTACTGCAATACAATCGGGTCTGCGTCTTTGTACTTCACACCATTAATGGACCAGATATAGCGCTCCATGTTGCCCGTCAGTTCCATTTTGATCTCCCTAGTAGGCGGGCGATCCACGTAGAGAGGGTTCTGGGCCTTGAGATCTGCGTAGGACAGGAACTTGCCGCCATTCGCAGCTTCCGGCGTCAGACCGCTGCCAGGTGCATAGAATGGGTCCGCGCCCTTGGCCATTGCGCCATGGCCCATCTTCGAATGGTCCATCCCGCCGTCCTTCATCGGCATGTCATGGCCCATCTTCGAATGGTCCATCCCGCCGTCCTTCTTCGGCATGTCATGGCCCATCTTGGAGTGGTCCATCCCGCCGTCCTTCTTCGGCATGTCATGGCCCATCTTGGAGTGGTCCATCCCGCCGTCCTTCTTCGGCATGTCATGACCCATCTTGGAGTGGTCCATCCCGCCGTCCTTCTTCGGCATGTCATGGCCCATCTTGGAGTGGTCCATCCCGCCGTCCTTCATCGGCATGTCATGGCCCATCTTGGAGTGGTCCATCCCGCCGTCCTTCTTCGGCATGTCATGGCCCATCTTGGAGTGGTCCATCCCGCCGTCCTTCTTCGGCATGTCATTACCCATCTTGGAATGGTCCATGCTTTCGCCGGTAATGGCAGCCAGGGTGTCGTGACCGCCAGAGCCATGGCCGCCGTGTCCGCCCCCATCAGACATGTCCATGCCCGACATATTCATTCCGGACATCCCCATGTCCGCCATGGTCAGCAACGGATCCTTGCGCATCTCCGGCACTTCTGCTGTCTGGCCCTCTTGGGAGGCCAGCGTTCCGCGGGCATACGCGGTGCGCCCCATCGATTCACCGAATATGGTGTAAGCCCTGTCCTCGGTCGGCTGGACAATCACATCGTATGTCTCAGCGACAGCGATGCGAAGTTCATCGACAACCACGGGCTGAACATTCTGACCATCCGCTTGCACCACCGTCATCTTCAGCCCTGGAATGCGGAGATCGAAGTAGGTCATTGCCGAGGAATTGATGAAGCGAAGGCGTACACGCTCGCCAGACTTGAACATACCGGTCCAATTCTGATCCGGTCCCTTGCCGTTGATCAGTGGCGTGTAGCCGTGAACATCCTCGATGTCAGTCGGCATCATGCGCATCTCGCCCCAGTCGCCCCGATCCGAGAGTGCCTTGTCGAGGCCCTTTTCTCCGGCGTCATCGAAGAAATCGAGCAACGTGCGTTGCTTTCGATTGTAGTAGTCCGGCATCATCTTGAGGTTGCGCAAGATGCGGTCGCCCGAATGCGGATGCGCATCTGTCAACTGGACCACGTACTCGCGGTCATAGCTGTAGGGTTCGCGCTCCTTTGGTTCGATGACAAGAGCGCCATAGGCTCCGTCCGGCTCCTGAAAGCCTGAATGGCTGTGGAACCAGTAGGTGCCGTTCTGCACGATCGGAAACCTGTAGGTAAAAGTTTCACCAGGCTTGATGCCGTCATAGCTGATCCCCGGGACACCGTCCTGCTGATAAGGCAGGATCAGGCCGTGCCAGTGGACAGACGTGTCCTCGGACAGGTTGTTTGTCACGTTGATGGTGACATCTTCACCTTCCTTGAACCGCAGAACCGGACCAGGCGTTGCGCCGTTGTAGCCGATGCCCGTCTTGGTGAAGTTCCCGGTGTCGATCTCCACACGATCAACTGTGAGATTGTACTCGCCAGCGAGCGCCGGGGCTGAAAGCCCCAGCGCCACAATGGCGGCAGTCAGATTGCGAATACGCATGTTGATGCCTCCATTCGACCTGTCAGTCGTTGAGCTTGATCGGTCCGACCATGCCGGACTGATAATGGCCTGGGACGTTGCAGGCGAACTCGAGCTTCGCCTCTGTGTCGAATGTCCAGACAATCTCCGCTGACTGCCCGGGCTCCAGCAACGCGCTGTTGGCGTGATCGTGGCTCATGCCGCCCTCTCCGTGCTGCATCTTGTCATGACGGATCCTGTCAATCTCCAGCACCCCCTTCTCCATCATCTCCATCATCTGCGGCTGGTGTTCCGCATGAGATTTCGGAGTTCCGATATTGAACTCGTGAACAAGTTCTCCCTTATTCACGACAACGAAACGGACTGTCTCACCTTCCTTGATCTCAAGCTTCTCAGGCTTGTAGTAGGTGTCATACATTTCCACGGTTATCGAGCGGGTCGTGGCAGACGCCTTTCCCGGGTAACCGATTTCTGATTTTTCGGATTTCTTGTCGCCATGTCCGCCGTCATGCGAGCCAGCGGCAAAGGTTGTCTGAGTCATGCCCGAAACGAGCATCGTGGAGAGGGCAAGGGCCACAAGGCCTCTGCGCTTACGGGAAAATTTCATGATCTTTGGTTCTTTCGCGTTGTTTCAAGCTTATACCGCCCGAAAGAGCGTGCGCTCTTCAGGCAATCCAGTGCGTGGGAATAAGCTTCAAACTCGCGGTGGTGGCGGATCAAATGATGGAGATTGACCGTCGAGAACAAGGTCTTCGGGAAGGTGATTTCCGGAGCTGCCGTCCGCCAAGTTCGCGAATGTCATAGATCCGGGAACGCTCATCGCGGTCGTACAGTGGCCCACGATCATGTCACAGCAGAGTACGATATCCGCCTGACCACAATCCGTATCCATTTCTGCACATGTATGGCTATCGGATTGTGGCGTCTCGGAACCTGCGGCACCGACCATCGCATCATGATGGTCCTTCGCTGTGACAAACTGAGGCGCCATCAGCAAAGCAATCAGTGCAAACGTGAGCAGAGAGCGTATCATGTAGCCCAAATATACCTTCCACTTACAGGAAGGTCAATTGGTGGCATCACACAATTGACCCCTTTTGCAGCTTGTATCGCCCGATCGTCTGCGTCGATTGCACCAAGGGCATCGTCACTTGGTATATGCAGGTCCAATGGCGTCAAATGCAGCTGGATGTCGATCCTGAACCAACCGTGTGATAGATTGACGGCATGGATATCTAATTGGTGTTTGATACTTATCGATCAGATATGCAGCCCATGATTGCACAACAATGAGAGGTGGTTCGGTTCGTTTGAACAGTTTCGAGCCGTTTCTTAGGTGGATTTTCCGCTTGGTTATGCCGCCACCGGGATTGGTTGCAACTTGATGTGATATGCCTGATCGGGCGTTTGCCCTTCCAGCGATGAATGCGGTCTCCTTGTGTTGTAGAAGGCCAGGTATCGGTCGATGCCCTGTCGGGCGGCTGACACGCTTTCATAGGCGTGCAGATAGACCTCCTCGTATTTGACGCTGCGCCAGAGCCGTTCGACAAACACGTTATCGCGCCAAGCGCCCTTGCCATCCATGCTGATCTGGATGTCGGCGTCCTTCAGCGCCTTGATGAAGTCAATGGACGTGAACTGTGATCCTTGGTCCGAGTTCATGATCTCCGGCTTGCCATATCTGCGCAGGGCATCATTCAAGGCCTCCAGACACGGCGCTGTTTCCAGCGTCACCGACAGCCGCCAGGCCAGAACCTTGCGGCTGAACCAGTCCAGAACGGCGACCAGATAGACGAACCCTCGGGCCATGGGAATGTAGGTAATATCCATGGCCCAGACCTGATTGGGCTGCGTCACGGCCAGCTTGCGCAGCAGGTAGGGATAGATCCTGTGACCGGGCGCAGGCTTGCTGGTGTTCGGTCTGCGATAGAGCGCCTCAATGCCCATCGTTTTCATGCAGGTTGCCACGTGCAGCCGCCCGGCCGTGAAGCCTTCCTGCCGCAGCAACCCTTTCATCATACGGCTGCCCGCGAACGGGTAGTCCATGTGCAACTCGTCAATTCTGCGCATAAGCTTGAGGTCCGCCGCACTGGTCGGGCGCGGCGCGTAATACAGGCTGCCCCGGCTGATCCCGAGAAGCCGGGCTTGCCGTGTCAGGCTCAGCCTGTGGTCCGGGCCCGTCATTTCCTTGCGCTCGGCAACAGACCGGCCTTGTCGAGCGCGCCCTCTAAAAAATCGTTTTCCAGCGCCAGCTGGCCAATCTTCGCGTGCAGGGACTTTACGTCGATCTGCGGCTCTTTCGCGGCCTTTGGCGTGTCATCGAAGACACCCGTTACGCCCTCAAGCAGCTGATCCTTCCACTGCTTGATCTGATTGGGATGCAGGTCGAACTGCGTCGCCAGCTCGCTCATCGTCCTGTCGCCCTTCAGCGCCGCCAATGCGACTTTCGCTTTGAAGGCAGGGCTGTGGTTCCGCCTGGGTCGTCTTGTCATCTTCGCTCCTTCGTCCCGGCAACGCTGCCGGATTGGGAGCAGAAAATCCACCTAACTCAACTGTCCAGATTTGTCGGGCCACCTCTTGAATACGGAAGATGTTCAGTGCGATAGCCAGAAATCCGGCACCCGCAATACTGGCGATCCAGACCCCAACAGTCACCAGAGCGCCGTCGAACTGCCAGACTGGCAGGCCTTCACTCAGGCCCCAAGCAAAGGCTCCTGCAACAAGAACTTGAACTAACGGTGGAACCTTCATCGAACCGCTCCTCTCTTGACGATGGCGGTAATGTAATTGCTCTAGTGACTATAGGTTCAAGAGAAAAATGAAGCCTCCGCGTTTCATCGATCATCCGCGAGTTCCAATGCACACGGAACAGCTCGACAGCCCCCGTGTTCAGTCGTTCAAATCCTGATGATCAGTGAGGCATTCCGAGTGATCACGAAGCACTTCGAGGACCCTGCAATCACTTGTATGACCGCCGCTGCATTCCCGAACCATGCGTTTCAGCTCCGTACGCAAGGCATCGAGGCGCGACAGTCGCTGTTCGACCTGTTTGAGCTGTCGGCGTGCGATGGCATCGGCCTCGTTGCAAGGCCGGTCAGGATTGTCGCTGAGATCCAGAAGCTCCCGAATGGCGTCCAGCGAAAACCCTAGTTGCCTTGAGTGACGAATGAACGAGAGGCGGTCAAGCTCGGCGTCCCCATAGCGTCGTTGACCGCCTTCTGTCCTTCCCGGTTCCGGCATCAGTTCAATCTGCTCGTAGTAGCGAATGGTTTGAACCTTGGTTCCTGTCTTCTTCGCAAGTTTGCCGATGGTGAGCATTGGTAGCCTCCTGATATCTATAGCTACTATAGAAATGTGCGCTGGAGAAGCCGTAGTGTTTTTCGTCTTGACCCTCTAGCTGCTAGAGCATTTATCCAAGCATCCAATTGCGGATTGGGTTTGGGCAAACGGGTATGCGACTTTCAATAGTTCGAAGGGCTCTGTGGGTTCTGGCGGGTGTCGCCCTCCTGGCTTTCATTGCTCTTCAATGGGAAACGATAAGGCAGATTGAGAAACGCGAAGAAGCTGCTGAACCGGCTTTTCGCGCAGCATTTCAACTGACCGACCATCAAGGTGTCGTTCGAACGGAGAAGGATTATCAGGGACGCTGGATGCTGGTGTTTTTCGGCTTCGCCAATTGCCCCGATATCTGCCCGACAACCTTGGCCGAAGTTGCTGCGGTCATGGAAAGTCTGGGAGATCAGTCTTCCGATGTGCAGCCAATCTTCATATCGATCGATCCTGAGCGGGACACCCCGGAAGCCCTGGCTGAGTTTATGCCCTTGTTTGGGGCCGGCATCGTTGGGCTCACAGGTACGCCGGACCAGATTGCCAGCACCGCCGAAACTTTCCCGATCTTCTACGAGAAGATTGAAGAAGCTTCTGCGCCGGGCGGCTACACAATGAGCCATACATCGCATCTCCTGTTGTTTGATCCTCAGGCGGGGTTTGCAGATTCGTGGCCTTATGGCACGGCGGCGGAGGAAATTCTTGCCGATCTGAAAGCGAGGCTTTGACACTCATGCGCCGAATTTCGGGAGAAACTGCACTCATTCTGGCCTGGATCGTGGCGCTGGCCGCTTCGCTATCAGTGCTATTCATCGGAGAAGTCCTGGGCCAGACACCGTGCAATCTGTGCTGGTTCCAGCGGGTCTTCATGTTCCCTCTGGTGATTGTTCTCGGACTGGGACTCTGGTGGCGAGATCCGCGGGTCGGGCGTTACGGGATTGTCCTGGCAATCGGTGGCGGCGTGGTGGCCCTCTGGCATCTGGGCTTGTACGTCGGTGTTATCCCGGAAAGCATCAAGCCCTGCACTGCTTCCGGCCCATCATGTACTGATGACAATCAAGTCGTCCTCGGTATTCCGATTCCCCTCTTGGCGGCGGCTGCTTTTGCACTGATAGCGCTGCTGTCCACTTTCTCGCTCAAGGAGAGAACCGAATGAACCGCCGTGCACTGATCTTATCTGTTCTTGCCGTGGGCGCAGCCGGTTTCGGTAGCGCAGCGTGGTACGCCACTAGGCCCGCATCAACAGCTGAGGTATCGACAGTCGATTCAACATTCGCGCAGGCACTCATCCGACCGCATTCGCCGATTCTAGGTCCGAAGGATGCGCCAGTTACAATTGTAGAATTTTTCGACCCGGCTTGTGAAGCGTGCCGCGCCTTTCATCCCATAGTCAAAGATATCATGAAGGAGCACGCGGATACCGTTCGAGTCGTCATCAGGTACACGCCGCTTCATGGTGAAACATCCGAGGTGGCCGTCCGTATCCTTGAAGCGGCACGCGCTCAGGGCAAGTTCGAGGAAGTTCTGAATTTTATCCTCTGGAGCCAGCCGCAATGGGCTTCTCATGGCAAGATGAACTCGGATGTCCTTTACAGAATGGCCATTTCGGCAGGTTTGGACCAAGAGACGGCACGGACACAGATGCAGGCCCCACAGACGACACGGGTCCTTCAACAGGATCTGGCTGATGTGAAGACAGTTGGCGTCCGGAAGACACCTACTTTCTTTGTCAATGGGAAGCCGCTTGAACGCTTCGGGGAAGCAGAGTTGAGGGCGCTGGTCGCAACGGAAGTCGCCGCAGTGAAGGGATGATTGGAGACCATGGCTTGCTGTCTTGGATCATTGAAGGAGATTAGGTGGATTTACCTGATGCTCCTTTTCGTGTTCTCGAGCGCTCCGGCTTTTGCCGGTTCGGACGATGTGGTCGTCGAGAACGCGTGGTCGCGCGCCTCCATCGGCACCAAGAGGCCCGGCGTCGCCTATATGACGATCCGCAACAATGGGGACGACGTGCTCACGCTTGGCACCGTCAGTACAGATCTGGCAGCAATCTCGGAGATTCATCGGACATCAACAAACGACCGTGGTGTGAGTTCCATGGCGAGGGTGGCTGATCTTGAGATTCCGCCCAACGGCACGATCGCACTTGAGCCGGGTGGATTGCATCTCATGCTTGTGAGGCTTCAGCGGCCCATGGTTGAAGGCGAAAGCTATGTCCTGTCTCTGGACTTCGGCGATCATGGGAGAGTGGTCGTTCGTGTGCCGATACTTGGGTTTACCTCTCGCGGACCTGGGAACTGATGACCAGAGCAAAGCCCCTGGCATACGGGGCGGGATTGTTTGTCGTGCTCAGCCTCACGCTTTTCGTCGGGTGGTGGCAGGTCGATGGGCCCGGCGCACGGGAACCGCGTGGACAACGGCCAATGGCCTTGTCTGCCATGGATTTCAGCCTGATTGATCATGATGGCAATGCGGTTGGCCCCGATACAATGATGGGCAATGCCTCCCTCGTATTCTTTGGCTTCACCTACTGCCCGGATGTTTGCCCCGCTACTCTGATTCACATTACTGGTTGGCTGGAAGAGATCGAGAACAGATCCAGGCGTCTGAATGCCATATTCATAACGGTTGACCCGGAACGCGACACACCGGAAGTGCTCGCGGAGTATGTATCGAACTTTCATCCCGCCATCCGGGGCTGGACAGGCTCACCGGATCAAATACGACGTGCCGCGGAGGGCTTCCGCGCGTCTTTCGAAAAGGTCTCGACCGGTTCCGATGGTTATCTGATGAACCACACTGCAAGCGTATTCCTGTTCACCTCGGACGGCAGGTTCATCAGTACGATTGACGCCCACGAACCGAAAGAGTTCGCCATTCCGAAAATTCTCCGTGCGCTTGAATCGGATCAGAACCAGAAATGATTGAGCAAATTGCATTTCTGGTATCCCAGAGGTGGCCCGACAAATCTGGACAGTTGAGTTAGGTGGATTTTCTGCTCCCAATCCGGCAGCGTTGCCGGGACGAAAGAGGTGGCCCGACAAATCTGGACAGTTGAGTTAGGTGGATTTTCTGCTCCCAATCCGGCAGCGTTGCCGGGACGAAGGAGCGAAGATGACAAGACGACCCAGGCGGAACCACAGCCCTGCCTTCAAAGCGAAAGTCGCATTGGCGGCGCTGAAGGGCGACAGGACGATGAGCGAGCTGGCGACGCAGTTCGACCTGCATCCCAATCAGATCAAGCAGTGGAAGGATCAGCTGCTTGAGGGCGTAACGGGTGTCTTCGATGACACGCCAAAGGCCGCGAAAGAGCCGCAGATCGACGTAAAGTCCCTGCACGCGAAGATTGGCCAGCTGGCGCTGGAAAACGATTTTTTAGAGGGCGCGCTCGACAAGGCCGGTCTGTTGCCGAGCGCAAGGAAATGACGGGCCCGGACCACAGGCTGAGCCTGACACGGCAAGCCCGGCTTCTCGGGATCAGCCGGGGCAGCCTGTATTACGCGCCGCGCCCGACCAGTGCGGCGGACCTCAAGCTTATGCGCAGAATTGACGAGTTGCACATGGACTACCCGTTCGCGGGCAGCCGTATGATGAAAGGGTTGCTGCGGCAGGAAGGCTTCACGGCCGGGCGGCTGCACGTGGCAACCTGCATGAAAACGATGGGCATTGAGGCGCTCTATCGCAGACCGAACACCAGCAAGCCTGCGCCCGGTCACAGGATCTATCCCTACCTGCTGCGCAAGCTGGCCGTGACGCAGCCCAATCAGGTCTGGGCCATGGATATTACCTACATTCCCATGGCCCGAGGGTTCGTCTATCTGGTCGCCGTTCTGGACTGGTTCAGCCGCAAGGTTCTGGCCTGGCGGCTGTCGGTGACGCTGGAAACAGCGCCGTGTCTGGAGGCCTTGAATGATGCCCTGCGCAGATATGGCAAGCCGGAGATCATGAACTCGGACCAAGGATCACAGTTCACGTCCATTGACTTCATCAAGGCGCTGAAGGACGCCGACATCCAGATCAGCATGGATGGCAAGGGCGCTTGGCGCGATAACGTGTTTGTCGAACGGCTCTGGCGCAGCGTCAAATACGAGGAGGTCTATCTGCACGCCTATGAAAGCGTGTCAGCCGCCCGACAGGGCATCGACCGATACCTGGCCTTCTACAACACAAGGAGACCGCATTCATCGCTGGAAGGGCAAACGCCCGATCAGGCATATCACATCAAGTTGCAACCAATCCCGGTGGCGGCATAACCAAGCGGAAAATCCACCTAAGAAACGGCTCGAAACTGTTCAAACGAACCGAACCACCTCTGATCATCGGATTTGGACTGGCTTTCAGGATCACCTTCAGCATGGGATGGCGAAACGCGTTTGGCGAAAAGCAGGGATTGAAAACAAAAGGCTGGTTCGCAAGTAGCCGTAATCCTGTCTATGTGGCGACTTGGATTGGTATCGCAGGTTGGGCGCTGATCTCTTTCCAGACCTCCGTTGCGATCCTTCTGTCAGCCTGGGCGCTGATGTATCTTCTGGCACCGATCGTCGAAGAGCCATGGCTGGAAATGCAATACGGACAGGAATACAGGGATTACAAATCCGAAGTTCCGCGCTTCTTTTGATCGGACTAGCGATGTCGCGACTGACATTGCGGGAATTAGTCGGATGGAACGGAGACTTCCAAAGCAGGATAACCGGCAGGCGAGCAAATGTGCTGGTCTGCGTGAGATAAAGGACGAGGCCGAAAATGATTCAGCATCTGCTACCCAGAAGATCTTTCATCCTTGCCGCCGCCTTGACGCTCGTGATGTTGCCGACATCACATGCGCTTGCCGAAGCGATTACGATTGACGTGGCCAAGACGCGTGGTTGCGGTTGCTGCATCCTGTGGATCAAGCATCTAGAGCAAAACGGTTTTGCAACAACAAGCCAGGACATGCTTCCGGGAATGCTAATTCGGCACAAGCTGGACAGCGGCGTGCCGCAGGAAATGATCTCCTGTCATACCGGTATGGTCGCAGGATATGTGATTGAAGGCCACGTACCGGCGGCGGACATTCGACGGCTTCTCAGTGAGCGCCCCGATGCGATTGGCCTTGCTGTTCCGGGAATGCCCTATGGCTCGCCGGGGATGGGGCCGGAGGATGAGCGTGAAGCCTACGACGTTTTCCTGATCCTGAAAGACGGTACGACGACGATCTATTCCAGCTACCCTGACGCATGAACGGGAGATGGTCTCACCGAAGCACAGTGTTTTTGCGCATGCATTTTCGATGCCTGTCAACGCTACTGTCTAGCGCGCACCCATTTGGGTAAATATGGGTATCGTTGTGGGTAAGTGAGAGGTATTTGCCGGACACTAAAGCGGACAAAATTCAGGAATGTGATCCTATAGTATGCAATCTAATATTCTGATATTATTCAATATATGAGCAAAAAAGACTCGGACAAAGAAGCGGACAAAATTGGTGAGAAAGATGACGGTGAATCCGTCGCCCTGATTGAACCTCTGCTGGTGCGCGAGAGCGGCATGCACAGGGACAAACTCGCTGACCTCGCTCTCACGCTGACTGAGCGTTCGACACGGCTTAGAAGCGCGCTTCCAGCGGGAGTCGCAAGCGCTCTTTCAGATCTCGTCCGGTCGATGAATTGCTACTACAGCAATCTGATTGAAGGTCACAACACGCACCCGATCGAAATTGAACGCGCCCTGAATGATGACTACAGCGACGATCCAAAGAAGCGTGATCTACAGCTTGAAGCCAAGGCTCATATCGATGTCTGAACCGCCCCGGGATTGCCGGAGGCCCCAACTCCTGAGAAGAAGGGGCCATCATGAGCAGTACCACGAACAAGTTTTCACCTGAGGTGCGCGAGCGAGCCGTTCGGATGGTGAGGGAGCACCGGGACGAGTATCCGTCTCGGTGGGCGGCGATCACCTCCATTGCGGGCAAGATCGGCTGTGCGCCCTGGACGCTGTCGGGGTGGGTCAAGAAGGCCGAGATCGATAACGGGGTTGTCGCCGGCGTCCCGAGTGATGTCACCGAGAAGCTGAAGGCTCTGGAACGGGAGAACCGTGAACTCAGGCAGGCCAACGAGATCCTGCGGAAGGCGTCAGCATATTTCGCCCAGGCGGAGCTCGACCGCCCACTCAAGCGATGATCGCCTTCATCGACGGTCATCGGGCGGAGTTCGGGGTCGAGCCGATTTGCAGGATGCTGCCGATTGCCCCTTCCACCTACTACGATCACCTGGCCCGGCGACGCGATCCGTCGCTGCTGTCTGAGCGTGCGAGGCGTGATCTCGCGTTGAAGATCGAGGTCCGCCGGGTCTTCAAAGAGAACTTCGGCGTTTACGGCGTGCGGAAGGTATGTCGGCAGCTCCGGCGCGAGGGTCATGACGTCGCCCGCTGCACCGTCGCTCGTTTGATGCGGGAGCTCGGGCTTCAGGGCGTCATTCGCGGCAAGACGATCCGGACGACGGTCGGCGACAAGGGGGCGCCGTGCCCGCTCGATCAGGTCAATCGACAGTTCCAGGCTCCGGCTCCCAACCGGCTGTGGGTCTCCGACTTCACCTACGTCGCCACCTGGGCGGGCTTCGTCTATGTGGCGTTCGTGATCGACGTCTTCGCCCGATACATCGTCGGCTGGCGCGTCAGTCGCACGGCGCACGCCAACTTCGTGCTCGACGCCCTGGAACAGGCGCTTCACGACAGACGGCCTACACATCGCAGTGGCCTGGCCCATCATAGCGACCGGGGAAGCCAGTACATCTCGATCAAATACACGGAGCGGCTGGCCGAGGCTGGGATCGAGCCGTCGGTAGGGAGCGTCGGCGACAGCTATGACAACGCCCTCGCCGAGACCATCAACGGCCTCTACAAAGCCGAGGTGATTCACCGCCGCGGACCATGGCGATCGTTCGAGGCCGTAGAGTTCGCCACTCTGGAATGGGTGGATTGGTTCAACAACCGGCGACTGCTGGAGCCGATCGGCAACATCCCGCCTGCTGAAGCCGAACAACGATACTACGCCATGCTGGACGAACAGAGCGTGGCGGCGTAACTCAAACCAAACGGCCTCCGGCAATCCCGGGGCGGTTCACGTGCCGATTGCCGAGTGACCTCAAATCATTGTTGGCAAATCAGCATCCCTGCCTGTCTCACCGAACTGAATTTCGGTCTGGACTGTCACACTCAGGCAAGCATTGCTTGTCCTGCGGAGTTGATCGCTTTGTGAGCCCCCCAGGCTCATCGCATGACATTCTCCGCCGGCCCTAGCCGACCGATCGGCAGGGCCTTGGGTCGTGGGAGGCGTATCGGCTGACAATCGGGTCCCGCCGATCGAACCGCCTCCATGACCCAGGGAGGCTTTCATGTCCCACCTCACCGACACCCAACTCGTCATCCTGTCGAACGCCGCGCAGGCAGAGGATGGCTCCATCCTGCCATTACCCGACTGCCTGACCATCAACGGAGGCGCCATCGCGTCGGTGCTCTCGAGCCTGCTTCGCAAGGGCCTGATCGAGGAGCGTCCCCTGCAAGCAGCAGGGACTGCAGGCGCCGGATTGCATGCTACCGGTTCTGATCAAATTGGTGCCTGTTACGGCCAAGACCGGGTCTGGCGCTGTGATGAGGATGGGAAAAGGTTTGCCCTTGCCATCACCCGCACCGGCCTCGAAGTCATCGGTGTCGATGCCGACGAAGACGAGGGTACCAGCACTGGAGAGGTGGGGGCCGGCTCCCCCAGTGGCTCCGTGCCTGACGCCTCTGGCGCAGAACCTCCGCAAGATGCTGATACCAAGCACCCTTGCTTTGGTGTCGCGGCGACCAGTGAGCGGGCAGCATCGGGTCGAGCTGGTGGCAAGAACACCATCCGCCCCGGCACCCGCCAGTCCCTGCTGGTCGACCTGCTCCGACGCGACGGTGGTGCCAGCCTCGACGAACTGGTGCAGGCCACCGGCTGGCAGTCGCACTCCGTGCGTGGCGCCATCAGCAGCATTGTCCGCAAGAAGCTCGGCCTCACCGTGGTGTCTGAGACGATAGAAGGCCGTGGCCGTGTCTATCGGATCCTCCCATGAGCAGGCGGTCGGCAAAGCGGCAGGGCAAGGTCTCGCATGTAGATCTCGAAGTCCTGTCAGACCTGTCCAAGCTGGACCTGAAGCAACGCTGGGAAGATGCCTTCAGCCATCCACCGCCGAAGTACATGCGCCGGGATGTCCTTGTGCGTGCCCTGGCGCACGAGATGCAATTACAGGCTTCTGGCGGCATGCCCGCTGGACTGGCCCGTCAGCTGGCGCGGGCGGCCAGGTCCATGCGTGACGGCAAGGCTTCTGCAGTAGCCGGTGACCAGCATCGTTCAGCACCCGGCGTGACCATCAAGCCCGGCACCCGCCTGCTGCGTGACTGGCAGGGCGTCACCCACGAGGTGATCATCCTCGAGAAGGGCATCCAGTACCGCGGCCGGGAATGGAGCTCCCTCTCCGCCGTCGCCCGCGAGATCACCGGAACCCGCTGGTCCGGTCCCCTGTTCTTCGGCCTGAAGGGACAGAACCCATGACGGTCACTGGTGGTAAGGGCAGCACGAGAAGAAGGAACGAGAGTTCAGTCCGGCGCTGTGCGGTCTATACCCGTAAGTCCACCGAGGACGGGCTGGAGCAGGACTTCAACTCCCTGCATGCCCAGCGCGAAGCCTGCGAGGCCTATGTCCGCAGTCAGGCCGGCGAAGGCTGGAAGCTGCTGCCCGACCTCTATGATGACGGTGGCTTCTCCGGCGGCACCATGGACCGTCCGGCCCTGGCCCGCCTGCTGGCGGATATCGAGGCACAGAAGATCGACACCATCATCGTCTACAAGGTCGACCGCCTGACCCGCTCACTGGCGGACTTCTCGCGCATCGTCGATGTGCTGGATGCGCATGATGTCTCCTTCGTCTCCATTACCCAGCAGTTCAACACCACCACCTCCATGGGACGGTTGACACTCAACATGCTGCTGTCCTTCGCCCAGTTCGAGCGCGAGGTCACTGGCGAGCGGATCCGCGACAAGATCGCGGCCTCCAAGCGCAAGGGCATGTGGATGGGCGGCTTCGTGCCGCTGGGCTACGAGCCCGAGGGCAGGACCCTCACCATCAACGAGGAGGAAGCAGGAACAGTCAGGAAGGTCTTCGAGCTCTATCTCGAACTGGGGAACGTCAGGCATGTGAAGCAAGCTGCCGATGCCCTTGGGCTCACCACCAAGGTCAGGCGCAGGGGAGTTGGTGAAAGCGAGGACAAGGCGGAAGGGCCGAGAGAGAACGATGCACCCGCATCGAAGCGGTCAGGTGGCGGGCGTCCGCTGTCGCGGGGTTACATCTACAAGCTGCTGGGCAATCCGCTCTATGTCGGCTGCATTGCCCACAAGGGCGAAATACACGAGGGGCTGCATCCGGCCATCATCGACCGGGCCACGTGGGAAGCGGTGCAGCAGATGCTGACCGCCAACCGGGGCAGGAAGCGCTGCATTCCCACCCGCAGGACGGAACTCAGCCCGCTGATGGGCAAGCTGTTCGATTCCGATGGCCGTCCCCTGACACCCAGTCATGCGGTGAAGTCCGGCAGGCGGTATCGCTATTACGTCTCACGGCACCTGGTGAATGGCACCGTGGGGGAGGGCACCACCGATAGCGGCTGGAGACTCCCGGCACGGGAGATCGAGCGGATCACCGCTGATGCCATCACTGCACTGATCAGCAACCCGGCACGGCTGGCAGAGGCTGCGCGGGATAGCGGCATCCCCGCAGACCGGATCGGCGCGCTACTGGGCAAGGTCTCCGAAAGCACCAACCCGGGCACGGGGAACGCCACCAGCCATCCAAGCTCTATCGGAATCAGGAATCATCCTCACGTTCTCGTGGACCGTGTCGTGCTCGGCAGCGACCGGATCGAGATCACGCTCGACCTGTCATCGATGACCGAACTGCCCGACACCACAATCACCCACCACATCCCGACCTGCATCCGAAAGCGCGGCGTCGAGATGCGGCTGGTGCTTGATGGACCCGACAAGGGAGAGGCACCGGCAAATCCGGACCAACGCCTCATCCGCTGCGTGGTGCAGGCCCATGCCTGGTTCGACGACCTCAAGCAGGGCCGGGTGGCTACCCTCTCGGACATCGCCCGATTAGAAAGTGTCAGTGACCGCTACATCAGCCAGGTCCTGCCGCTGGCATTCCTTGCACCCGACATCACCGAGGCGATCCTGGCCGGGCGACAGCCGCCGGAACTCACCGCCGAGACGCTGATCAAGCGCATCGACCTGCCGCTGCACTGGGATGATCAGCGGGCGATGCTGGGCTTCAACTGAGCCACATTCGCCCAAACACCAAAGCGAACCGCTGAAACGCCGGCAGAGAAAAGCGACCCGGGCGCGTGGAGAATCGACGCACCAATGCGTTCTCGGGTTCGCAGTTGGGGGTATCAAGGCGCGGAGCCCGGCGGAAGCCGGGGGGTTCGGGAGGCGGCCCATGATAATATAAATATATCAACAAAAACAAAGACTTGATGGCGGAGAGGGAGGGATTCGAACCCTCGGTACTGTCACCAGTACAACGGTTTTCGAGACCGCCCCGTTCGACCACTCCGGCACCTCTCCGCGGATGCGCCGGCGGCTGTCACCCTGGGGGCGGCGGGCCGGTCGGCGCTGGTCTCGGACGGTCTGGTGCCGCCCGCGGACGGCGGAACCTAGCCGAAGGCCGGGCGCGGCGCAACTGCTCCGCGCGCCGGGGCTGATCGCGGCCCGAACAGCGCCGGATCAGTCTTCCCGCGTGCCCTGAAACACCACGTTCTGCAGCGGCTCGCCACGGGCCAGCCGGTCCAGGTTGGCAGCGACGAAGGTCCAGCGGCGGTCGATCTGTTCCTGGGTCCAGCCGGAGTTGTGCGGCGTCATGATCAGGTTGTCGAGATCCTGGACGGGGAAGCGCGTGGGCGACGGATCCTTCTCCTTCGCGTTCGGATACTGGTACCAGACGTCGATCACGGCGCCGCCGATCTGCTTCGTGGCCAGCGCGTTGTAGAGCGCCTCCTCCTCCAGCACCGGGCCGCGCGCCACATTGATGATCAGGCCGGTCGGCTTCATCTGGCCGAAGCGTTCGGCGTTCATCATGCCACGCGTGTCGTCATTCAGCGGGCAGCAGACAACCACGTAGTCGCTTTCCGCCAGCAGCCGTTCGAGGCCGCTGCCGACGGTCTCGTAGCGGTCGATCTCCGCCGGGGTTTCCATCTCCCGTCGCCCGACCCCGGTCACTTTCATGCCAAAGGCGCGGGCGCGGATCGCGACCTCCCGCCCGATGTGGCCATAGCCGATGATGCCGACGGTCTTGCCGCGCACTTCGCCATGCACCGGCCCCTGCGCCGCGCCCTTGCCGTCCCAGCCGACCTGCCGGAACTTGCGGTCGGTGTGGCGCAGGCCGATCTCCCACTCCAGCATGGACAGCAGGATATATTCGGCGATGGCGGTTTCATGCTCGTAGGTGTTGCAGCAATAGGTGCCCTTCGGCAGCTTCTCCGGTGACAGGAAATCGAAGCCGGTGAAGGGGATCTGGAACAGCTTCAGGTCCGGCGTCGCGGGCCAGGGCGTATTGATGTGCCCGCCGACGATGGCATCCGCCTTCGGTGCCAGTTCCCGGAACCGCTCCAGCTCCTCCGCCGGGTCACAGGCCTCGATGATCCAGTCGGTGGTCAGCGCGGCCTTCAGCGCCGGGCCCCTGCCCTTCGAGACCCAGCCGGCAAGCAGTACTGTCTTCGTCATGTGATGTGACTCCGTGGTGGGAGGAGGTTTTCCGTGGACCGTGCCACCCCTCTCGGGTCTCTTGCGTTGACCGGGCCTCCCCTCTCCCCCTCCCGGCCACCCATTTCAGGATACTTGCGTGGGTGGCCGGGAGGGGGAGAGGGGAGGCCCGGTCAGCAGACAAGTCAGGCAGCGGAACGGTCAGAGTATCAGGACGACTTCGCCATCAGTACCCCATGGCCATGCCGTCCTTGCGGGGATCGGAACCGGCGGCAAGGGTGCCGTTGGCATAGTCGATCATGATCGCCTGACCGCCGCCCCACGGCATCTCCGGCACGTTGGTTTCATGGCCGAGGGAGGCCAGGCCCTCCACCACGTCCCGCGGCAGGCTGCGTTCCACATCCAGCTTGCCGCCGACATGGAAGGCGCGGGGGCAGTCGATGGCTTCCTGCACGTCCATGCCATAGTCGAAGATATTGGTCAGCACGTGCGCATGGCCGACCGGTTGATAGCCGCCGCCCATGACGCCGAAGGAAAGCTCGCAGCGCCCGTCCTTCAATGCCATGCCGGGGATGATCGTGTGCATCGGGCGCTTGCGCGGGGCGACACAGTTGGGGTGGCCGGGTTTCACGACAAAGCCCGCGCCCCGGTTCTGCAGCAGCACGCCCGATTTCGGAGCGGTCTTGCAGGATCCGAAGGCGAAATAGATCGAGTTGATGAATGAGACGCAGTTCAGGTCCCGGTCCACCACCGTCAGATAGACCGTGTCGCGATACTGCGGCCCGGTCGCCTGGTCGTCGTCGGGCATGGCACGGCTGAGCGAGATCCGGTTCCTCAGTTCATCGGCGAACTCACCGGACAGCAGCATCTCCACCGGCACATCGGCCTGGCGCGGATCGGCCACGTGCTGGTCGCGGGCGGCAAAGGCCAGACGTGTCGCTTCCGCCTCGATATGCAGCCGCTCGACACTGACCGGGCCATAGGCCGACAGGTCATAGCCCTTCAGGATGTTGAGCATCAGCAGCGCCGTGATGCCCTGGCCGTTGGGCGGGATCTCGGTGATCTGGCGCCCGGCATATTCGCTGGAGATCGGATCGACGTATTCGCAGCGCTGGGCGATGAAATCATCCAGCGTGTGGGTGGCGTCGATGCTGTTGAGATAGCTGACGATATCGTCGGCGACGGGACCGGTATAGAACCCGTCACGCCCCTGCGCGGCGATGCGCTTCAGCGTCTCCGCCAGTTCCGGGGACTTCCAGGTCTCGCCGGCCTTCGGGCTTGCGCCGTTCCGCAGGTACTGGGCCGTGGAATTGGCGTCACCGCTGAGGCGTTTGACGTTGCGCGACCAGTCGACGGAGACGCGCGGGGTGATGGCGAAGCCCTCCGCGGCATAGTGGATGGCGCGCTGCAGCACCCGGTCGATGCCCATGCTGCCGTGATCGTCCAGCAGGCGGCACCAGGCATCAACGGCACCGGGGACGGTCACCGAATGCGGGCTCTCCAGCCCGATCTGGCTGATCCCCTGCCCCAGCAGATGGTCGGCGGTCAGTCCCTCCGGTGCATGGCCGGAACCGTTCAGGCCGATCACCGGCCCCTGCGCCCCCTTCTGCAGCAGCACGAAGCAATCGCCGCCGATACCCGTGGACATGGGCTCCACCACACATTGCACGGCGCAGGCCGCGACCGCCGCATCAATGGCATTGCCCCCCGCCTGCAGGATCTCCATCGCCGCCAGGGTGGAGAGTGGGTGTGACGTCGCCGCCGCACCGTTGGTGGCATGAACGACCGAACGGCCGGGCTGTTGCAGATCACGCATGGCTTGGGACTCCCTCGGGGCCGCGATTGTGGTTCCCGGAACTGTCTACACAATTTCCGCCGCCTTGCCAGCCATGGCCGCGATCACGCATGGCACTCACCCGGTCCGACGGTCACGGACCCGGGGGTCAGCGCCCCGTTTCGAGCGCGGTGTAGATCGCAAGGCGAAGCGAGGGATCATTGCTCACCTGGAACGCGTTGAATTCGTAGGTTACGGCGCCGGCCCCTGGATGGCTGAGCGTCTTGACGCCCCCGGCCTGGTCGTGAAGTTCATGGGACTCCCACCAGCCGGGGAACTCGGCACACCCCTCGCGCAGCCGGGAAAGCAGATCGACGAAGGCCGGATCCCATGACCAGAAATCATGTGTGACCCGGAAGCGGGCGATCATGCGCCGTGCCTCCCCCTCCCAACCCTCACCGAAGAGCGTGCGCGCCCCGGGCCGCGTCAGCATCATCAGCAGGATATTGCGATCCGCCTCCGGGATGGCGTCAAACGGACCGAGCAACGCGTCCGCAGCGTCATTCCAGGCCAGCAGGTCCCACCGGCGCCCGGTGACGTATGCGGGTAGGTTCATCCTGTCGATCATGCGCTGGATTTCCGCCGGAACCTGTTCGCGCTCGAACTGTCGCCGCTGGCCCTGCAGTGCAAGTTCCTGAAAGTGCGCGCATTCCATCGGATCCAGCTTCAGGGCCCGGGCGATCGCATTCACCGTCTGCAGCGACGGGGTGACACTGCGGCCCTGTTCCAGGCGCACGTACCAGTCAACGCTGATGCCGGCCAGTTCGGCCACTTCCTCCCGCCGCAGCCCCGGTGTCCGCCGTCGCGCCCCCACCGGCAGGCCGACCACCCGCGGCGACAGGCGCTCGCGGCGGGACCGCAGGAACGCGCCGATGGTCTTGCTGTCTCCCGGCATGTGGTTTCCCCGCGCTGCATGGCATTGTCTGTCCTATGATAATACCATCCCTGAACAATGCTGTCCGCACCTGAAATGATCGCTCCCGAAACCGCAACATGGAGAACGATCATGCGTGCAGCAGTCCTGGAAGCATTCGGCCAGCCCCTTGTCGTCAAACAGGTACCCACACCGGAACTCGGCACCGGCGAGGTCATCGTCGATGTGGTTGCAACACGGGTCCTGGCCTATGCGAAGGATGTGCTGAGCGGTGAGCGGGGGTATGTCCTGAAACTGCCGGTGATACCCGGCCCGGGCGCCATCGGTCGTGTGCGGAGGACGGGTCCTGACGCCACGCGTCTGGCAGTCGGGGACTGGGTCTACTGTGATCCGACCGTGCGGTCACGGGATGATGCGCTGAGCCCGGACATCACCCTGCAGGGGCTGAGTGCGAGAGACGAGGGCGGTTCGCGGCTGCAGGAATACTACGGCAACGGCGCCTGGGCCGAACAGGTCCGGGTCCCGACCGAGAACGCCGTGCCGATCGGTCCCATAGCCGAAGCCGAAGCCGCGGCCTGGTGCTGGCTCGGCACCTGTCTGGTTCCCTACGGCGGTCTGGCGCAGGGCGGGCTGAAAGCTGGCGAGACCGTGCTGGTGAGTGGCGCTACAGGTAATTTCGGGAGGGCCGCGGTGGCGGTCGCCCTGGCGATGGGGGCGGGCTGTGTCATCGCGACCGGCCGGAACCGGCAGGTCCTGCAGACCCTGGAGGAGCAGTTCGGATCGCGGGTGCGCTGCGTCGCGCTGAGCGGGACAGAGGAAGACGACCATGCCGCCATGTTGCGCGCAGCGCCGGGACCGATCGATCTCGTCTTCGACATCCTGCCGCCCATGGCGAGCAGCGAACAGGCACGCGCGGCCATCATGACCGTCAGGCCCTACGGCCGTGTCGTTCTGATGGGCGGGATCAACATGATGGGGGGTGCCCCCCTGCAACTGCGCTACAACTGGATCATGCGGAACTGCATCACGATCCATGGCGTCTGGATGTATCCGCGCGACGCGCCGCAGGCACTGGCCAGCATGATCCGGTCGGGTCAGTTGCAGATCGGCGGTCAGGAAATGGATGTCTTCGGACTGGACCAGGTCAACGAAGCCGTCGCCAACGCCGCCGAACGCCGCGAATCCGGGGCGTTCAGGACGACCATCCTCAAGCCCGGCGCAGGATGACCGGGCAACGGGCCCGACCTCATCCGCGCATGGCATCAAGCTGGGCATCATAGCCGCCGGGATCGATATGCACGTCGATCAGTCGCGGGCCGGAGATCCGGGAAGCGCTCTCCAGCACCCGCGCCAGTTCCTCCGACCTGCGCACGGTGGCCCCGTGGCAACCCAGCGCCTGTGCCATCATGGCGAAATCGACGGGGCGGGATGCGACACCGGCCTGCGGGCGCTGCTGCTTGCGCTGCTTGACGTCGATCAGGCTCAGCATGGCGTCATTCAGGACAATGACGGTGATATCCAGCCCGTGCTCCGCCGCCGTGGCCAGCTCCGGCAGGCACATCATCATGCCGCCGTCACCGGTGACCGCGACGACCGGCCGGTCGGGTTCGTGCAGGGCGCTGGCAATGGCCACGGGCAGCGCATAGCCCATGGTGGACAGGCCGTTCGATTTCAGTACGCCGCATGGTTCGTCCGCCATCCAGCGCGCCAGGGTCGGGAACATGTGCGCCCCGGCATCGACGGTCAGCCGGGTGCCCGCGGCAGCGGCGCGCTGTACGTCATCAATGACGAAATCGGGGGAGATTCCCTCGACATCCGGGTAGGCGATGCGGCTGCGATAGGCGGCGCGCAACCGGGCCAGTTCGTCATGGTCCCATCCGGGGCCGGGCGATGCCGGGGTCGTTTCGGCCAGCATCTGCCGCAGGTCGCCAACGGCGATCTGTTCGGGTTTCGGATAGCCCCCCGCCGCCGCCCAGTCCCAGGTCGACAGCGCGACGACAGGTGCCGCGTAACTCCAGACGCCGGGAATCATCTCGATCGGATCGTGTCCGACCATGATGATCAGGTCGGCGGCGGACAGGGCCGCGGCCTCCGCCGTGCCGCCGGTGAACTGCGCCACCAGCAGGGGATCATGATCGGAAATCACGCCCTTGGCCTTGTAGGTCGTCAGGCAGGCCGCCCGGAGCGCATGGGCAAGGGCACGTGTTTCATCGCCCAGGTGCCGGACCTGCAGGCCGACGATCATCACCGGCTTCCTGGCCCCGGCGATACGCTGTCTCAGGCTTTCAGGCACCGTGCCTGAAACAGGTACGGTCGCGGCAGGGGGAACAGCGGGGGCATCGATCCCGGCCTCCGCCGCGACCATGTCCAGATGCACCGGACCCTGCGGCTCCTGCGTCGGCAGGTCCAGCAACGCGGCGATTTCATCCGGGGCCGTGTCAGGCCGGATCCAGCGCGCGGCCTTGGACACCGGGGTGAACCCGGCAGGCTGGTCATAGATCTGATGCCAGGTCGGACGCGCGGCTGTCGGCTCGATCCTGTCGGTCAGCAGCACCAGCGGCGACCGCTCCAGCGAGGCATAGGCCATGCCGTTCATCGCCGCCGCCGCCCCCGGCCCGACACCGGTCAGGGCGGCACCGGGCGCACCGGAAAGCTCGCCCGAGGCCGCAGCCATCAGCACGGCGGAGGTCTCGCTTCGGGTCAGCACGAATTCGACACCCAGACGTCCGCAGGCCTCGATCAGGTCGAGGCTGGAGCCACCGCCGGGCACGCCGAAGATGTGGCGGGTGCCGCGCTGCCGCAGCGCCGCGACCAGCCGCTCCGCCAGTGCCGTCATGTGTCGAACCGGGGCGGCTTGATCCCGGCCATGCCGGAGACGAAATCCAGCAGCGCCGAGAAGTCCCGCTCCCCGAAGCCTGCGGTGCCCTTCGCCGCCGTCAGCGCCTGCGCCACGGCGGAACCGGCGATCATCGGAATTCCCGCCTCCTTCGCCGCGTCCAGTGCCAGCGCCACGTCCTTGTGGGCCAGCCGGATGCGGAAGCCGGGATGGGTGTCATCCACCAGCACCTTGTTCGGCCAGGCGCCCACCAGATGGCCATTGGTGGCAGTGGTGCCGTTGATTACATCCAGGGTCGAACGGATATCCAGCCCGAAGGCCTGCGCCAGCGTCACCGCCTCCGCATTCACCTGACAGACGGAGATGGCGATCAGGTTGTTGACCAGCTTGGTGCGGATGCCGCTGCCCGGGCCGCCGCAGTGGTGAATGGTGGTTCCCATCCCCTCCAGCACCGGCTTCACGCGCCCGAAGTCATTGCCGGAGGCGCCGACCATGAACAGCGATTCACCCCGGATCGCGTGTGCCACCAGCCGCCCCACCGGCGCGTCGGCAAAGCCGATCCCAGCC
Source organism: Minwuia sp. IMCC3009 (assembly GCF_029909415.1). Taxonomy (GTDB): domain Bacteria; phylum Pseudomonadota; class Alphaproteobacteria; order Minwuiales; family Minwuiaceae; genus Minwuia. The sequence continues at coordinate 3,508,881 of NZ_CP123781.1, forward strand.
TCCGTCAGGGCGCTGAACAGCCGATCCGTGGTGGCGGGTGCGATGGTCGACATGTCGATCACGGCCATGTCCGGACGCCCGCTGTCCCGCACGCCGCCGGGGCCGAGCAGCACCGCCTCCACATCCGGTGAATCGGGCAGCATGGTGATCACCAGATCGACCGCCGCGGTCAGTTCCGCCACCGATCCTGCGACCGAGGCGCCGAGTTCGGCCAGTGGCACGGTCTTCGCGATATCCGTGTCATAGACGGTCATGTCGTGTCCCTTGCGGGCCAGATTGGCCGCCATGGGGCCACCCATGGCCCCCAGTCCGATGAAACCGATACGATCCGCCATGCGCGACACCCTCCCCCGAATCCAGATACGGAAAGGGAAGCACGCAGCGGCGCACCTGTCATCACCCACACGCATTTCTCCGGGCATGACACGAGGTCGCCGGGAAAGCAGTCCGTGACGCCAGGACAGACTTCCCTGCCGCGACCATCGTGCTAGAAGAATGCATGGACCGATCGAACGACATCACCCTGCCACCCGGTGGCGACTGGCCGGTGTTTCAGCCCGGCTGGGTCTGGCTGGCCGGTGCCGGGCCGGGCGACCCCGGCCTGCTGACCCTGCACGCCCTGTCGGCGCTGCAGCAGGCGGATGTGATCGTCTATGACGCGCTGGTCGATTCGCGCATCCTCGGCTGGGCGCGCACCGGCACCCTGATCGAGTTCGCGGGCAAGCGCGGCGGCAAGCCGTCCCCGAAGCAGCGTGACATCACGCTCCGCCTCATCGCGCTGGCGCAGGCCGGCAAGCGGGTGCTGCGGCTGAAGGGGGGTGACCCCTTCGTCTTCGGGCGCGGCGGTGAAGAGGCGCTGGCACTGGTGGAGGCGGGCATCCCGTTCCGCATCATTCCCGGCGTGACGGCAGGTGTCGGCGGGCTGGCCTATGCCGGCATTCCCGTCACCCACCGCGACGTGAACCAGTCGGTCACCTTTCTGACCGGGCACGACCAGAACGGGCTGACCCCGTCGAAGGTCGACTGGCATGCCATCGCGAAGGGCTCCCCCGTCATCGTCATGTACATGGCGGTGAAACATCTGGCGCAGATCGCCGACAGCCTGATCGCCGGGGGCCGGGATCACCGTGAACAGGTCGCCATCGTCACCGACGCGACACTGCCCGGACAGCGGGTCGTCGAGACCACGCTGGCAGAGGCGGCGGCGACGGTGGAGCGGGAGGGGCTGAAGCCCCCGGCGCTGGTCGTCGTCGGCGGGGTGGTCGGCATGCGATCCGCCCTGAACTGGATCGACGGACAGTTCGCCGACCCCTCCGTGATCACCGACAGGCTGGGTCGGCGCGACCGGCAGTCCGGGTGAGCCGGGACCTGGCGCGCGGGCTGATACTGGCGGCACCGCATTCCGGCGCGGGCAAGACCAGCCTCACCGCCGGACTGCTCGGCGCGCTGAAACAGGCAGGCGTGAAGGTTGCCGCAGCCAAGTGCGGCCCCGACTACATCGACCCGACATTGCATGCGGCGGTCCTGGGACAGGACTCCGTCAATCTCGATCCCTGGGCCATGGACGCCGCAACCCTGCGGGCGCTCGCGGCACGGCAGGCGGCGGGCCACGACCTGCTGCTGGTGGAGGGCGTGATGGGCCTGTTCGACGGCGGTGCGGATGGCACCGGCTCCACCGCCGACCTGGCGGCGGCGCTGGATCTGCCGGTGGTGCTGGTGGTCGATGTGGCGCGTCAGGCGCAGTCTGTGGCGGCACTGGTGGAGGGTTTCAGCCGCCATCGCAGCGACACCCGCATCGCCGGCCTGATCCTGAACCGCGTGGGCAGCGCGCGACACGCCGACATCCTGACGACGGCCCTGAAACATCTGGACATCCCGGTGCTGGGAACGGTGCCGCGCCAGAATGGTATCGAACTGCCGTCACGCCATCTGGGACTGGTGCCGGCGGCGGAACTGCCGGACCTCGAAACACGACTGTCATTGCTGGCCGGGACCGTGTACGCGGCGGTGCCGTCGGCGGACCTGCTGGCGCTGGCGACACCCCTGCCGCCCCCCGATGCACCGGCGCAGATGCTGCCGCCGCCGGGCCAGCGGATCGCACTGGCGCAGGATACGGCCTTCTGTTTCATGTATCCGCATCTGCTGCAGCACTGGCGCGACGCGGGGGCGGAGATCCTGCCCTTCTCCCCCCTCGCCGATCAGTCCCCTGACACGGGGGCCGATTTCATCCTGCTGCCCGGCGGGTACCCGGAACTGCATGCGGGCCGTCTGGCCGCGAGCACCCGTTTCATGGACGGGCTACGCCGCGCCGCCAGGGCGGGGAAAGCCATTTATGGCGAATGCGGTGGCTACATGGTCCTGGGGGAGAGCCTGACCGACAGCGACGGGCACGCCCACTGCATGGCCGGACTGCTGCCCGTTTCGACCAGCTTCGCCGCGCGCCGCCTGCACCTGGGCTATCGCCGCCTGACCCAGGCGGGGCACCTGCCCTGGCCGCAGGATCTGGTCGGGCATGAATTCCACTATGCCACGGTCCTGCAGCAGGGCGCGGGCGCACCCTTGTTTCAGGCCCGCGACGCCCTGGGGCAACGGCTCGACGACATGGGTCGGACGTCCGGTTCGGTGAGCGGCAGCTTCGCCCACCTCATCGGACCGGCAGGGGCAGGCTGAAGACCGTCCGGCCTCAGCCCATCTGCCACATGACGCTGCGCAGGATCAGCCAGACGGAGCCGATGATCAGCAGCAGGAAGGTGACCAGCGCACCGCCGAACCGTCCGGGCGTGGTGCCGGAGGCCTTCGACAGGCCGCTGGCATGCGCGATTCGCGACAGGAACAGCAGCGCCCCGAAGACATGCAGGGCAATCGGGTTCTCCCCCGCCAGTTCCAGCAGCAGCAGGATCAGCAGGCCGAACGGAACATATTCGGTGAAGTTGCCATGCGCCCGGATCAGGCGCGCACCGGTCTCGCTGTCTCCGTCACCGATGCCGACGCCGGTCTTGCGCCGAAACCCGATGACGCGGAACGACAGCACGATGAGCAACAGGCCCAGCAGGCCCGCATAGAGCATGGTAATTGTCGGGATCATGGCATCTCTCCTTGGGCGAATACCGCTACAGCCTGCGCAACCGTCCCCGATAAGGCGGCGGCGCGCAACAGGCTTGCGTTTCACCGGCGCGAGCCGACCCGCGCGGGCGTCTGGAGAAATCCGGTGAACCGACCTACCTTTGCCGCCAGCAATCTGATCCAGGGAACAGGTAACAGAACATGACTGCACGTATCCTCGCCTTCGCCGGAAGCATCCGCCGTGATTCCATCAACCGCAGGCTGGCACAGGCCGCCGCACGTGGTGCGGAGGCCGCCGGCGCGGAGGTCACCTGGCTGGAACTGGCCGACTGGCCACTGCCGATCTACGACGGCGATCTGGAGGCGGACAGCGGCTTCCCCGAGAATGTCATCGCGCTGAAGGACATGTTCGACGCGCACGACGGCCTGCTGATCGGCTGCCCGGAATACAACAGTTCCATCACGCCGCTGCTGAAGAACACCATCGACTGGATTTCCCGCCCGATCGAGGGTCGGCCGCCGCTGCATGCCTTCCAGGGCAAGGTCGCCGGTCTGGTGGCCGGGTCCGGCGGCGCGCTGGGCGGCCTGCGCGGGCTGGTGCATGTGCGCGCGATCCTGGGCAACATCGGTGTGCTGGTGGTGCCGCAGCAGCGGGCGCTGAGCTGCAGCGCGGAGACCTTCGACGCCGACGGCGCCGTGCTGGACGAAGCCGCGCGGAAGTCCATCGAACTGGTCGGCAGTCGCGTCGCGACCGTCGCGGCGGCGCTGAAGCAGGCCTGAGTCAGACCGGTAATCCGGCGTGCGCCTGCCATCCCGCGCGCGGGGAGTCTTTCCCGCCTGACGCAAATCGGACTACCATCCCGGGAAACACGTCCTGGGGAGGAACGACCATGCGGATGGGTGCATACAAGGGTTTCGAACTTTCGCTCAGCGATCCGGGCATCCTCTGGGTGACCCTGAACCGGCCGGAGCGGAAGAACGGCATGACGTCGGCCATGAAGCGGGACCTGATCGAGGCGCTGACCCATGCGCAGATGGACGATTCAGTGCGCGTCATCGTCTTCATCGGCAGCGGCGATTCCTTCTCCGCCGGGGACGACCTGAAGGGCTATGCCACCGGCATGCGGGAGGAAGCGGGGGAGGTGCCGCTGATCCCGCCGGGCCACGACACCGGCATCGGCACCTATGACGGGCTGCGCTGGATCTCGCAGCAGCTGAACACCACCATTCGCCAGATCGACAAGATCACCATCGCCGCGATCAACGGGGTCGCGATCCAGACCGGGTTCTCGCTGGCCCTGTCCTGCGACTTCCGCATTGCCGCCACGACCGCGCGCATGGGCAGCGCCACCCTGCGCTTTGCCCTGTTGCCGGACGAGGGCGGGCAGGCCCTGCTGGTGCAGCATCTGGGCCTCAGCCGCACGATGGACTTCCTGATGCGCAAGCGCATCGTCACCGGGGCGGAGGCGGCGGAGATGGGGCTGGTCAGCAGCGCCGTCGCGCCGGAGGACCTGAAGGCGGAGGCCGAGGCGCTGGCGCGGGAGATGGCGGAGGGACCGCAGGTCGCCATGCGGCTGCTGAAACGCTCCGTCTACAATGCCGCCGAGATGACCTGGCCGCAGGCGCTGGACGACATCGCGGGCAAGACAGCGGTGGTGGATCACCACCCCGACGCGCAGGAAGGTGTCGCCTCCTTCAAGGAACGCCGCAGCCCCGCCTTCAATGCCTGGCTGGATGACAAGGCGCGGGACGCCGGATGACCGGCACGGCCCCCGGCGAAGACAGGCTGATCCTGTCCGGCATTCGCGTGATCGACGCCGCGACCTGGATTGCAGGGCCGACCGCGGCCACCGTCATGGCCGATTTCGGCGCGGATGTGATCAAGGTGGAGCCGCCCGCCGGTGACGGCTATCGCCGCCTGAACGACACGCCCGGCTTCCCCGTTGCCGATACCGACTATGCCTGGCAGCTCGACAACCGCAGCAAGCGCGGCATCACCATGGACCTGGGTCAGGACCGGGATCAGCAGCGGTTGCACGCGCTGGTGGCCAGTGCCGACGTCTTCGTCACCAATCACCCGCTGCCGGTGCGGCGCAAGTTCCGCCTGACCTATGATGACCTGTCGGCCCTGAACCCGCGCCTGATCTATGCCTCCCTGACCGCCAAGGGGGAGGTGGGACCGGAAGCGGACGGATCGGGCTTTGACCTGACGACCTACTGGGCGCGGTCCGGGCTGATGCATCTTGTGCGCCCCGACATGGCGGGGCCGCCCGCCACCTCGGTTGCCGGGCAGGGCGACCACCCGACCGGCATCTCCCTGTTCGCGGCGGTCATGCTGGCCCTGTACGAACGAACGATGACCGGCAGGGGCCGGGAGGTCCATACCTCCCTGATCGCCAACGGGCTCTGGTCCAATGCCGTGCTGACCACCGCCTCCCTCGCCGGGGCAGAGATGAAGAACAAGCGCCCGCGCCACGACCCCTGGACCGCGATGGTGAACTACTACGAGACCCGCGACGGGCGCTGGTTCATCATGTCCGCGCTGGATCCGGACCGGGACTTCCGGCGTCTGACCGAAGTCATCGAACAGCCCGGCCTGCTGACCGACCCGCGCTTCGCCACCGTCGAGGCGCGGTCCGAGAATGCGGTGGCCCTGACGGCGGTCTTCGACGTCGCCTTCCGCCAGCGTGACTGGGCCGAATGGCAGGTCCGTCTGGGCGAGACCCGGCTGGCCGTCGGTCCCGTGCTGACGCCGGACGAGTCAGCCGCAGACCCGCAGGCGCGGGCCGTCGGCGCGATCCGCGACACGGATGAAGGCGCGCTGCTGCCCCACCTCATCGATACCCCGATCTGGGTCTCCGGCCAGAACAAGGTCGCCCCCCGCCGCGCCCCCACCCCGGACGAGCACGGCGACGCCATCCGCGAAGCCCTGGATGCGGGACGCTCCCCCTGGGTGGGATAGGGTGAATCAGGTGGCCGCTCAGGCCGCCGTCTTCGTGTCCACGATCTCGACGATGTCGGCCATGATGGCGGCGAGGTCGAAGTCCTTCGGGGTGTAGATACCGGCGATACCGGCGGCCTTCAGGGTGGTGGCGTCGGCTTCGGGGATGATGCCGCCGACGACGACAGGGATGTCGCCCAGGCCTTCGGCGCGCAGCCCCTCCAGCACGTCGCGGGCGAGGGCGGCGTGGCTGCCGGACAGGATCGACAGGCCGACCAGGTGCACTGCCTCCTCCAGCGCCGCATCGATGATCTGCTGCGGGGTCAGGCGGATGCCTTCATAGACCACTTCCATGCCGGCATCGCGGGCGGCGACGGCGATCTGTTCGGCCCCGTTCGAATGGCCGTCCAGCCCGGGCTTGCCCACCAGGATCTTGATCCGGCGCCCCAGCCGTGCCGAGACTTCATCCACCCGCTTGCGCACGTCCACCAGGCTGGCGGCGGCAACGCCGATGGCCCCGCCGACACCGGTCGGTGCGCGGTATTCACCATAGATCTTGCGCAGCGTATCGGCCCATTCGCCGGTGGTGGCGCCCGCCTTCGCGGCGGCAATCGACGCCTCCATGATGTTGCGGTCTTCCCGCGCGGCCCGGTCCAGCTCCGCCAGCGCGGCCTCCACCGCCTTGCTGTCGCGGCCTTCGCGCCAGGCCTGCAGGGCAGCCACCTGATCGGTCTCCGCCGCATCATCGACGGTCATGATGGCATCCGCCGAATCGGCCAGCGGCGAGGGCGCGCTCTCCGTGAAGCGGTTGACGCCGATGACCGGAATGTCGCCGCGCATGATCGCCTGCACCCGCCGGGCATTGCTCTCCACCAGGGCTTCCTTCATGTAGCCGCTCTCGACCGCCGCCAGGGCACCGCCGAGCCTGTCGATGGTGGCCAGTTCCTCCCGCGCCGTGGCCTTCAGGGCCTCCACCTTGGCGTCGATCACGGGGGAGCCGTCGAAGATATCGCCATATTCCAGCAGGTCGGTCTCATAGGCCACGATCTGCTGCAGGCGCAGGCTCCACTGCTGGTCCCAGGGGCGCGGCAGGCCCAGCGCCTCGTTCCAGGCGGGCAACTGCACTGCGCGGGCGCGGGCGTTCTTCGACAGCACCACGGCCAGCATCTCGATCAGGATGCGGTAGACGTTGTTCTCCGGCTGCGGCTCCGTCAGGCCCAGGCTGTTGACCTGCACGCCATAGCGGAAACGACGGAACTTCTCCTCCTCCACCCGGTAGCGGTCGGCCAGCAGTTCGTCCCACAGGTCGACGAACGCGCGCATCTTGCACATTTCCTCGATGAAGCGGATGCCGGCATTGACGAAGAAGCTGATGCGCCCGGCAACGGCACCGAACATCTCCGCCGGGACCTCGCCGCGATCCCGCACCGTATCCAGCACGGCAATGGCGGTGGCCAGCGCGAAGGCCAGTTCCTGCTGCGGCGTCGCGCCCGCTTCCTGCAGGTGGTAGGAGCAGATGTTGGTCGGGTTCCACTTCGGCATCTCCGTCACCGTGAAGCCGATGACGTCGGAGATCAGTTTCAGGCTCGGCGCCGGCGGGAAGATGTAGGTCCCGCGCGAGAGATATTCCTTCACGATGTCGTTCTGCACCGTGCCCATCAGCTTCGTGCGGTCGGCCCCCTGCTCCTCGGCGGTGGCGACATAGAGCGCGAGCAGCCAGGGCGCGGTGGCGTTGATGGTCATGGAGGTGTTCATCTGCTCCAGCGGGATCTGGTCGAACAGCGCCCGCATGTCACCGATGTGCGAGATCGGCACGCCCACCTTGCCCACTTCCCCCTTGGCCAGCGCATGATCGCTGTCGTGGCCGGTCTGGGTCGGCAGATCGAAGGCGACGGAGAGGCCGGTCTGACCGCGCGAGAGGTTGGTGCGGTAGAGTTCGTTGGAGGCCCGGGCGGAGCTGTGACCGGAATAGGTGCGGATCAGCCAGGGCCGGTCCCGTTTGACTCCAGCAGTTTCCGCAGGGTTGGCGCCAGTTTCAGCATTCATCAGATTATTCCGTCACATTGATCATCTACGCACGAAAATTACGTCTTGCGTGCAGCAATGGAAATATCATATCACTTGCCGCGCTGCAAAACGCGTTTTGCGGCTGTGCAACATAAACCCGTTGCCCCGGAACGGTCCAGCGTATTGACTGGATGCGCGGCAACGGGCGCGTTAGAGCATGGTCGCGCAGAATTGGAGTAATGAGCATGGCCGAGATGCAGGCAGTCGAGAACACCCCCATCGACCCCAACAACGGCGATCGCCGTGACCTCTATGAAGTGGGCGAGATTCCGCCGCTGGGTCATGTGCCGCCGAAGATGTACGCCTGGGCGATCCGCAAGGAGCGCCATGGCAATCCCGACACCGCCATGCAGTGCGAGGTCGTGGACACGCCGGAACTGGACAGCCACGACGTGCTGATCCTGGTGATGGCCGCCGGCGTCAACTACAACGGCGTCTGGGCCTCCCTCGGCACGCCGCTGTCCCCCTTCGACATCCACAAGCAGCCCTATCACATCGCCGGTTCCGATGCCTCCGGCGTGGTCTATGCCGTCGGCTCGCGCGTGAAGCGCTGGAAGGTGGGTGACGAGGTCGTGGTCCATTGCAATCAGGACGACGGCGACGACGAGGAATGCAATGGCGGCGACCCGATGTTCTCCACGTCGCAGCGCATCTGGGGCTACGAGACACCGGACGGGTCCTTCGCCCAGTTCGCCCGCGTGCAGGACCGGCAGCTGATGCCGCGCCCGCGCCACCTGACGTGGGAGGAGAGCGCCTGCTACACGCTGACGCTCGCCACGTCCTACCGCATGCTGTTCGGCCATCGCCCGCACATCCTGCGTCCCGGTGACAACGTGCTGATCTGGGGTGCCTCCGGCGGTATCGGCTCCATGGCGGTGCAGCTCTGCGCCGCCGCCGGTGCCAACGCCATCGGCGTCATCTCCGACGAGACCAAGCGCGAGTTCGTCATGTCGCTGGGGGCCAAGGCGGTGCTGAACCGCAAGGACTTCAACTGCTGGGGACAGATGCCGACCGTGAACTCCGATGAATATCACGCCTGGACCAAGGAGATGCGGAAGTTCGGCAAGGCGATCTGGGACATCACCGGCAAGGGCAATGACGTGGACTTCGTCTTCGAGCATCCGGGCGAGAGCACCTTCCCCGTGTCCTGCATCGTGGTGAAGCGGGGCGGCATGGTGGTGTTCTGCGCCGGGACCACCGGCTACAACCTGACCATGGATGCGCGCTTCGTCTGGATGCGGCAGAAGCGGATCCAGGGCAGCCACTTCGCCAATCTGAAGCAGGCCACCCAGGCCAACCAGATGGTGATCGAACGCCGCGTCGATCCCTGCATGTCGGAAGTCTTCTCCTGGGACGACATTCCGCGTGCCCACATGAAGATGCTGGCGAACGAGCACAAGCCCGGCAACATGGCCGTGCTGGTCTCGTCGAAGCTGCCCGGCCTGCGCACCATCGAGGACGCGATCGAGGCCGGCAACGGCTGAGACCCCGCGTCCGCCACGTGCTGACAGGCATTGCCGACCGGCAATGCGACCGGCACGCGGCTGAACCTGTCCGGCCTGGCAGGCATCCCCGCAGGGGCATGTCCGTCAGGCCGGTCGCGTTGCGCGGCATTGCAGCCTGTATCTTCAGCGCAGGCTCTGGCCTATAACGCCGCCATCACTTCATTCCGCATATATTACGGGAGGCCACCATGCCCGATTCCGCACCTGTCCTGAGTGCCACTGACGAATCCCCCGTCCTGTCCGATCTGCTGCGCCTGTGCCGTGGCGCACTGGACGCCGCCGACCGCTACAAGCAGGTCGCGATCAACTCGGTTGCCGGGCTGGTCCGCAACGAGGAGGGCCGGATCGATGCGAAGCTGCTGGAGGTCAACCAGTACGCCAGCCACGGCCTCGCCTGGGTCGCAACCTATGTCGAGAGCCTGCGCGAGCTGCTGAACTGGGCCGAGCGGCTGGACCAGGAAGGCAAGCTGAACGAGCTGGAACGCCTGATCCTGCAGGCCGGTTACGGCGAATATCTGGCACAGCTCGGCAACGGCATCCCGATGAACCAGGGCGAGGTCGTGCGTCCGCAGGACCTGAACATCGACATGACCCAGGTGCAGCGCCTGGGCACGCCGGAAGTGCGCCGCCTGATCTTCAACGGCAATACCGCCGCCGTCCGCGCGCGCATCGCCGCGCTGCTGGACAACGCACTGGAGACCGGCAATTTCGGTGATCCGGGGCTGGACGAGACCTATGGCATGGTCCGCGACCAGTTCCGCAAGTTCGCCGACGACAAGGTGGCCCCGCACGCCCACAAGTGGCACCTGGACAACGAACTGATCCCCATCGAGGTCGTGAAGGAGATGGGCGAGCTGGGCGTCTTCGGCCTGACGGTGCCGGAGGAATATGGCGGACATGCCATGGGCAAGATGGCCATGTGCGTGGTCTCGGAAGAGCTGTCGCGCGGCTATATCGGGGTCGGCTCCCTCGGCACCCGCTCCGAGATCGCGGCCGAGCTGCTGCTGACCGGCGGTACCGAAGAGCAGAAGCAGCGCTGGCTGCCCGGCATCTGCTCCGGCGAGATCCTGCCGACCGCAGTGTTCACGGAACCCAACATCGGCTCCGACCTCGCCTCCCTGCGCACCCGCGCGGTGAAGGACGGCGATACCTACCGTATCACCGGCAACAAGACCTGGATCACCCATGCGGCCCGCGCCGACGTGATGACGGTGCTGGCCCGCACCAACCCGGATGAGCCCGGCTATCGCGGCCTCTCCATGTTCTTCGCGCCGAAGCCGCGCGGCGAGGACGGCAACCTGTTCCCCGCCGAGGGCATGAGCGGTGGCGAGATCGAGGTGTTGGGCTATCGCGGCATGCGCGAGTACGAACTGGGCTTCGATGGTTTCGAGGTCGGAGCCGAGAACCTGCTGGGTGGAGAGGAAGGCAATGGCTTCAAGCAGTTAATGGCCACCTTCGAATCCGCCCGGATCCAGACCGCGGCCCGCGCCATCGGCGTGGCCCAGAATGCGCTGGAGACCGGCATGCGCTATGCCAAGGACCGGGTGCAGTTCAATCGCCCGATCTATGAGTTCCCGCGTGTCCACGGCAAGGTCGCCTGGGCGGCTGTCGAGACCATGATCGCGCGGCAGCTGACCTATTTCTCCGCCCGCACCAAGGACGAGGGCCGCCGTTGCGACCTGGAGGCCGGGATGGCCAAGCTGCTGGGCGCCCGCGTCGCCTGGGCCAATGCCGACAATGCGTTGCAGAGCCATGGCGGCAACGGCTTCGCGCTGGAGTATGACATCAGCCGCATCCTCTGCGACGCCCGCATCCTGAACATCTTCGAAGGGGCCGGCGAGATCCAGGCCCAGGTCATCGCCCGCCGACTGCTCGAAGGCGCGAACTGACAACCGGCCGGCGTGGCAGTCCAACCAGACCGCCACGCCGAGCGGCTTCCGATCGCTTGACCTTCCAGTGACAGGAACCCCGACACTGCACGCCTGTGCAGGTCAAGGAGGATTCCCATGTCACCGATACGTCTGATAATCGTGATGGTGCTGGCCGGTCTGACTGGCGGTGCCGTCATCTGGCTGCTGGTTCGCGGCGGTACGTCTTAACAATCGCTGACGCATCTGGTTGACGTGTCCGTGCCCCAGCTTTCCGGTGCGGCGGCATCCGGGAAGGTCGTCTTTGACAGGAACTGCGTTGCCTGCCACGGCGCCAACGCCGGGGGCGGACTGGGTGGCCCGCCACTGGTCCACAAGATCTACGAACCCGGTCACCATGCCGACACCAGCTTCGTGCTGGCCGTGAAGAACGGCGTGCGGCAGCATCACTGGTCGTTTGGCAGCATGCCCCCGATACCCGGCGTTTCCGAAGCCGAGGTGAGTCAGATCATCGCCTATGTCCGGACCCTGCAGCGCGCCAACGGCATCCGCTGAACGACAATGTTTCGCTTGAACCGATCCGGTGACGGCAGCAGGCTTGTCGCTTCAGCGCGGACCGCGGCCCGATCCGGCACGGTCTTGCGCCAACCTGGGAGGGAACCATGTCAGCCGTTGTAACACTGGAACTGAGGATCAAGGACGAAGCCTGGGAGACGTTCCGCACCGAGTTTCCGAAGATCCTGCCCGACACGAAGGCGTTCGAAGGCTGCGAGGCGCTGAAGGGCGCCATCGATGAGGAAAACAAGACCATCTTCCTCTACGAGCAATGGCGTGACGCCGCCGATCACAAGAAGTACATGGCCTGGCGGCAGGAACGGGGTGACCTGGACCAGATGGGCAAGGCCCTGCGGGAACCGCCGATCCTGCGCACCATGGGCATGATGGACATCTGATCGGGCCCGCGTCAGCCGGACGTCCATCGTCCGGCTGACAGGCCGCTGTCGAACCCGCCATGTCGCGCGCGCGTCAGTGCGGGTCGGTGGCGGCGTAGCGCCAGTGACGGTGAAGGAGCATGAACGTGCCATGACTTCTTCTGGCGGAGGACGGGTGCAATGAAGACCCATGCACGGGCGGTGGTGATCGGTGGCGGTGTCGTCGGTGTTTCGACGCTGTATCACCTGGCGAAGAAGGGCTGGTCCGATGTCGTGTTGCTGGAGCGCAACGAGCTGACATCCGGGTCAACCTGGCACGCGGCCGGGCTGCTGCCGCTGTTCAACCTGTCCTACTCCGTCGGCCAGATCCACAAGTACTCGGTGCGCCAGTACGGCGAACTGGAGGCAGAGACCGGCCAGGACGTCGGCCTGCGCCGCGTCTCCAACATCCGCCTCGCCTCCTCGAAGGAGCGGATGGACGAATACCTGCAGTATGCCGGCGTGGCGGAGACTATCGGCGTCGATGTGCGCCAGCTGACCCCGAAGCAGGTGAAGGAGATCTGGCCGCTTTGCAACACCGACGATCTGATCGGCGCGATCCAGCATCCGGATGACGGGTACGTCCAGCCTGCCGACCTGACCCAGGCCTTTGCCACGGGCGCACGCCAGCGTGGTGCCACGATCTATCGCCAGACCCGCGTCACCGCCATCGACCGCACTGCGTCCGGGGAGTGGAAGGTCACCACCGACAAGGGCGAGATCACCTGCGAGCACCTGATCTCCGCCACCGGCAACTTCGTGCAGCAGACCGGGCAGATGCTGGGCCTGAAGATCCCCGTGATCCCCGTGGAGCACCAGTACATCGTCACGGAGGCGCATCCCGACATCCTGGCCCGCAAGGAACAGGGCCTGCCGGAGATGGGCGTGCTGCGCGATTCCAACGCGTCCTGGTACATGCGCGAGGAACGCGGTGGCCTGCTGCTCGGCCCCTACGAGAAGGGTGCCCCCGCCTGCTACATCAACGGCCCGAAGCCGGACGCCGAGTTCGAACTGTTCCAGGAGGATCTGGAGCGGCTGGAACCCCATATCGAGAGCGCCATCTACCGCGTCCCCGCCTTTGGCGAGGTCGGCGTGAAGCAGGTCTACAACGGTGCGATCTGCTACACTCCGGACGGCAGCCCGATCATCGGCCCGGCGTGGGACATGCCCAACCTCTGGCTGAACGAGGGCCACAGCTTCGGCATCACCGCGGCAGGCGGCGCAGGCTGGCAGCTCGCCGAATGGATCGTCGACGGGGAGCCGACCATCGACATGCTGGGCGTCGACCCCCGGCGCTATGGCGATTACGCCACGAAGTCGTATCTGAAGGTGAAGAACGAGGAAGCCTACGCCAACGTCTTCGTCACCCACTTCCCGGATGAGGAGCGGGAGGCCGGTCGCCCGCTGCGCACTGCCCCCTGCTACGACCGCCTGAAGGATCTGGGCGCCGTGTTCGGCCAGAAGTTCGGCTGGGAGCGCGCCAACTGGTTCGCACCGGAAGGTGTCCCGCAGGAAGACGACTGGTCCTTCCGACGCTCCAAATGGTTCGAGCATGTGAAGAACGAGGCGCTGAATGTCGCGGAGAATGTCGGCATTCTCGACATGACCGCCTTCGCCAAGTGCCGCATCTCCGGCCCCGGCGCACTGGATTTCCTGCGCAACCTGCTGGCCAACCGCCTGCCGCGTGTCGGGCGCATCGGCCTCTGCCATGCCCTGAACACCCGTGGCGGCGTGCACTCCGAGTTCACGGTGGTCCGCGAGGCATCCGACAGCTTCTACCTGGTCTCCGCCGGTGCCTACCAGCGCCTGGATCACGACTGGCTGAAGCAGCACATGCCGGCCGACGGTTCCGTCCGTTACGACCAGATGACCAACCAGAACGGTGTGCTGGTGATCGCCGGGCCGAAGGCGCGCGATCTGATGCAGCGGGTCTCCGATGCCGATTTCTCCAACGAGGCCTTCCCCTGGCTGACCGCCCAGCAGATCGACGTCGGGCTGGCCCCGGCGCTGGCCTGCCGCGTCAACTTCGTCGGCGAGCTGGGCTGGGAACTGCATCACCCGATCGAGTACCAGAACCACATCTTCGACGCGCTGTGGAACGCCGGGCAGGACCTGGGGCTGAAGCCCTTCGGCATCCGCGCCATGGACATGCTGCGGATCGAGAAGTCCTACCGCATGGTCGGCACGGAACTGTCCATCGAGTATGCGGCCTACGAATCCGGTCTCGACCGTTTCGTGCATCCCAACAAGGGCGAGTTCATCGGACGTGACGCCCTGGTGGAGTGGCAGCAGCGCGGTTTCAGCAACGCCTTTGCAACAGTCGAGGTCCATGATGTGACCGATGCCGACGCACTCGGCAACAATCCGGTCTATCTGGACGGGGCACTGGTGGGGCGGGCAACATCGGGTAACTATGGACCACGCACCGGAAAATCACTCGCCATGGTCATGGTGCGCCCCGACCTGGCAAAAACTGGTACGGAACTTGAAATGAGAATTCTGGATCGGATGCACCGAATTACAGTTCTCGATGAAAGCCCGTTTGATCCGGAGAATACGCACCTTCGCGCCTGACCGCTCTCTCCTCCCCAGAATGACGTCGGCGCGAACAGCCCCGTCGCCCCACCTCCCCGGGGCGGCGGGGTTTTCCTTTGCGGCCGACCTCCCCTCCGACGGACGGCATCAGGGTCCGAAATGAACAATAAACAGGCAGTTGACCGGTTTCGCGTCAGGCTGGCTGCGATCTGGCGGCCCGTACCTCGATCCGGCGGTAGTACGCCCCCAGGGTCACCGTCCGCGCGACATTGAAGATGCTCAGGCTAGCCCAGAGGCCATGGTTCCCGAACATGTCCGGCAGGGTCAGGATCGCCACGACGAAGACCCCGAGCGACAGGATCATCGCATTGCGCATCTCCGCTGTCTGGGTCGCACCGATGAAGATGCCGTCCAGCTGGTAGCACCAGATCGCGAGCAGCGGATAGAGCACGATCCAGAACAGGTACGCCTCTGCGGTCGCCTGGACATCCGGCTGGTCCGTCATGACGGCGATCAGCAGGGGGCCGCCAACCAGATAGATGATCGCGACGCCGACAGCGACGATCAGGGCCCAGATCGTGCTGGCAACCACAGCCTCCCGCAATGCGCCAAGGCTGCGCGCGCCCAGCGCCCCGCCGACCAGCGCCTCCGCCGCGAAGGCGAAGCCGTCCAGACCGTAGGCCAGCAGGTGCACCATCTGCATCAGGATCGCATTGGCGGCCAGCGCCAGATCCCCCAGCCGGGCGCCCACACGGGTGGCCCAGGAGAAGGCGATGATCAGGCAGGCCGTGCGCACGAAGATGTCGAAGTTGGCGCTGAGCAGCCGCCTGCCCTGCACGGGATCGAGAATGGCAGGCCAGTTGAACCGCCCCCCGTGCGGGCGCAGCACCCGCAGGGCGACAACGATACCCAGGATCGCCGCTGAATATTCACCGATCAGGGTTGCCCAGGCGACGCCCGGAACCCCCATGTCCAGCCCCACGACGAACAGCAGGTCCAGCGCGATGTTCACCCCGTTCAGCCAGATCTGGATCGCCAGCGCCAGCCGGGGCCGCTGCATGCCGATGAAGAACCCCAGCAGGGCGTAGTTCACCAGCGCCGCCGGCCCGGTCCAGACACGGATGGAGAAATATTGCTCCGCCAGACCCTGCACGGTCGCGCTGGGGTCGAGCAGGTGGATCGCCCCGGACCAGAGCGGTTGCTGCAGCGTCACCAGCAGGGCACCGAACAGCACCGCAATCAGGATGGCGCGGCCCAGGATCGCCCGCACCTCGGTGAAGTCGCCCGCGCCCATGGCCTGCGCCACGAACCCCGTGGTGCCCATGCGCAGGAACCCGAACATCCAGAAGATGCCGGTGAAGGCGGCGGCACCGATGGCGACCGCGCCGATATATTCCGGTCCGGGCAGACGGCCGACGACCGCCGTATCGACAAGGCCCAGCAGGGGCGTGGTGACGTTCGACAGGATCACGGGCCAGGCCAGGTGCCAGACGCGGATCAGTGTCGCCCGGTCCGTGCCGCTCACGCCGCCCGCCGGTAGCGGCCCGCCATGCGGTCCTGCAGGCCGTACCAGGCCATCGCCGGCCCCAGGAACCAGGGCCACCCGCGATAGTAGAACCGCCCCGGAAACGCCATGTCGTCGAAGGCTGTCCGCCCGGCCAGGTCACCCAGTGCCTTCTGCCCCAGCTTGTGGCCGAGCCAGACCGACATGGCCACGCCCGAGCCGCCGTAGCAGAGCGCATGGCCGATCCGTTCATCCATCCCGATCTTCGGGAAATGGTCGAAGCTGAAGGCCACCTTGCCCCACCAGCAGTGGGTGATCCGCGTGCCATCCAGCTCAGGAAAGATCTGGCCGATGCGATTGCCGATGTACTGCGCCAGCCGCGGCCCCTGCTTCGCGGCGAACAGGCCGGGGCGCGTGCCCAGCAGGATGCGCCGCCCGTCAGGGCTGGGCCGGAAATAGTTCAGCAGGTTGAAACTGTCGGTGATCATCCGCCCGCTGGGAATCAGCCGCTCCACCAGGGCCGGGTCCAGTTCCTCCGTCGCCGCGATGGCGCTGGTGACGGGAATGACGCGGCGCTGCAGGTCGGGTTGCAGGTTGCCGGTATAGCCGTTGGTGCAGATCAGCACCCGGTCGGCATTGATATAGCCGAGACCCGTGTCGAGGCGGATGAAGTCATCCTCCTCCTCCAGTCCCAGCACGGCGGTCCGCGCCAGCACGGTCACCCCGGCGTTGCGGGCCGCATCCATCAGGCCGTCGTGGAACTTCGCCGGGTGCAGGCCGCCGGTTCGGGACTGCACCCGCCCCCCGGCATAGAGCGGGCTGGCCAGGAACTGCGCCTGCTCCTCCGCACTGACCATTGTCGCACCAATGTCCCCGCGCGCCGCCTGCTCCGCCGCCAGCGCGGTCTCCATCGCCCGGAAATGTGCCGGATTGACCGCCGGGTAATACCGCCCCATCCGCCCGAAGTCGCAGTCGATGCCCAGGTCGAGGATCAGCCGCTCGACATAGTCGACCGCGTTCGCGGGCTCCGCCATCAGGGCCTTTGCGCGTTCGCTGCCGAAGGTCTTTTCCAGCTTCGGAAAGGATGGCTTCAGCCGGTCGCCCACCATGCCGCCGTTGCGGGTGCTGGCGCCGTCGCCGGGATCCTCAGCATCGAAGACAACCACCTTCGCGCCACCGCGCGCCGCGGTCAGTGCGGCGGAAAGACCGGTGTAGCCGCCACCGACAATGGCAACATCGGCACGGGCGGGCATCTCCGGTTCAGGCGGCGCATGGCGCTTGCGGGCATCCCACCACCAGGGTCGGAAGACCAGGTCGTCGGCCAGCTTCAGGCGGGCGGATGTCGTCATTTCGGTTCGAAGTTCCCGGGCAGATCTGCAGAATCAGTCGCGCCAGGAAGTATCCTTCCGATCGATCTCCCGCACCAGCGCTTCGAAGATCCGGTCAGCCGCCGTCGCGCCCTCACCTTCGAAATTGTCCATGACGCCCTGGGAACGGTCGACGATTGCCTGTGTCACGGGAATGATCGGCTGCCCGCTCTGCTGGGCCATCATCTGGACATCGCAGGCCCTCTGCAGGGTCCAGATGCGCTGGAACGCCGCCGCCGCGGTATGGCCACAGGTCAGCAGCCCGTGACTGCGCAGGATCATGTAGTTCTTCTCACCCAGGTTGGCGACAAGCCTTGTCTTCTCATCCGCGTCGCAGGTTACACCTTCGAAGTCGTGATAGGCGACCCGGTCGCCGATGATCGCGCCATAGAAATTGTCACGGGACAGCCCCGCAGCCTGACAGGCCACCGCCACACCCGTGGTGGAATGCGTGTGCATGACGCAATGCGCATCTTCGCGTGCTGCATGGATGGCGGAGTGGATCACGTAGCCCGCCGGGTTGATGCCCCACTCACTGTCCCCAATGATGTTCCCGTCCAGATCGACCTTGACCAGGTTGGAGGCCGTGACCTCCCGGTACCAGAGTCCGTAGGGATTGATCAGGAAATGATGCTCCGGACCGGGCACCCGCAGGGTGATGTGATTGAAGATCAGCTCGTACCAGCCGAAATGGTCGAAGATGCGATAGGTGGCCGCAAGCGACTGTCGCGCCTGCCATTCCGCATCACTGCAGTTGGCCCGAACTGAAGAAACTGGCCTTGAACCATCAGCCATGATACTTGCCTCCGTCTGAAATACCGTTGCGGCAACTTACCATGTGACGGTGGACGATTGGCAATTTATCTGCCGCCATTTGGCAATGTCCGCCTGACCATCGTTCTCTCTGATGTGCGACATTCTGACAGTGTAATCGAACGTGATGCGACCAACCATCGCGGGCTGTATTCTGATTTACTTGTTCAATAAATTCATGATTCCTTCAGGAAATACTTTCATTTCTCTCGTAAATGACTAGATTGCGGCTCGAATCCTTGGTCCGGAGCGATCATCGAGACGATTCAAGTTCTGAGAATTGCAAACAGGAGTTGCCGCCATGGCATCGATTACGGCTGAGAATGGTGCCACCACGCAGCATGATCTGCTCGAAATGACCGCAGAGGTCACCGCCGCGTATGTTTCCAACAATGTTGTCGCTTCCGATGAACTGCCGGAACTGATCAACCGCATCCACACCGCCCTGGCCGGTGCAGGCACCTCCGAGCCGGAGCCGGAGGCCGAGAAGCAGAAGCCGGCTGTCTCCGTGCGTCGCTCCATCACCCCGGACTATCTGATCTGTCTGGAAGACGGCAAGAAGCTGAAGATGCTGAAGCGCTATCTGCGCACCAACTTCAACATGTCGCCGGAAGACTACCGCGCGAAGTGGAACCTGCCGTCGGATTACCCGATGGTCGCACCCAGCTACGCCGAGAAGCGGGCCGAGATGGCAAAGGCCATCGGCCTGGGCCGCGGGGGCCGTCGTCGCCGCGCCTGATCGCTTCAGGCAACCTGATCTGCCGGACGGGCCGTCCCGCACTGTGATCGCAGTGATGGTGCGGCCCGTTCTGCGTCTCGCCGGCTCCGGACGAAACCGGGCACGGCTTGATCGCCTGTTTCACAGGCGGCAGACTTCCCGGCCACAACAGATCAACACCTCATGCAGATCGGACAGTCATCATGCGAGCCTGGGAAATCATTTGCGGTGACGGCGTCGATGCGCTGAACCTGGCGGAACGGCCAACGCCGACGCCCGGCCCCGGCGAGGTCCGGCTGAAGATCAGTGCCAATTCGATCAACTATCGCGACCTCAGCACCATCGAGGATCCGATTACCCGCAAACTGCCATTCCCCACCGTACCGAACTCGGACGGGGCCGGGGTCGTGACCGCTGTCGGTCCCGGCGTCAGCCTGAAGGAAGGCGACCGCGTCACCTCCTGCTTCTTCGAGGACTGGACCGCCGGGGAGATCAGCGCCGCCGCAATGGCATCCGCACTTGGTGGCGCGCGTCAGGGGGTGCTGGCGGAGGAAGTCATCCTGCCCGAACGCGGTGTCATCCCGACCCCGGCACACCTGACGGATGCGGAGGCGGCCACCCTGCCCTGCGCCGCGCTGACCGCGTGGCACGCGCTGACCCAGCCGCGACCGGTGCTGGCGGGGGAGACGGTGCTGCTGCTGGGCACCGGTGGTGTCTCGGTCTTCGCACAACAGTTCTGCGCGATGATGGGGGTGCGGACCATCGTCACCTCTTCCTCCGACGAGAAGCTGGCGCGCATGAAGGCGCTGGGCGCGGATGAAACCATCAACTACCGCACCACGCCGGACTGGGATGCGGCGGTGCTGGACCTCACCGGTGGCACGGGCGTTGACCGGGTGGTGGAGGTCGGCGGCCCCGGCACCTTCGACCGGTCGGTGAACGCGGTGCGTGTCGGTGGCATCATCGGCCTGATCGGCATTCTGACCGGCGCCGCCGGACAGGCGAGCCCGACAGCGATCATGCGCAAGTCGGTGACGATACGCGGCATCTATGTCGGTCCCCGGTCGATGTTCGCCGACATGAACCGCGCCATCACCACCCACGGCCTGAAGCCCGTGATCGACCAGTCCTTCGCGTTCGCGGACGCCCGCGCCGCCTACCACACCATGCGCGCCGCAAGCCATTTCGGAAAGCTGGTGATCGAGGTCTGAGCCGACGTTGCGTCAGCGGGGGCGGGAGCGTTCAGCGGGACTGCCCCCACCCTCACGATGCTCGCGGACCTGATCCGCGAGCCCAGTCTCCCACGCCGGAGCGGCACTCCTGGGTACCCGGGTCAAGCCCGGGTACGGTGTGGTTTGAGGTGGTGAGACAGTTCCCTCCCTTTCCCTCTCACGATGCTGGCGGACCTGATCCGCGAGCCCAGTCTCTCACGCCGGAACGGCACCATGGGTACCCGGGTCAAGCCCGGGTACGGCGTGGTTTGTGGTGGAGAGGCAGTTCCCTCCCTTCCCACCCTCACGATGCTCGCGGACTCGATCCGCGAGCCCGGTCTCCCACGCCGGAGCGGCACTGCTGCCGCTCAGATCCGGGGCGGGGCGAGCAGGCCGCGCTGGCCCAGAACATCGACGAAGTCGCGGATGCGGTCGCGCTGATAGGCCTCCCGGTCCACGTCGGCATAGTCGTGGAAGCCGCGACCGGCATGCAATCCGGTGGCCCCCTGCGCCATCTTCTCCCCCACGATCTCCGGTGCACGGAACCGGTCCTGACCGGTTGTTTCCGTCAGGTAGCGGCTGGCGTGGTGCAGGATGTCCACCCCGCCCCAGTCGATGAATTCCACCAGGCCGAGCACGGCGAAGCGCGGGCCGAACCCGGCCCGGATCGCCGTATCCATGTCCTCCGCACTGGCCACGCCTTCCTCCACCATCCGCGCCGCCTCGTTCATCGCCAGCGCCTGGATGCGCGGCACGATGAAACCGGGACTGGCCTTGCAGACCACCGGCACCTTGCCGATGTCGCGCAGCCAGCCGAGCAGCCGGTCACGCACCTCAGGTGCCGTACCGTCGTGTGGACTGACCTCCACCAGCGGAATCAGATATGCCGGGTTGAGCCAGTGGGCGTTCAGAAATCGCTCCGGGGGCGTCACATGCGCCGCAAGCTCCGTCGAGAGCATGGTCGATGTGGTGGAGGCAATGATTGTCTCCGCCCCCGCATGGGCGGAGATCAGCGACAGCGCCTCCGCCTTCGCTTCCCGCGTCTCAGGCACGCCCTCCATCACCAGATCAGCGCGGGCAAGCGCGTCGGGGAGGTCATCGGGCCCGCGAAAGCTGATGCGTTCCCGAAGGCCCGCAACCGCGCCCGGCTCGCATTGCCCGAACTCCGCCATCAGGTTCAGGGTGCGCGCCACCTCGTCACGGGCCGCCGAAAGCAGGGTGGTCGCAGCAGCACTGTCCCGCGGTTTCGCATCCAGCAGATCGACCTGCCAGCCGCCCCAGGCAAAGACATGCGCCAGCCCGCGTCCCATGCGTCCGGCACCAACCAGTGCAACGCGCGGCATCAGAAGCCCTCTCTCAGCCGGGTCTGCAGGGCGGCCGGAGCCAGATCAGCCAGGCCGAGATTGCCGAGTGTGCGCCCGGTGGCCGAGAAATCCTCCCCGTTGACCGCACCGGCCAGCGCCAGCAGACCGCTCGCCACCGGCGCGGGGACATCGACCCAGCGCGCGACCGAGACCAGGAACGCCAGTCCGATCGCCACATCTTCGCGCATGTAGCGGTGGCGGGTCAGATCCAGCCTCTCCCGCCAGCGGCTGGAGACCACCAGCCGGTCGTGCGCCGCCTGCCCGTACATCCATTCCGGGCGGCTGTCGTCATAGTGGTCGGCCAGGGGAAAATGCGGCGGGCCGTATCCCAGCGCCTCCCGCACCGCCACGCGCTCCGCATCCAGCGCATCGGTGACACGCCGGATCGCGGGCTGCGTGCCCTCGTTGTGAATGTCCCAGTGCTCGAAATGCTCGATGGGTCCGGCGTTCATCAGGATCAGCGGCGGATGGATGATCGGCCCCGCGTTCATCAGCGCCCCGTCCAGCCCGTCCGTCAGCCGCTCGATGGCCGGAAAGGCCCTGCCGAACAGGTCGAAGGCCGCATCGGCGCGGGCCAGCGGAAACACGCCGGTCGGCAGACGCGTCGCGCGGGTGACGATAGCGACCTCCTCCGGTCCCTGCATCCGGGCCAGCCACGGCAGGGTGCCGGACTCACCCAGCAGCAGATCGGCGCTGCAGCCCTCCGCCCGC
Organism: Minwuia sp. IMCC3009; assembly: GCF_029909415.1. Classification (GTDB taxonomy): domain Bacteria; phylum Pseudomonadota; class Alphaproteobacteria; order Minwuiales; family Minwuiaceae; genus Minwuia. The sequence continues at coordinate 3,531,519 of NZ_CP123781.1, forward strand.
AGGGTATCCATGACCACCCAGGTGCCGAAGCTGCCCGGCGGCATCAGGATGCCCTGACCGTCCGACAGGTGCGGGGCCATGGCGCGGGCAATATCCACCTGGGCCATGGCAGGGCCGGGCATCAGGATCAGTTCCGCGCCTGCGACCGCCTCGCCGATATCCGGTGTCACCGTCTGGATCGGCACGTCGCGACTGCCCGCCGCATCCGTCAGCCGCAGTGCGCCCCTGGCCATCAGGCCCTGCAGTGCCACCGCATCACGCCGCCAGAAACGGACCTCGTGTCCCTGTTCCGACAGGTCGGCGGCGGCGGCATGGGCACCATGACCGCCGCCCAGAACGGCAATCCTCATGCGAAGCCGGGGGGCGGAACGACGCCGCCAAGCGCCTTCTCCAGATGCCGTGCCACATGCAGCGCGGAGCGATCCTCCATGAAGTTGGCGACCACCTGTACCCCGACCGGCAGCCCAGCATCGGTGCGCCCGACTGGCACCACGGTGGCAGGCAGATAGACCCCGCAGGTCAGGCCGCACCAGACGATCATGTCGACATAGTTGCGGCTCTGGCCGGCGATCTCCACGGTTCGGGTGCCGAAGCTGGCGGACTGGTCGTGCGGAATGGCCGCGCGCGGCATGACCGGGCAGAGCAGCACATCCACATCGCCGAAAAAGCGGTTCCACATCTCCCGCAGCACCGCCCGGCGCTCATCCCAGTCCAGCCATTCCGCATGGTCCATGACCGCGCCACGGGCGAAGATCGCCTGATGGCTGTGGTCGTCGGCGTCCGGCGGGTTCTCGCGCAGTTTCCGCCGCATGCTCTCCGGCAGACCGGCACCAAGCGCGGCCGCCAGCAGGCTGTAGTAGATCTCGTGCGATTCCCGCATGTCGACAGCGGGGCGGGCCGAACGATCCACCCTGGCGCCCATTTCCTCCAGCGCCGTGCCCGCCCCCTCGATCAGGTCACGGAACTCCGGGTCAACGGCACAGAACGGGTCGTCGGACCAGACGGCAATCCTGTAGTCGCGGATGGCCTCATGCCGCGCATTGGCGAGCTTCAGCTTCCAGCCCGCCTGATCCAGCATGTCGGACCCGGCCATGACATCCAGCGCCAGTTCCAGGTCATCGACACTGCGCGCCAGCGGCCCCGCGACCCCGATATCGGCCCCGGTCAGCGCACCCGGCGGCCCCGGAATATGGCCACGGATCGGCACCGCGCCAAAGCTCGGCTTGTGCCCGGTGACGCCACAGAAATGCGCCGGATTGCGGATCGAGCCGCCAATGTCCGATCCCAGTTCCAGCGCGGTGAAGCCGGACGCCAGCGCGGCGGCGGAACCGCCCGACGACCCCCCCGGCGCGCGGCTCACGTCCCAGGGATTGTTGGTCGTGCCGAAGACCGCGTTGTAGGTCTGCAGGTCCCCGGCGTAGAGCGGCGTGTTGGTCTTGCCATAGATGATCGCCCCGGCCTCGATCAGGCGCTCGACCGCCGTGGCATGGCGATTCGGCTGATGATCCTTCAGTTCCGGCGCGCCCGCGGTGCAGGCCATGCCGACAACCTCGAACGTGTCCTTCACCGTCATCGGCAGCCCGTGCAGCGGCCCCCAGCTCTCCCCCCGGGCCGCCGCAGCGTCCGCCGCGCGGGCGCGGGCGCGGGCGGCATCCACATCCGTTGCCACCACCGCGTTGATCTGCCCGTTGAACCGTTCCAGCCGATCAAGGTAATGATCCAGCACCTCTTCCGACCGCAGCGTCTGCTGGCCAATGGCGGCCACCAGTTCCCGCGCCGACATGTATGACGGATCGCCCATGTTCCCTGCCTCCCCGATTGTTGTCTGTTTGACGCATTCTGACGCGCAGTCGGGGAATGGTTCAACCATGTCGTTTGCTGGCTGCGCCATCCCTCTCCCCCGCCCGGTCCCCCGTGCGAGCATCCCTGATGGGTCGCCGGGTGGGGGAGAGGGATGGCGCAGGCAACCTCTGGAACCCGCATGAGTGCGCGCCTGAAGGCGGAGATCTGGGTCGCCGCCTATCTGCGCAGCGTCCGTGCGCAGGGCGCTTTCGCCTATCTGGTACGGCGCGGCGCGGAGGAAGCAGGCAGCATCCTGCTGAAGGTGGAGGCGCCGGGCGGCACCGCCACCGTCTATTCACCCGGCTACATGAACGGCGTGCGGACGTGGCTCCGCTCGTCGGGCACGGAGCCGGTTCCGGCCACGGAGGCCGACAGCTATATTCAGCGCCGACTGGCGACCGACCCGGACCTCTGGGTGGTCGAGGTGGAGGACCGGGCAGGCCGGCATTTCCTCACCGAGCCGGTGGAGGGGGAGGAGACCAATCCATGAGCAATGCAGTACCCACCGCGAACGTCAAAGCCGTCATCTGGGACTTCGGCGGTGTCTTCACCTCCAGCCCGTTCGAGCGTTTCGCCGAGTACGAGACCGAGAAGGGCATGCCCGTCGGCACCATCCGGGGCATCAATGCCACCAACCCGGACACGAACGCCTGGGCCCAGTTCGAGCGCAATGACGTCGATCTCGACACCTTCGATGGGCTGTTCCTGGCCGAAAGCACCGCCATCGGCCATCCCATTCCCGGCAAGGACGTGATCGCGCTGCTCTCCGGCACGTTGAGGCCGGAAATGGTCCGCGCGCTGGACATGATCCGCCAGGACCGCATCTGCGCCTGCATCACCAACAATGTCCGCGCCGGTCATGGCCCCGGCATCGCCAGCGACAGCGAGAAGGCCGCCGCCGTCGCCGACGTCATGGCCCGGTTCCAGATCGTCGTGGAATCATCGAAGGTCAACCTGCGCAAGCCCGACCCGGAAATCTACCGCCTCGCCTGCCGCGAGATCGGCATCGACCCGTCGGAGGCGGTCTACCTGGACGACCTGGGCATCAACCTGAAACCCGCGAAGGCGCTGGGCATGCAGACCATCAAGGTCACGGGTGCCAGGCAGGCCCTGACCGAACTCGGCGCAATCCTCGACATGGACCTGTTGTGAGGTAGGATTCCGGATAGACGGATTCAGACAGGGGGACAGGACATGGCCAAGAAACTCGTCATCAGGAACATCGGGCTGCTGTTGTCCGGTGATCTGGCAAACCCGATCCTGGATGCCGACTGCATCGTGGCGCTGGATGGCCGGATCGCGGCCATCGGCAAGGCGAAGGATCTGGACACCGATCAGGCGGATGTGGAGGTCGATGCGAAGGGGACCGCCGTGTCGCCGGGCCTGATCGACAGCCATGTGCATCCGGTGATCGGCGACTATACCCCCCGGCAATCGCAGCTCAGCTGGATCGATTCCTGCCTGCATGGCGGCGTCACCACCATGATCTCCGCCGGGGAGGTGCATCTGCCCGGCCGCCCGAAGGACATCGTCGGGCTGAAGGCGCTCGCGATCGCGTCACAGCGCTGGTACGAGAATTTCCGCCCCTCCGGCGTGAAGGTGCACGGCGGTGCGCCGGTGATCGAACAGGGCATGGACGAGAACGACTTCAAGGACCTGGCCGACGCGGGCGTCAAACTGCTGGGGGAGGTCGGTCTCGGCTCGGTCAAGGCAGGGGAGACCGCCAAGGAGATGGTCGGCTGGGCCCGGAAGTACGGCATCCAGTCCACCATCCATACCGGCGGCCCGTCGATTCCGGGGTCGGGCCTGATCGACAAGGATGTGGTGCTGGAGGCGGATGCCGACATCATCGGCCACATCAATGGCGGCCACACCGCCCTGCCCGACGACCAGATCGTCTGCCTGTGCGAGCAGTGCGGCCGCGGCATCGAACTGGTGCACAACGGCAACGAGCGCGCGGCCCTGCTGGCCATGAACACGGCGCGGGAACTCGGCCAGATGGATCGCGTGATCCTGGGCACCGACGCCCCCGCCGGGTCCGGGGTGCAGCCGCTCGGCATCCTGCGCATGATCGCGCTGCTGTCGTCGTTCGGTGACGTGAAGGCGGAGACGGCCTTCTGCTTCGCCACCGGCAATACGGCGCGGATGCGCGACCTGGATACCGGCCTGGTCGAGGTCGGCATGGCCGCCGACTTCGTGCTGCTGGACCAGGCTCAGCACGCGCCGGGGAAGAACATGCTGGAATCCATCGAGCAGGGGAACCTGCCCGGCGTCGGCATGACCATCATCGACGGCGCCATCACCAGCGAACGCAGCCGCAACACCCCGCCCGCAACGGTCCTGCCGGAGCGGGTACGGGGCTGATCCCCCACCACCACGGCGCTCGCGGACTTGATCCGCGAGCCCAGTCTCCCACGCCAGTGCGACACTCCTGGGTACCCGGGTCAAGCCCGGGCACGGCGTGAATTTGGGTGTGATTGCGGAGATGTTTCGGCACCTCCCCATCACCACGGTGCTCGCGGACTTGATCCGCGAGCCCAGTCTCCCACGCCGGTGCGGCACCGCTGGGTACCCGGATCAAGTCCGGGTACGGCGTCGGTGTTGAGGTCGAATTCGTCCAAGCCCTCACGGCACCCCCACCCCCTTCCCGGCCTTCCCCCATCGAGGGGGAAGGGGCGAAGGCGTCAGCGCTGAGGCACTTCCTCCCCCTTGACGGGGGAGGATCGAGGAGGGGGTGAAGCCCGGTGGTTCAGTGTGGTCACAGCGCCCCCTCACACCTTCCGGCGGAGCAGCCCCCGGAAGATCTGGTCGTCGCCGATGGCGCCCAGCATCCGGCCATCCTGCACGATCAGCACCGGGCCGCCGGAGCGTTCGCGCCAGTCGATGACCTGCTGCATCACCACGTCGGGTGCGGCCGTCAGCATCTGACCGGTTTCCGGGCTGGTGGCGGGATCGGCGGCGAGGATGGGCCAGCTTTCGCCATTGCAGGCTGCCTCCAGCGGCGCGCCGGACGGGTCCAGCGCCAGCTTGAACCAGCCATGACGGTCCAGGCACAGCCGTCCGGCCCCGTCGCGCGGCAGATCGTCGACGGGCCGCATCATGGTGGCGGCGCGCATCACCTGCAGCGGGTTCATGTGGGCAACGAATTCGGCCACATAGTCGTTCGCCGGGTTGAGCACGATGTCTTCCGGCTGGCCGGTCTGGATGATCTGCCCGCCCTCCATGATCGCGATGCGGTTGCCCAGCTTGATGGCCTCGTCCAGATCGTGGCTGACAAAGATGATGGTCTTCTTCAGTCGTGTCTGCAGGTCCAGCAGCTCGTTCTGCAGATGCGCCCGGATCAGCGGATCCAGCGCCGAGAAGGGCTCGTCCATCAGCAGGATCGGCGCATCGGTGGCAAAGGCACGGGCCAGCCCCACCCGTTGCTGCATGCCGCCGGAAAGCTCATGCACCCGCCGGTCGGCCCAGACCCCCAGATCCACCAGATCAAGCTGCCGCGCCACCCGTTCCCGCCGCTCCGCCACCGGAACCCCGGCAAGCTCCAGCCCGAGACCGACGTTCTCCGCCACCGTGCGCCAGGGCAGTAGCGCGAACTGCTGGAACACCATGGCGATGCGGTGCATGCGCAGGCGGCGCAGGTCGGTGGCACTGCAGCGGGCCACATCGACCTCCGCCGCACCGTCGTGCACCAGCACCTGCCCGCGCGTCACCGGGTTCAGGCCGTTGACCGCGCGCAGCAGGGTCGATTTGCCGGAGCCGGAGAGGCCCATCAGGACGACGATCTCGCCCTCGTGAATGTCCAGGCTGGCGCCCTTGACGCCGACGACCTGCCCGGTTTCCTCCTGAATCTCCGCGCGCGACTTTCCGGCATCAACCAGCGGCAGGGCGCTGGCGGGCCGGTCGCCGAACAGGATGTCCACATCGCGGAAACGGACGACTGCCGGGGTGGCGGCGGGAGTGGATGCGGTCTCGCTCACTTGCCCGGCCCCTTCGAACCTTCATCCCGGCGGCAGAGCCGGTCGAGGATGATGGCGATCAGGACGATGGCCACGCCGACCTCGAACCCCTTCGCGATATTCACCGTGTTGAGCGCGCGCAGGGTCGGCACCCCCAGCCCGTCCGCCCCCACCAGCGCCGCGATCACCACCATCGACAGCGAGAGCATGATGGTCTGGGTCAGCCCGGCGAGGATGGAGGGCAGCGCATAGGGCAGTTCCACCTTCCACAGCAGTTGCCAGCCGGTGGCACCGAAGGCCTGCCCCGCCTCGATCAGCGGTTTCGGTGTCGAGGAGACGCCGAGATGGGTCAGCCGGATCGGTGCCGGAATGGCGAAGATGACCGTGGCGATCAGGCCCGGCACCATGCCGAGACCGAACAGGATCAGCGCCGGGATCAGATAGACGAAGGTCGGGATCGTCTGCATCAGGTCCAGGATCGGCCGCAGCAGGCGGAACAGCCACGGGCGGTGCGCCGCCGCGACCCCGATGGGCACGCCGACGACCATGCAGACGACGGCTGCCGAAAGCACCAGCGCCAGGGTCTCGGTGGTTTCCTCCCAGTAGCCCTGGTTGATGATCAGCAGCAGCGACAGGGCAACGAAGACCGTGAAACCGATGGAGCGCTTCAGCAGCCAGGCAAGTGCCGCGACCAGCGCGACGATGATCAGCGGATGCGGTGCCTGCAACAGCCACAGCAGCCCGTCGATGGCGGTTTCCATGCCGATGGAGAAGGCGTCGAACCACCAGGCGAAATTGTCGGTGATCCACTCGACGACGGACTTGGCGGCCTTGCCGATGGGAAGCTTCTGCTCGGTCAGCCATTCCATGCGTCGGTCCCCTATCCGGTTGAGCGGGCGCTGTCCCGGGCGGCGGCCAGTTCCGCCAGCAGCGCCGCGCGGTTCTCGTCCAGGTCCGGCGCATGGCGGCGCAGGGTGCCGTCCGGATGGCCGGAGATCTTGATCGGATTGCCGCCCATCTGCACATGCCCGGCCACCGGATCATCCGTGTGGACGATCATGTTGCGGGAAATCACGTGCGGATCGGCGAGCACCTGCGCGACATTGTTGATCGGACCGCAGGGCAGGCCCTTGGCCTCCAGAATGGCGAGCCAGTCGTCGGTGGTCCTGGTCACGAACAGGCTGTCCAGCACCACCTGCAGCTGCTCCACGTTCTCCACCCGGCTGGTGGGCGTGGCAAACCTGTCGTCCTGCGCCATTTCCGGCGCACCAAGCGCTTCGGCCAGGTCCTGGAATGCCTTGTCCGTGCCGCAGGCAACGATGATGTGGCCATCCGCACTGGTGAAGGCCGCGAAGGGCGCGATGGACGGATGCCGCGCCCCCAGGGGGCCGGGAATGTCACCGGTCGTCGTATAGCGCACGATGGCGTTTTCCAGCAGCGCCACCTGGCAGTCCAGCATGCCGATATCGATCATGGCGCCCTTGCCGGTGCGCGTCCGCTCGAACAGGGCCGCATTGATCCCGGCGGCGGCGAACATGCCCGCCGCGAGGTCGCCGATGGAGGAGCCGACGCGGGTCGGCGGGCCGCCGGGGTGCCCGGTCAGGCTCATCACCCCGCCCATGCCCTGCACCACCATGTCGTAGGCCGGACGCTTGGCGTAGGGGCCGGTCTGGCCGAAGCCGCTGGCCGCGGCGAAGATCAGCGATGGCCAGCGGGCCTGCAGCGTGTCCCAGCCATAGCCGAGCTTCTCCATCGTGCCGGGACGATAGTTCTCCACCAGCACGTCAGCCTGCTCCAGCAGCTGCTCGAACACCGCCCGGTCGGCATCATCCTTCAGGTTCAGCGCGATGCTTTCCTTGTCGCGGTTCAGGCTCATGAAATAGGCCGACTTGCCCTTCACGAAGGGACCGATGGAGCGGCTGATGTCGCCGACGCCCGGTTCCTCCACCTTGATCACGCGGGCACCGAGCTCGGCCAGCATCAGGGTGCAGTAGGGACCGGCCAGAACCCGGGTCAGGTCGATGACGGTGATCCCGGCCAGCGGGCCACCACGTTCCGATGCTGCAAGCGTCATGGGTCAGCCAAGTTCCTTCAGTTTGCGCGCCGCCTCGACGGCGAAATAGGTCAGCACACCGTCACATCCGGCCCGCTTGAAGCCCAGCAGGCTTTCCAGCATCACCCGCTCCAGGTCCAGCCAGCCGTTGCCCGCCGCGGCCTGCAGCATCGCGTATTCACCGGACACCTGATAGGCGAAGGTCGGCACGCCGAATGTCGTCTTCACCCGGTGGCAGAGGTCGAGATAGGGCATGCCGGGCTTCACCATCACCATGTCGGCGCCCTCGGCGATGTCCAGCGCCACCTCCCGCATCGCCTCGTCGCCATTGGCCGGGTTCATCTGGTAGGTCGCCTTGCTGGCCTTGCCCAGATTGGCCTGGGAGCCGATGGCGTCCCGGAACGGGCCATAGAAGGCGGAGGCATACTTGGCGGCGTAGGACATGATCATGCTGTTGACGTGACCTTCACGCTCCAGCGCCTCCCGGATCGCGCCGACGCGCCCGTCCATCATGTCGGAGGGGGAGATGATGTCCGCCCCCGCCTCCACCTGATTGAGCGACTGTCGAACAAGGATCTCCACCGTTTCGTCATTGGTGACATAGTCGTCGCGGATCACCCCGTCATGCCCGTGGGAAGTGAAGGGATCCAGCGCCGCGTCACACAGGATGCCGATTTCCGGCACCTCCGCCTTCACGGCGCGGATCGCCCGGCAGACGACATTGTCCGGATTGGTTGCCTCCGACCCCTCCGCGTCCTTCTTCGCCGGGTCCAGCGCCGGGAACAGAGCAATCGCGGGGATGCCGAGCGCTGCTGCCTCCGCCACCGCAGCAGGCAGGCTGGCCACGTCATAACGCCGGACACCGGGCATGGCCGCCACATCCTCGACGCCCGAACCCTCATGCACGAACAGGGGCCAGATGAAATCCGCCGGGGTCAGCACCTTCTCCGACACCATCCGCCGGGTCCAGTCCTGCGCCCGGGTGCGCCGCATCCTGACGCGCGGGTAGGCACCGAGCGCCGGTGTGTCAGGCCGCGCCCTCTGGTGTGCACGTCCAAGCGTCGGGGTCTCGTCATTCATGGCTCTGCCTTCCGTCAGCCCGCAGGATGGCGCGACGATAGACCATTTCCCGCCCCGACGGAATCACCGGCACTCTTTCCGCAACGGCAATTCACCCTTGCAATCAAAAGCAATTGCCCCTGAGAATAATTCGGCCTGCCGGGATGAATCCGGGCGGGGAGGAATGGTCGCGACAAATGACGACCGTCCGTTGGGGAAAACACAAGGAAACATCCAATGAAGAAATCCCTCTTTGGTGCCAGCCTGGGCCTTGCCCTGTTCGCTGCTGGCAGCGTAATGGCGGGCAGCCATGCCGCCTCCGAATGCAAGCCCTCGAAATGGGGCGCCGACGACCAGATCGGTTCCGCGAACCATGTGACGCCCGATCAGGTCCTGATGGCTTCCAAGCTGATCAAGAAGGGCAATTCGCACCCGCTCGGCATCGTCATCGACAGTTCGACCCCGGCCTTCCCGCCGCGTGGCCTGATGCTGCAGGTGGTCTCTCCCGGCCAGGCAGGTGGCAACCGTCTGACCCAGTTCGGCTATGAAGCCATCTACAATGACGACATCGCCCAGCTCTGGTTCGGCATCGGCCCGCAGATCGACGGCCTGGGCCACCTGGGCGAGAAGGGCATGTACTACAACTGCAACTCCGACAAGGAGATCGCGCAGGTTACCGGCCTGACGAAGCTTGGTGTCCACAACATCCCGCCTCTGGTGGGTCGTGGAGTGCTGATCAACATGGCGAAGCACTTCGGCGTTGAGGTCATGGAGGCCGGCCAGTCATTCGGTTCCGCCGATATCCGTGCGGCAGCCCAGGCGCAGGGCGTCGAGATCCGCACCGGTGACGTGGTTCTGTTCCACACGGGCTGGACCGACGGCAAGCTTGCATCAGATCCGACCGCGTGGGTCAGCGGTGAACCGGGCATGAACAACGAGGCTGCGGTCTATCTCGCCGCCCAGGACGTCATGGCCGTGGGTGCCGACACCTGGGGCCTCGACTCCGTACCGCCCGCAAAGGGAGACAAGCTGTTCTATGGCCACGTCACCCTGCTGAAGGAAAACGGGATCTACATTCTGGAGACCATGAACACCGGTCGTCTCGCCGAGGAAGGCGTGACCGAGTTCATGTTTGTCCTGGGTCAGGCCCGGATCAAGGGCACGGTCCAGATGATCATCAATCCGGTGGCCCTCTGGTAACAGCAGCCACTTTCGGGTTACGGGAAAGGGGAGCCGGCGGCTCCCCTTTTTCATTTCAGGATCGGACGCCCTGACCATGCAGGAAAGCCAGACCCGCAAGATCGCCATCCTCGGCGCGCCCGTCGATTCCGGGGCCAGCCTGCGTGGCTGCCAGATGGGACCGGATGCCATGCGCATTGCCGGGCTGGGGGAGGCACTGCAGGAACTGGGGCACGAGGTGCGGGATTTCGGCAATGCGGAGCCTGCGCCGCTGGCGCGGGAAGTGCCGGAACGGGGCCGGGCCCGCAACATCGCCATGACCGCCGCCTGGACCGAGAGCCTGATGGATCACGCGACCCGGATCGCCGATGCGGGCTGGACCCCGGTCTTCGTCGGTGGCGACCACAGCCTGGCCATCGGCACCGTTGCAGGCATCGCCCGCCACGCCGCAACGCAGGGTCGGGAGCTGTTCGTGCTCTGGCTCGACGCCCACGCCGACTTCAACACGCTGGAAAGCTCGGAATCAGGCCACACCCACGGCATGCCCGTCGCCATGTTCTGCGGCATCGACGGCGCGGAAGTCTATGGCGCGCCGCTGGAGAGTCCGGTCAATCCACGCAATGTCACCATGATGGGCATCCGCTCCGTCGACGAGACCGAGCATGATCTGGTGCTGGACAACAACATCGATATCCACGACATGCGCGCGGTGGACGAGATCGGTTTTGCCGGCCTGACCCGCGCCTTCATCGACCGGGTCAGGGCCGCGAACGGCCTGCTGCATGTCAGCCTGGACGTGGATTTCCTGGACCCGGACGTGGCGCCGGGGGTCGGCACCACGGTGCCCGGCGGCGCGACGGTTCGGGAGGCGCACCTGATCATGGAACTGCTGCACGACAGCGGCCTCGTCACCTCCGTCGACCTGGCCGAGATCAACCCCTACCTGGACGACCGGGGCAAGACCGCCCGCCTGATGCGCGACCTGACCGCCAGCCTGTTCGGCCGCCGCGTCATGGGTCGCCCGCCGCGTCGGCGCTGACGCAACCGTTCCGACAGCCGGATCGCGGCCGGGACCTCAGCGCCGCGTCGGCAACAGCGCCGAAAGCGCGACGGCCAGGATCGCGATGGCGGCCGAGGCAGCGAAACCGGGCCCGAAACGGCCGGTCAGCTCGGCCAGCGCCCCGGCGCCCACGGGGCCGACAGCCTGACCTGCGGCAAAGATCAGGGTGATGACCGCCAGTGCGCCCGCCGCACGTTCCGGACCGACCTGGTCTCCGGCAGCGGCGGCCATGATGGTGGGTACGCTCCAGGCCGAGATGCCGAAACAGACGACGGAGGCAAAGAGTGCCACCTCGCCGAAGCTGCCCGCCACCAGCGCGAAGGCCAGCGCCTGGGCCAGCGACGAGGCCATCAGCCCGCCGCGCCGCCCGATGCGGTCCGACAGGCCACCGAACAGGGCGCCCGAGAAGATCGAACAGAAGCCGACGATGCTCCAGACCTGCCCGGCCTGGGCGGCATCCATTCCACGCTCGTCGATCATCGTGGTGACGATGAAGGTCGTGTAGACCATGTAGGTGATGCCATAGCAGGCGTAGATGATGCCCAGATGCAGCAGCACCAGCCAGCCGCGCCGGGGCGGCGGCGATCCGGCAACCGGTGGCGGGGCGGGTGTGCCATAGGGTTTCAGGCCGATCAGGGCCGGACGGTCACGCAGGCCGATGAGGCAGGCCAGCAGGGTCACGACGGCGATCAGCGCGAACAGCAGCCAGCCCACCTGCCAGCCCGCAAACCCGGCGACGGGGAAAAGCGCCGGCACCAGCAGCCCGGAAAGCACGATCCCGATGCCTGCCCCGGCCAGCATGGTACCCGCCGCGCGCCCGCGATGCGATGCCTCGAACCAGCTCGACGCCAGGCTCATCGCCGGGACATAGGCACCGCCCGCGCCCATTCCGGTCAGCGTGTAGAGCACCAGCAGGGGTTCGAACCGGGTGACCATGGCCATGCCGACCATGCCGATGGTCAGGATCAGCAGGCCTGACAGGATCATCACCCGCTGGCCGACCACGCGCACGATGCGCGGCACCCCCAGCACCATCAGCAGGTAGCCGACGAAATAGCTGGTACCGAGCAGCCCGCCCTGGGCGTAGTCCAGCCCGACATCGGCGCTGATCCCGGGCAGCAGCATGCCGAACGCGAAGCGCGCCAGCCCCAGACAGCAGCCCACGACCAGCGCACACAGAACGACGATCACCCACGCGCGATGCATGGCAGCCCCTTGCCGACAGCGAATCCCCAGTCGGCATCTTCCCATGGTGGCAACTGCTGGCCTACCCTCGCTGTGCACAGGGGGAGGAACTGTCGATGCGGGTCGGGGTCGAGGTCGGAGGAACATTCACGGATCTGGTGGCCATCGGCGATGACGGCCGCCTGCAGGTGACCAAGGTCCCCTCCACCCCCGCGCGACCGGACGAAGGCGCGCTGAACGCCATCGACAGCGCCGGGCTGGACCTGTCGCAGGTCGATGATCTGGTGCATGGCTCCACCGTTGCCACCAATGCGATCCTGGAGCGCAAGGGCGCGCGGGTGCTGATGGTGGTGACGCAGGGGACACGCGATATCCTGTTCATCCAGCGCCACAACCGCCGCCGCATCTATGACCTGTTCTATGCCAAGCCCGAACCGGTGGTGCAACGCCGCGACGTGATCGAGGCGCCGGAACGGATCGACGCCACGGGCGCGATCGTCGACGCGCTGGACCTGGAGACCACCATGTCCCGGATCGCGGAACGCCTGGAAACCGCTGAAGCCGATGGCGACCCCTATGGAGCCGTCGCGATCTGCCTGCTGAACGCCTATGTCGAGCCGACGCATGAGCAGGCCGTGGCCGATGCCGTGCGCAAGCGGTTCCAGAACCAGAAGGTCACGATCTCCGCCGATGTCTGCCGCGAGTTCCGGGAGTACGAGCGCGCATCGACGACCGCGCTCGCCGCCTATGTGCAGCCCGTGATCGACGCCTATCTCGGCCGCTTCGGCGAAGCCCTGAATGCGCGCGGCCATCGGGGCCGGTTCTCCGTCATGCAGTCCAACGGTGGTCGCCTGCCCGCCGCAGGCATGGCCCGGTCCGCCATAACCGCGCTGTTCTCGGGACCGGCGGCGGGGGTCGTCGGCGCCACCCGCCAGGCACTGCGGTCCGGGTTCGGCAACATCATCACCTTCGACATGGGCGGCACCTCCACGGATGTCTGCCTGGTCCGGGACGGCCAGCCCGATCTGGCGGCAGCCACGGAGATCGATGGCCTGCCCGTGAAGACACCGGTCATCGATATCGCCACGGTGGGCGCAGGCGGCGGCTCCATCGTCTGGATCGATGACGGCGGGCTGCTGCGGGTCGGGCCTGAGTCGGCGGGCGCCGATCCGGGCCCTGCCTGCTATGGCCGCGACGGCCAGCGTCCGACGATCACGGACTGTCACCTGATCCGCGGTACCATCCGCGCCGAGACCTTTCTGGGCGGCACCATGCAGCTCGACCGGGCTGCGGCGGAGGCCGTGATCGGCCCCATCGCGACGCAGCTCGGCCTCACTGCAGTGCAGGCAGCGGATGCGGCAATCCGGGTGGCGGAGGCGAACATCGTCCGCGCGATCCAGCGCATCTCCACCGAACGCGGCCACGATCCGCGCGACTTCGCCCTGCTGCCCTTCGGTGGTGCCGGACCCATGCTGGCCTGCCGGGTCGCGGAGGATCTGGGCATCCACACCGTGCTGGTCCCCCCCGCAGCAGGCGTGCTGTCGGCCTATGGCCTGCTGGCCTCCGACTTCGTGCACTTCGAGAGCCGTACCCATCAGGTGCGGCTGGAGGCCGTGAACGAAGCGGAGATCGGGGAGGTGATCGCCGAGGTTGGTGCAGCGGCGGCGGCGCACCTGCGCGATCTGGGTCTGGAAGGCGATGTCGGGCTGAAGCGCAGCCTGGACATGCGCTATGTCGGACAGGCCTTCGAGATACCGGTGGACCTGGGCGATCGCGGACCGGACGAACTGGATACGGACACCATCCGCGCCCTGTTCGAGGCGGCACACCACCGCGTCTTCGAGTTCGACAAGGCCGGCGGCTCGGCCATCGAGATCGTGGCCTTCCGGGCCGGGGCCGCTGTTTCGCCGGGTGTCCAGCCGGACCTTTCGGGCGATGCCGCGGCAGCCCGCATCGCCGACCGGACCTCCTTCTTCGAACGGGACCGGCAGCACGCCGACGCCCCCTGCACCACCCGACCGGGGGAGGGTGTCGGGATCACCGGTCCCGCGCTGGTGGAAGATGGCACATCCACGATTCTGGTAGCCGACGGCTGGCGCGGCGCGGTGGATTCCGCCCATAATCTGATCCTGCGGCTGGAAGAGGAGACGACGGATGCCTGATACTGCGCTCAACACTGTCTCGGCGGTCGATCAGGCCATCATTACCCAGGCCCTGATTGCCGCCGCCCACGAAATGGGGGTGAAGCTGATCCGCTCCGCCCACTCGACCATCGTGCGGGAGGCGGAGGACTGCTCCTCGGCGATCCTGGATGCCAGGGGCAATGTCGTGGCGCAGTCGGAACTGATTCCGCTGCAGCTTGGCTCCATTGCCCACACCTTTGGCCCCTGCGCGAAGATCACGCCGCCGGAGACGCTGCAGGAAGGCGACTTCTACATCACCAACGACCCCTACAACGGCGGACAGCACCTGCCGGACGTGTTCCTGTTCTCCCCGATCTTCGTCGCGGGGCGGCTGATCGGGTTCTCCGCCACCGTCGCCCACCACATCGATCTGGGGGGCGGCGCACCGGGGCTGAACCCCGACGCCACCGACGTGCACCAGGAAGGCATCATCTTTCCGCCATCGCGCTGGAACCTGGACCGCGACTGGCGCAACGACGGCGCGCTGCAGCGCATGGTGCGGGCCAATATCCGCATGCCGGACCACACCATCGGCGATTTCGAGGCGCAGTTCGCCGCCAACCAGATCGGCATCGAACGGGTGCGCGACCTCTGTGCCAGGCACGGTACCGACCGGGTGGAGAGTGCCATGACCGGCATGCTCGACTATGCCGAACGGCGGATGCGCGCGGCACTGGAGGCCGTGCCGGACGGCACCTACCACGGCGAAGACTTCCTGGACGACGACGGACAGGGCAGCGGGCCGCTGCGCATCGCGGCCACCGTGACCGTGAAGGGTTCGGACATTGCCGTGGACTTCGACGGCAGCAGCCCGCAGGTGAAGACCAACATCAACAGTCCCTTCGCCTCCACCGTCGGCGCGGCCCTGTCGGTGATCAAGTCGGCCCTGACCTCCGCTGACCTGCCCTTCAACAGCGGCTGCGCCCGCGCGGTCACGATCACCGCCCCGCACGGGTCGATCCTGAATCCAATCTACCCGGCGCCGGTGCGGGCCAGACTGCTGCCCACCTATCGCGTCTTCAACGCGGTGATGAAGGCGCTGGCCCAGGCAGTGCCGGACCGGGTCATCGCCAGTGGCTACGACACCACCTATGCCTGCTGCCTCAGCCATCTGGGACCGAAGGGCTACAACATCTACCTGGAGATCTTCGGCGGCGGCTATGGCGCCGGACCGGCCAATGATGGCTGCAACGCGGTCGACAGCCCGCTGTCGAACTGCGGCAACATCCCGATCGAGGCCCAGGACATGGCCTATCCCTTCTTCCGGGTCCGCGACTACAGCCTGGTTGCCGGATCAGGCGGCGCAGGGCGCCATCGCGGCGGCCTGGGGTTCCAGCGCATCTACGAGATCACCGCCGACGACGTGACCTTCGCCGCCTACGGTGACCGGTTCGACATCGCGCCGGAGGGCCTGTTCGGCGGCGGGCCGGGCGGCAAGGCGGAAGCCTGGATCGAGCGTGACGGCGAGAAGGTCGAACTGCCGTCCAAGACCAGCATGCCGCTGCTGCGCGGGGACCTGCTGGTGGTCAGAACCGGCGGTGGCGCGGGCTACGGACCGGCGGAGGACCGCAGCGCCAGGCACATCGCGCGGGACCTGACCGACGGCTACATTGCGGAATGACAGGCCGGTCCATCCATTGATGGTATCGCGTCAGCCCCCGGTCACTTCTTCGCACCGGTCGGCGTGAGACCCATGTGGAAGAGACGGCGGTCAAGCTTGCCTGTCAGCTGACTGTCATCACCGATGGCCTTGCGCGCATGTGCGACGAGTTCCTCGGCGGGGAGAATGCCGCCCAGGAAGGCCTCCGGTTCGTAGTAGATGGCGTTGCGGATCAGCGCATAATGGCGCTGCTTCTGCTGTTCCGACAGGCTGTCCCAGAACCTGAGACCGAGACTGAAGCGCGTTGGGGCGAAGCGGCTGCTGAACGGTCCATCGTTCAGCGCGTTCAGGGTGTAGCGTCCGGCATCACTCACCCGCCCCGACTTGAGCGCTGCGTAGGCCCGGGCGTTCCAGGCCTCACTGCCGATAGGACGCAGGGCGAGGGACTTCCGGGCGGCCAGTTCGGCGTCGCGCAGCGCCCGCATCCGAACCATGAACCGCCATTCCGCGCTGCCGGTCTCGATGGCGGTTCCGGCCCTGTGCGTCAGAAGATCCGCGCGCGTGAACAGGCGCGACATGGGGACATCGGAGATATCCGGCTCCGTCAGCACCGGCAGGGCCGGTATCGCGCGGGCGGCAAACAGGCCGAACAGAAACACGAACCCGAGCAGGAACAGCGGCAGGGCGATACGTCTCGCCTGCCGCGCGCCCTTCCCCGTCGCTGATCGTGATGCCCCGGCCATGATGTTCCTCAATCCCCGTCGTGATCCGGTCCCGACACCAGGTCCCCGCAGATCGTTCCGCTGTCTGATCACGGCACAAGCCGTCATTCGATGGAACGACCTAGCACACATGAAACGCGAAGGCAGCACGGCGGAGCGTGAAAAATCTGCACCATTGTGGCGCGCGCCCGAAACTGGCATCAGAAGCGGGCCGGGCCCTCCGGCACCATCTGCAACAACCCTCGGGGAATCCGATCAATGAGGCTCTATGACAGCCGCAAGCGCATTCTTGTCACCGGCGGCGCCGGATTTGTCGGCTCGCATCTGTGCGATCGCCTGCTGGAACAGGGCCACGAGGTGCTGTGTGCGGACAACCTGTTCACCGGCACGAAGCGCAATATCGAACATCTGCACAATCATCCGCGCTTCGAGTTCATGCGCCATGACGTGACCTTCCCGCTCTATGTCGAGGTCGACGAGATCTACAATCTCGCCTGCCCGGCCTCACCGGTTCACTACCAGCATGATCCGGTCCAGACGACCAAGACCTCAGTCCATGGTGCAATCAACATGCTCGGCCTGGCCAAGCGGCTGAACTGCAGGATCCTGCAGGCCTCCACCAGCGAGGTCTATGGCGACCCGCAGCAGCATCCGCAGACGGAAGACTACTGGGGGCATGTCAATCCGATCGGTGTCCGGTCCTGCTATGACGAGGGCAAGCGCTGCGCGGAAACCCTGTTCTTCGACTATCACCGCCAGAACGGACTGGCGATCAAGGTGGCGCGGATCTTCAACACCTATGGCCCGCGCATGCACCCGAAGGACGGGCGCGTGGTGTCGAACTTCATCTGGCAGGCCCTGAACGGCAAGCCCATCACCATCTATGGCGACGGCAGCCAGACCCGGTCGTTCTGCTACGTCGATGACCTGGTGCGGGGGCTGATCAGCCTGATGGAGACCGACGACAGCGTCACCGGACCAATCAACATCGGCAACCCGGGCGAGTTCTCGATCCTGGAGCTGGCGGAAAAGGTGATGGGACAGATCGGCGGCGAATCGCGCCTCGTGCGCGAGCCCCTGCCGTCAGATGACCCCCTGCAGCGCTGCCCCGACATTACCCGCGCCCGCAACCTGCTGAACTGGGAACCGACGATCCCGCTCGCCGACGGGCTGGTGCCGACAATCGCCTATTTCCGCGAACTTCTGGCGGAGCATGAGGCGATGGCCGGTTAGATCCCGGGTACCGGAGGGCCGAAGGCGGCACCGGCCGGGCAATGCGACCGCTACTGGATGACGATTCGCGGGCCCTTCCGGCCCCCGGAAAGCTGTTCCTCGATCTTCTCCGCGACCCTGTCGGCGATGCCGCGATAGATCATCGCGTGCGCGCCGTCGGGGTCAACCGACACGATCGGGAGACCGTCGTCCGAGGTCTCACGGATCGACATGTGCAGCGGGATCTCGCCGAGGAAGTCGGTACCGAGTTCCGCCGCCGTTTCCCGCGCACCGCCGTGGCCGAAGATCTCCGACCGCTCGCCGCAGCTCGGGCAGAGGAAGTAGCTCATGTTCTCGATGATGCCGAGCACCGGCACATCCACCTTGCGGAACATCGCCAGGCCCTTGCGCGCGTCGATCAGGGCAATGTCCTGCGGTGTGGAGACCACCACCGCGCCGGTCAGCGGCACCCGCTGCGCCATGGTCAGCTGCGCGTCACCGGTACCCGGGGGCATGTCGACGATCAGCACGTCCAGTTCCCCCCAGTTCACGTCCCGCAGCAACTGTTCCAGCGCGCTCATCACCATCGGACCACGCCAGATCATCGGTGTGTCGCCTTCGATCAGGAAGCCGATGGACATGCAGACGATGCCGTGATTGCCCATCGGGTCGATGGATTTTCCGTCCGGCGAATGCGGCTTGCCCGCCAGACCCATCAGGCGCGGCACGGACGGGCCATAGATGTCGGCGTCCAGCAACCCGACCTTCTTGCCCTGTTTCGACAGGGCCACGGCCAGATTGACGGCGGTCGTCGACTTGCCGACCCCGCCCTTCGCCGATGCCACGGCCACGATGGACTTCACGCCGGGCACGCCCTGCTTCTGCGGCGGCTTCGGACCGGAGGCCTGCTGCGGCCTGGCCCCGCCCTGCACCGGACCACCCGCCGGCGCCCCCCTGCCCTGCGGATTGTGGGCGGTGAGGACCGCCGTGACGGACGTGACGCCGGGCAGAGCCATCACCGCCTTCTCGCAGGCTGCACGCAGCGGCTCCTTGGCCGCGCCCATGGCGGGATCGACCTCGACAGCGAAACCGACATTGCTGCCCTTCACCACCAGACCGCTGATCATGCCCGCCGAAACCACGTCCTGACCGACGTCCGGATCGACCACACCGGCCAGTGCCTGACGTACCTGCGCCTCGGAAATATCCGCCATCGTTGAAAAACTCCGCCTTGTCACCGATATGGCACCAGTGAACACTGTTGTCCTGTCGGGTTTGCTCCCGCCGGGCCAACGTCATATAACGCGCCTGCGGTGCCCCCGAAAGGGGCGGGCCGCAGACAGTTTTCCTCGATCCTGTGACACGAGAAGCAAGGGACGGCAGATGCCCTGGAATAATCAAGGCGGCGGAAGCGGCAACGGCGGCGGCGGATGGCAAGGCGGCGGTGGAAACCGCGGCCCCTGGGGACAGGGGCCGTCTGGCGGTGGCCAGGGCGGCGGCGGCGGCGGGGCCGGTGGCCCCGGACCGAATATCGAGGATCTGATCAAGCAGGGTCAGGACCGCCTGAAACGGTTCACCCCCGGTGGTGGCAGCGGCGGCCGTCTCGGCGTCATCGTGGTTCTGCTGCTCATTCTCGTGATCTGGCTCGGCAGCGGCTTCTATCGAGTCGATACCTCCCAGCAGGGTGTCGTGCTGCGCTTCGGCGAGTGGGTCGATACCACTGACCCGGGCCTGAACTATCATCTGCCAGCGCCCATCGAGACGGTGCTGCTGCCCGAAGTCACCCGGGTGCAGCAGCTTGATGTCGGCTTTCAGCGCCTCGGCACCGACCGCCGTCGCGATCTGAAGGACGAAAGCCTGATGCTCACCGGCGACGAGAACATCGTCGACATCGACTTCACGGTGATCTGGCTGATCGGTGATGCGGGCAAGTTCCTGTTCAACATCGAAGCGCCGGAGGCGACGCTGAAGGCCGTGGCCGAGAGCGTGATGCGTGAAGTCATCGGTCGCCGCCCGATCCAGGATGTGCTGACGGCACAGAAGCTGGAGATCGAGCAGACGGTCCAGGAGACGATCCAGCAGACGCTGGACGAGTATGGTGCAGGTATCCAGATCAGCGAAGTGAAGCTGCAGACGGTTGACCCGCCGGCGGAGGTCATCGACTCCTTCCGCGACGTGCAGGCGGCAAAGGCCGACCGCGCGCGGAAGATCAACGAGGCGCAGGGCTTCGCCAATTCCATCATTCCGGAAGCCCGTGGTCAGGCGGCCAAGGTTCTTGAAGAGGCCCAGGCCTACAAGGAACAGAAGATCGCCGAAGCCGAGGGTGAGGCATCCCGCTACAGCGCCATCGTCAACGAATGGCGCACGTCGAAGGAAGTCACCAGCCGCCGTCTCTATCTGGAGACGATGGAAGAGGTCATGCGTGACATGAACAAGATCATCATCGAGCAGGGCGAGGAAGGCTCGGGCGTCGTGCCCTACCTGCCGCTCAACGAACTCAACAACAAGAGCCGGGGGACAAACTGATGAGCAAGGGTCTTATTGCACTTGCCGTCCTGGTTGCGCTTGCCGGGTTCGCACTGTTCAGTTCCGTCTATACCGTGCACCAGACCCAGCAGGCCCTGCTGCTTGAGTTCGGTGCGCCGCAGCGGATCGATACCGAGCCGGGCATCCACTTCAAGATCCCGTTCGTTCAGGATGTGGTGCCCATCGAGAAGCGGATCCTGTCGCTGGACATCGAGCCGGAAGAGATCATCACCAAGGACACGAAGCGGATGGTGGTGGATGCCTTCAGCCGGTTCAAGATCACCGACCCGCTGCAGTTCTACCAGGCCGTGCGCACCACCGGTCAGGCCCGGTCGCGGCTGCAGCCGATCCTGATTTCCAGCATGCGTGCCGTGCTGGGTGATGAGGAGTTCGTGACGCTGCTGTCCGGTGAACGCTCCACCCTGATGGCCAAGATCGCCGATCAGATGAACCTGAAGGCGGGTGGTTTCGGTGTCGAGATCGTCGATGTCCGCATCAAGCGTGCCGATCTGCCGGAAGCCAACAAGAACGCCATCTTCAACCGCATGCAGACCGAACGTCAGCGTGAGGCGCGCGAGGAACGGGCACTGGGTGACGAGGAGGCGCGGCGCATCACCGCCCGTGCCGAACGTGACCGTACGGTGCTGCTGGCCGAGGCTGAGAAGCAGTCGGAGATCCTGCGTGGTGAGGGTGACGGCGCCCGTGCCGCCATCTTCAACAATGTCGCCAACCGGGATCCGGAGTTCTACTCCTTCTACCGCTCGCTGCAGGCCTACCGTGCCTCGCTCAAGGGTGACGACACGACGATGGTGCTGAACCCGAAGTCGGACTTCTTCAGGTTCTTCGGTGACATCGGCAGCGTCCAGGGGGGTGCCGGGCGCTGATCCGGATACCCCACGGGTCCGATGCAGGATTTCCTGGTTGCACTGGCGCTGGTGGCGGTGATCGAGGGCGCGCTCTATGCCCTCTTTCCCGACGCCATGCGCCGGTCACTCGCCCTGGTCCTGTCACAGCCCACTGAACGCATTCGCATGATCGGCCTGGTGGCGGCGACCCTTGGGGTCGGCATGGTCTGGCTGCTGCGCGGTT
Source organism: Minwuia sp. IMCC3009 (assembly GCF_029909415.1). Lineage (GTDB taxonomy): Bacteria > Pseudomonadota > Alphaproteobacteria > Minwuiales > Minwuiaceae > Minwuia. Next base: position 3,553,185 of record NZ_CP123781.1, read on the forward strand.
GACGATCATCTCCCGATTTAGTACGCTAGCTTATCAATTGGACGATCCCCCCTGGGGCCGTCCGGTGAGGCTCGGGGGAGGTCAACATGCGGCGCGACAGGCAGCTGGAACTGATCAGGCGTCTTCTGAAACATCAGGAAGAGGGCAGCACCGCCTATGCGCCGGAGACCTGGCGCAATGAACTCAGCGCCTATACCGATCCGGCCCGGGCGGAGCGGGAGCGGGAGATATTCTTCCGCCAGCGCCCCCTGCCCTTCGGTCTGAGCGGCCGCCTGGCCGAACCCGGCGACTATGTGACCGACAACATCGACGGCAATCCGCTGCTGATCACGCGCGACGGCGACGGTGTCGTCCACGCCTTCCTGAACGTCTGCCGCCACCGCGGTGCGCCGGTGGCGGAGGGCTGCGGCAAGGCGAAGATGTTCGCCTGCCCCTACCATGCCTGGACCTACAATCTGGACGGCAGCCTGAAGGGCATTCCCGACGCCCGCAGCTTCGACGGTGTGGACAAGTCCGAACTGGGCCTGACCGAGGTCCCGGCGCTGGAGAAGGACGGCATGATCTGGATCGGCCCGCTGGACCGCACCACGCCGATGCCGGAGAACCCGATGGGATCCCTGTCGGAGGAATTCGCGGAGTGGAACTTCGGCAGCTACCACTTCTTCGGCAGCTACCGCATGGTGCAGCCGATGAACTGGAAGCTGGTGATCGACACCTTCCTGGAGACCTATCACATCGATGTCCTGCACAAGAAGACCATTGCCCCCTATCTGCAGTCCAACCGCACGACCTTCGATGTCTTCGACGACCATCACCGCATGGTGGCCCCGCGCAACACGTTCTCGACCCTGAACGACGTGCCGGAGGATGAGCGGGACCTGATTACCCATGCCGCCGTCGTCTATGGCCTGTTTCCGACGATGATCGGGGTGGTCCAGGGGGCGGCGAACATCGAGCTCTGGCGGGTCTGGCCCGACAAGCGGGGCCCCGGCTGGTCGGTGATCGAGCTTTCCGCCTATGTGCCCGAGAAGCCGACGTCCGAGAAGGCCCGGAACTTCTGGCAGAAGAACATGCAGCTCGCCATCGACACGGTCGAGGCGGAGGATTTCGAGCTCGGCCGGATCATCCAGCAGAATGCCGAGAACGGCGCGCCGGAGCATGTCGTCTATGGCCGCAACGAACCGGCCATGAGCCACTATCACAGCCGCATCCGGGCCCATCTCGGCCTCAATTCAACCGTCTGAGTCAGATACCATGCGCCATGACGATCAGGTTGCGATGATCCATCGCCTGTTCGGGCATATCGATGCCGGAACGACCAGCTATGCCGACCGACTGGGTGCCAATCCCGTCACCAGCTATACCTCGGCGGACCGGCTGGGCCGGGAACGCCACACCCTCTTCCGCGACGCGCCGCTGCTGGTGGGATTTGGCGCACGGGTGGCGAAGGCCGGTGACTATTTCGTCGAGGAGATCGACGGACGCTCCATCCTGATCACGCGCGACAAGGAAGGGGCCGTGCGCGCCTTCCACAACGTCTGCAGCCACCGCGCCGCCCCGGTGGCGCAGGGGTCCGGCAATGCCCGGCGCTTCGTCTGCCCCTATCATGCCTGGACCTACGGCCTGGACGGTGCACTGCAGACGATCCCTGACGGGCGCAGCTTCGAGGGCATGTGCAAGTCGGCGCATGGCCTGAGCGAGGTCCCGTCAGCGGAGAAGCACGGCCTGATCTTCATCCGTCCCGGCGGCGGCGATCCGATCGACGTGGACCGGCACCTGGCGGGGCTGGAGCGGGACATGGCCGCCTATGGCTTCGACGGGTTCCATCACTACCGCAGCCTGACCATCGAACGGCAGATGAACTGGAAGCTCTGCCCGGAGACCTTCATGGAGGGCTATCACCTGCAGTACCTGCACAGGGACTCGGTCGGACCGATCTTCTTCTCCAACCTGATGGTCTTCGATTCCTTCGGCCCGCATTCCCGCCTGACCCTGCCGCGCCGGCGCATCATGGAACTGCGCGAGAAGCCGGAGGAGGACTGGCGGCTGATCCCGGAGACGGCGATCATCTACACCTTCTTCCCCAATGTGACGATGGTGGTGCAGGCCGGTCACGTGGAGATGTGGCGCAGCTATCCAAAGGGTGACGCCACCGACCGCTGCAAGGTGGAAGTCTCGGTCTTCACGCCGGAAGCCGTCGAGACCGAGAAGGCCAGGAAGTACTACGAGAAGAACATCGACCTGGCGATCCGCACCGTCGATGGCGAGGACTTCCCCCTCAGCGAGGCCATCCAGTCCGGCCACACCGCCCGCGCCCACGAAGCCCTGGTCTACGGCCTGAACGAACCCGCCCTGACCCACTACCACGCCAGCCTGAACGCCAGCCTGTCGGCATAAGGGACCAGTCTCTCAGCGCAGGCCGCGCGGCGGCTCAGGCGCTGTCGGCTATTCCTCCGTCTCGACCGCCAGCAGGACGGTGCCTTCTTCCACCTGATCGCCTTCGGCGAAGCTGACGGGGCCGATGGTGCCGTTGTGGGGGGCGGTGATGGTGTGTTCCATCTTCATGGCTTCCAGGATCAGCAGGGCATCGCCCTTGCGGACCTTCTGCCCCTCCGCCGCCATGATGCGGATCAGCTTGCCGGGCAGCGGTGCGGTGATCGCGCCCCCGGCCAGCGCATCCTCCAGATCCGCATCCATCGGGTCGATCAGTTCCAGTTTCCACTGCCCGGTCTCGCGCAGCACGGTCAGGTCGTTGCCGTCGCGGGCAACCAGCGCACTGATCCGGTGGCCGTCGAGCCGCGCCAGCAGTTCGCCCGTTTCATCCAGAGTGGCATCCGCCATGACCGAACCGCACGGCAGATCCAGCACCATGCCGCCGCCGCGCCGGTAATGCACCGTGACTTCCGTCGGGGCATCGTTGCCCGCGTAGGTCATCACCTCCCGACCGTCATCGTTCAGGCGCCAGCCATCGACCGAGTCCCAGGGACTGAAGGGGTCATTGGCGTGGGCGCGGGTCGCCGCCTTCCGGCGTTCGGCAATCACGGACAGGGTGGCCAGGGCCAGCACCGTGTCGTCAACCGGCGCAACAGGGGGCAGCAGCTCATCGCTGAACCGCTCGATGAAGCCCGTATCCAGGTCGGCGGCGTCGAAGGCCGCATGGGTGACGAGATGCTTCAGGAAGAAGATGTTGGTCACCAGCCCGGCGACGCGCGTCCGCTCCAGCAGCCCGGCCATGCGCCGGATCGCCTCCGACCGGTCCTTCCCGTGCACGATCAGCTTGGCGATCATCGGATCATAAAACGGTGTGACGCTGTCGCCTTCGCGCACGCCGGTATCGACGCGCAGGCCATTGCCGCCCGGTCCGGTGTCACCTTCGGGGAACCGCAGCCGGGTCAGCTTGCCGGTGGCGGGCAGGAACATGCGGTTCGGATTCTCCGCATAGAGCCGTGCCTCCAGCGCGTGACCCTTGATGGTCAGTTCATCCTGCGCCAGCGGCAGGGGTTCCCCGGCCGCGACGCGGATCTGCCACTCCACCAGGTCCTGTCCGGTGATCAGTTCCGTCACCGGATGCTCCACCTGCAGGCGGGTGTTCATCTCCATGAAGTAGAAGCGGTCGGGGCTCAGCCCCTCCGACACATCGGCAATGAACTCGATCGTGCCGGCACCGTGATAGTCGATGGCACGGGCGGCAGCCACCGCCGCCTCCCCCATCGCCTGGCGCATCTCCGCCGGCATGTCGGGGGCGGGGGCTTCCTCGATCACCTTCTGGTGGCGGCGCTGGATGGAGCAGTCACGCTCGAACAGGTGAACCGCGTTGCCGTGGGTGTCACCGAAGACCTGCACCTCGATATGGCGCGGCTTGACCAGATACTTCTCGATCAGCACCCGCGCGTCACCGAAGGCATTCTTGCCCTCCCGCATCGCGCCTTCCAGGGCCTTGGTGAAGTCCTCCGCCTTGTGCACCTGGCGCATGCCCTTGCCACCGCCACCGGCGACGGCCTTGATCAGCACCGGATAGCCGATGCGCTCCGCCTCCGCTGCCAGCATCTCCGGGTCCTGGCCCTCACCGTGGTATCCGGGGACGACCGGCACGCCGGCCTTCTCCATGATCGCCTTGGCTGCATCCTTCAGACCCATGCGGCGGATCGAATCCGCGCTGGGGCCGATGAAGGTCAGACCGGCAGCGGCAATCGCATCCGCAAAGGCCGCGTTCTCCGACAGGAAGCCATAGCCGGGATGGATCGCCTGCGCGCCGGTACGTTGCGCCGCCTCCAGCACCCGGTCGGCCAGCAGATAGCTCTTCGTCACCTCGGATTCACCGATGCGCACGGCCTCGTCGGCCATGGCGACATGCATGGCGCCGGCGTCGGCGTCGGAATGCACAGCGACAGTGCGGATGCCCATGTGGCGGGCGGTGCGGATGACGCGGCAGGCGATCTCGCCCCGGTTCGCGATCAGGATCTTGTCGAACAATGCCATGGTGCTGCCCCTACATCCGGAACACGCCGAAGGAAGTATCCTCCAGCGGCTTGTTGATTGCGGCGGACAGGGCCAGACCCATGGTCATGCGGCTGTCTACCGGGTCCACCAGACCGTCGTCCCAGAGGTGCGAAGTGGCGAAATAGGGGTCCGACTGTTCCTCGAACTGGTCGAAGATCGGCTTCCTGAAGGCAGCCTCATCCTCTGCCGACCATTCCTCCCCGCGCCGTTCGTAGTTGGCGCGCGTGACGGTGGCGAGCACGCCTGCGGCCTGTTCCGAGCCCATCAGCGCCAGCCGGGCGGAGGGCCACATCCACAGGAAGCGGGGGCTGTAGGCCCGGCCACACATGCCGTAGTTGCCCGCACCATAGGATCCGCCGACGACCATGGTGAACTTCGGCACCTTCGTGGTGGCAACGGCGGTGACCAGCTTGGCCCCATCCTTGGCGATGCCGCCCGATTCATACTTCCGTCCTACCATGAAGCCGGAGATGTTCTGCAGGAACAGCAGCGGCACGTGACGCTGGCTGCAAAGCTCGATGAAGTGCGCGCCCTTCTTCGAGGATTCGGAAAACAGGATGCCGTTGTTGGCCACGATGCCTACCGGATAGCCCATGATGTGGGCAAAGCCGCAGACCAGCGTCGGGCCGTAGAGCTTCTTGAACTCGTCGAATTCGGAGCCGTCGACCATGCGCGCGATCAGTTCGCGCACGTCATAGGGCTGACGCACGTCCTGCGGCAGCACGCCATAGAGCTCCTCCGGATCGAATGCCGGGGCGACGGGTGCGCGGGTCTGCAGGGTGACCGGCTTCACCCGGTTCAGGTTGGCGACGATGTTGCGCGCCATGGCCAGTGCGTGGGCATCATTCATGGCGTAATGGTCGGTGACGCCGGAGGTGCGGGAATGCACATCCGCGCCCCCCAGGTCCTCGGCCGAGACGATCTCCCCCGTCGCGGCCTTCACCAGCGGCGGGCCGCCCAGGAAGATCGTGCCCTGCTGGCGCACGATGATGGCGTCATCGGACATGGCTGGCACATAGGCCCCGCCCGCGGTGCAACTGCCCATGACCACGGCGATCTGCGGGATGCCGCGCGCCGACATGTTGGCCTGATTGTAGAAGATGCGACCGAAATGCTCCCGGTCCGGAAATACATCCGGCCACTGCGGCAGGTTCGCGCCGCCGCTGTCGACCAGGGAAATGCAGGGCAGGTTGTTTTCCAGCGCCACTTCCTGCGCCCGGAGATGCTTCTTCACGGTCTCGCGGTAATAGGTGCCACCCTTCACCGTGGCATCGTTGCAGATGATGATGCATTCGCGGCCCGACACCCGGCCGATGCCAGTGATGATGCCGCCGGACGGCACCTCCCCGTCATACTGGCCCCAGGCAGCAAGCTGGTTCAGCTCCAGGAAAGGCGCGCCGGGATCAACCAGCGCCCGGATGCGTTCCCGCGGCAGCATCTTGCCCCGTTCCAGATGGCGCTTGCGCGACCGTTCCCCGCCGCCCTGCTTGATCTCCGCTACCCGGTCCTTCAGGCGCGCGATCTCGGCGCGCCAATGGGCCGTATTGGCCTTGAACGCGTCGGAGCGCGTATTGATCTCGGATTTGAGCACCGGCATCTGCAGCGATCTCCCCCCGGAGTGTTTCCTGTCCTGATGCCTCTTCTAGATGCCTTTGGCCGCAGGGGAAAGATCGCTATGGGCGTCGAGATCGACATAGCCCCTCCGCAGCAGCGCCGCGGCTGCGTCATCAGGCATCGGTGGTCCAAGCAGATAACCCTGGCCATGCGTCGAGCCGCGTTCCCGGACGAAGGCAAGCTGCGCGGGGGTCTCGATGCCTTCAGAAACCGTCGTGATACCCATCTTTGCCGCGAGCTCGATGATCGAACTGGTGATCGCGCGGCTTGCGGCCCGCTCCATCACGGTCCCGACAAAGTTCCGGTCGATCTTGACCTCATCGGTCGGCAGGGAGAGCAGACTGATCAGGGAGCCGTAGCCGGTGCCGAAATCATCGAGCGATATCCGCACGCCCTGGGCGCGCAGTGACTTCAGGTTGGCGTCGACACTGGTCGCAGGTTCGGAGAGCATCACGGTCTCCGTGACCTCGATCTTCAATTGTCCCGGTTCCAGATTCCGGGCAGCCAGCATCTTGATCAGATCGGCGTGCATGCCACCATTCGACAGATCCGACCAGGCCGCGTTCAGGGATATGGATGGTGTCAGCCCATACAATTCACGCCATTGCTGCATCTGGCTGATCACCGCATCGCGCATGATGAAGCCGACCTTGCGCGACATGCTCGCATCCATCAGGGCAGGCCAGAACTGCGGCGGATCAGACAGGGAACCGTCCGGCAGCCTCACCCTGACCAGGGCCTCGAACCCGGAGACCGATCCGTCGGAAAGCCGCACGATCGGCTGGTAGAATGGCAGGATCCGGTGCTCATCGACCGCCGCCTGCAGGAAGTCGGTGGCATTCTCCCTGATCTCGAAGCGGTCCCGCATCAGCGGATCAAAGAACACCACATCGGAATGCGGGTCATCATAGGACACCCGCAGCGCCAGATCGGCCGACCGGAGCAGCCGGTCGACCGTCGCCCCATCCTTTGGATAGATCGCGACGGAAGACTCCGGGTTGATGTCCAGACGTCGCTGCAGCACCGCGACTTCCACGTTCAGCCGGGTCAGCAGATGCCGGCAGCGCTCCCGGATACTGTCCGCCGAGACACCTTCCGCCGTCATGATCGAGAAGGCCTCGTAGGACGTCCGCCCCCGCGTTTCACCCTCCTGCAGATCGGTACGCAGCACGGTTGCAATATCCCGCAGCATCGCATCCATCTGTGACAGCCCATGGGACTGACGGACGGTCACGATATCCGGGATACCGACGGAAATCAGGGCGAATGGTTCATCCGGAGCACCCGCAATCCGGTCGGCCAGGTTCCGCTCGAACGCCTGGCTGTTGCTCACCCGCGTGATCGGGTCGGCATTGATGGCACTGGTCAGCCGGATCTCCGTCTCGTGCACCCCCGAGACATCATGGACCACGCCTGCGATGCGCGCCGACCTGCCCTCTCCGGAGACTCTCTCGCCGCGCACGCGGACCTGACGGGGCAGGCCCACCGCATCGACGAAGAAGGACTTCATGTCGAAGGGGCGCCCGACATCGCGGGCAAGACGCAATGCGTCGGCAATGCGTCTGCGTTCGCTCTCCGGATAGCGCGCCGCGACCGACCGGAAGGTCCGGGCCTGGGCCCCGGGCAAGCGGTGCAGGTCAAATGCGCCGGGGCTCAGCTTGAATGTGTTCCTGGCCAGATCCAGTTCCCAGTGACCAGCGGCCAGGGTCTCTTCAAGTCTCTGGTAGTGCTCGGCAATCTTGTTGCGCGGCGGGGACGACGGGTCCGGGGTCATCAGGGGAGTGGCTGACGGGGATGACGCGCCTCCAAGGGTGATCAGCCGTTCGACAATGCTGGCGAACCGGCAAAGCGTCGCGGTCTCCGCATCGCTGATCGTCCTTGGCTCGAAGTCAGCCACGCAGACCGTACCGATACAGTAGCCGTCGACCGTACGGATCGGTGCACCGGCATAGGCGCGCAGATGCGGGGGACCGGTGACGAACGGATTGGTGTCGAACCGCGGATCCTGAGGCGCGTTCTCCACCACCAGGGGGACATCATCACGGATCGTGTAGTCACAAAAGGTATTGCTGCGGGGTACCTGTCTGGCACTCAGACCATGGATAGATTTCAGTCACTGCGTATCCCGGTCGATGAGGGAGACGAATCCCACCGGAAACCCGAGCTTCTGGCAGAGACACGCAATGATGAAATCCAGGTCCGCGTCGGCATCACTGTTCGGAAGACCCAGCCCATGCAGGGCCGCGACACGATGATCCTCGTTCTTGACCAGACGCGATTCCAACTCAACTCCAGACGACACAAGGCGCAGCCAGGAGCCACAACCCGGGGACTTAGGTACTCACATGCTACATATTAAGCACATTTTCTCTCCATGCACACGTGCACGTTTAACTGACAGATGCATAAAAACCGCAACTATGCACTCATTGGGTGGGTAGGCCATTAGGCCGGTCGCGAGACCTGCCGCGACATCATCAGGCTGTCGATATCGATCCTGCCGACCCTGACCAGCGCCGTCGCATCCGCAGCGGACATGGGATGCCCCAGCAGATAGCCCTGACCATGCGTCGATCCGTTGTCGCGGACGAAGGCAAGCTGTTCCGCAGTCTCGATACCTTCGGAGACCGTGCTGGTCTGCGGTCGATCTTGCGGACTGTTCGATACCTGCGATCAGGCGTTCCACCAGACCGGCGAACCGGCACAGGGTGGCCTTCTGGGCCTCGCCGACATGCCGTGGCTGCATATCGGCGACACACAATGTGGCGATGCGATATCCGGCGCTGGGGCGGATTGGAACACCGGCATAGGCCACCAGATACGGTGCACCGGCGACCAGGGGCAGACTTCTGTAGCGGCTGTCCAGCCGGGCGTCTTCCACGACCAGCGGACCGTCATTCCGGATCGTGTGGGTGCAGAACGAGGCCGCGCGCGGAACTTCGGTGAGATCAAGCCCGACCCTGGAGATGAAACGCAGCGCGTCGTCATCGACCAGGGCAATGAAGCCGATGGGAAAATCAAGTACCGCAACCAGCGTGGACAGGATCAGATCAAGGTCAGCATCGTCCGGCACACGCGCCAATCCTATGCCGTCCAGGGCATCTATTCTCTCCAGTTCATGAAGGGAATAGTGAATCTCTGAATATGACGTTCGGATCTCGGATCGCATGCGTCTTTCTCATTTCGGCACCTGAAGGAGACTGAAACCCGGACTCTCTGCATTCCCGATTATTCAGCATTCACGCACGCGAAATAATACTCAGCGCCCGCCCGTACCGGGTGAGACTCTAGCCGAAAATCTAATAAGGGGAGTAACTATTGGTTGAGATTCATCACACTTCAATCAAAGCGTGGTCTCGCATCCGCCTCCAGCACGGCGAACAACAGATGATCGCGCCAGTATCCGGCGATGCGCAGATACTTGCGCGCATAACCTTCCTCCGTGAAGCCGCACTTGCGCAGCAGGCTGGCGGAGGGAAGGTTCTCCGGCAGGCAGGCCGCCTCCACCCGGTGCAGACCCAGTTCACCGAACGACCAGTCGCAGACCAGCGTGATCGCGGCGGCCATGTAGCCCTGCCGGGCATGGGGCTGGCCCATCCAGTAGCCGGCGGAGGCCGCCTGGGTCACGCCGCGGCGCACGTTCGACAGGGTGATCCCGCCCAGCAGCGCATCATCGCCATTGCGGAAGACCAGGAAGGAATAGGCCAGGTCGGCGCGGGCGTCACGCTGATAGAGGCGCAGGCGGCGGCGGTAGGAAAAGCGCGACAGGGCGTCGGCTGGCCAGGTCGGCTCCCACGGCTCCAGGAACGCGCGACTGCCCGCGCGCAATTCCGCCCACGCCCGCCAGTCATGCGCCTGCGGCGGACGCAGGTAGATACGACGGCCCCGCAACAGGGGCCGGGTATCATCTGACGCCATGTTCGCGAACATGTGCCCTCCGGTTGAAACCAGTTCCCGCGAAGTCCATACCGGCCCGCTCCTCCACCAGGCTACCCGAGGGAAAGCCCTGCAACGGGTGGCCGGATGAGGGCGCGGGCCGATGCCGCCACCAGGACTGCGGTCCTCCTAGGCAAAGTGTGCGGCGAAGGCCTCCGGTGACGCAAGCTGTTCCGTATCGCCCACCGCCGCGATGGCCATCGGCTTGCCCGCCCCGAACAGTTTCTCCGCCACCCGACGGCAGGTGGCGACATCCACCTCGTCCACCCGGGCCAGCAGGTCGGCAGTCTCCAGCGGTCGGCCATGCACCAGCACCTGGCGCGCAATCTGCTCCAGCCGGGCGGAGGAGCTTTCCAGCGACATCACCAGTCCCGCCTTCATCTGCGCCCGGGCACGGGCGGTTTCCACCTCGTTCGTGTCTTCCGCCAGCCTGAGTATCTCCCCGGCCAGCACCGGCCCCAGTTCCGCGACGCTGTCGGGGGAGGAAGCGGCATAGACACCGACCATGCCGCCATCGGCCATGGCCCCGGCAAAGCTGAACACGGAATAGGCCAGGCCACGCTTCTCCCGCACCTCCTGAAACAGGCGCGAGGACATGCCGCCGCCCAGTACGTTCGACACCACCTGCGCGGCGATGAAATCCGGGTCGTGGATCGTCACCCCGTCGAATCCCAGTGCCAGATGGGTCTGCTCCAGCGTCCGCCGGTCGATGATGGCGCCGCCCTGCCAGACCGCCGGCTCCGGCGTGTCATCGGTAACGGTGCCGACATCGGCGAACAGCTTCTCGATGGCTTTCAGGAACGCGTCCGGATCGACCGCACCGGCAGCGGCAACCACCATACGTTCGGCCCCGTAGCCACGCCCTAGGAACCCCTGCAGGTCGCTGCGGGCAAAGGTCGAGACCCGCTCGGGCAGGCCCAGGATCGACCGGCCGACGGGCTGGTCCGGATAGGCCGCCGCCTGCAGATGGTCGAAGATCAGGTCGTCGGGGGTGTCATTGACCTGCGCAATCTCCTGGCGCACCACCTCCCGCTCCCGCGCCAGCTCTTCCTCCGGGAAGGTCGACTGCAGCAGGATGTCGGCAATCAGTTCGATGGCCAGATCGGTGTCGTCGCGCATCACACGGGCGTAATAGGCGGTCTGTTCGCGACTGGTGTAGGCGTTCAGGTACCCCCCCACATCCTCGATCTCCTCCGCAATGCGCAGGGCGGAGCGGCGCGCGGTACCCTTGAAGGCCATATGCTCCAGCATGTGCGCCAGACCGTTCTCGTGGACGCGCTCATGCCGACCGCCGACATCGACCCAGACACCGACGGAGACCGTCTCCACGCCGGGCATCGGGGCAACCGCGACCCGCAGACCGCTGGGCAGGGTGTGCAGCACCCCCGCGCTCAATTCGCCCCTCCGCCCGCGATGCGGGCATAGGATTCCAGATGGCGCTGCAGCGCGCCGAGGTCGTTGGGCAGGGTGATGCTGCGCTCCTTCCGCTCATGCAGATCGGCCAGCCGTTCGGGCAGTGCCGGGTGAACGCCAATGGCCTGCTGGACCGCATCCGGGAACTTGGCCGGATGGGCTGTGGCCAGGCTGACCGTCGGCACCGCGTCGGCAATCCGGCCCTCCGCCCGCGCGCGCCGCGCGGCAGCGGTGCCGATGGCACTGTGCGGGTCCAGGATCTCGCCCGTGTCGCGCCAGACCCTGCGCATCTCTTCCAGTGTTTCATCCTCGTCCACCCGCCGGGCGGTGAAGACCTTCTGCGCCGCCTCGAAGGCGGCGGCAGGGGCCGTGAAACCACCCGACTGTTTCAGGTTGTCCATCAGGCCCTGAACACGGGGGCCGTCGCGATCCACCATGTCGAACAGCAGCCGCTCGAAGTTGGATGAAACCTGAATATCCATCGACGGGCTCATGGTCGCGCTGACACCCCGGGTGCGATATTCGCCGGTATCGAAGAACCGGGTCAGGATGTCGTTGACGTTGGTGGCAATCAGCAGCGTATCCACCGGCAGCCCCATGCGGCGTGCGATCTCGCCCGCAAAGATGTTGCCGAAATTGCCGGACGGGACGGAGAAGGCAAGCGGCCGTCCGCCCAGCGCGATCCCGGCATGGACGTAATAGACCACCTGCGCCGCGACCCGCGCCCAGTTGATCGAATTGACCGCCGACAGCCGCATGGAATCCCTGAACCGCAGATCGTTGAAGGCCGCCTTGACCAGTGCCTGACAGTCATCGAAATCGCCCTCGATGGCGATGGCGTGGACGTTCGCGTCCTCGACGGTCGTCATCTGTCGCCGTTGCACGTCCGAGACCCGGCCCAGCGGATACAGGATGAAGATGTCCACCGCCTCACGCCCCCGGCAGCCTTCGATGGCCGCCGACCCGGTATCGCCGGACGTGGCCCCCAGGATCGTCACCCGCTCGCCGCGATCCGACAGCACCCGGTCGAAGAACCGCCCCAGCGCCTGCAACGCGAAGTCCTTGAACGCCAGGGTGGGGCCATGAAACAGCTCCATCACCCAGTCGTTGGCGCCGATCTGCTTCAGCGGCGCAACGGCGGTATGGTCGAAGGCGGCATAGGTATCCGCCATCATCTGCCGGAATTCATCCTGCCCGATACTGTCACCGGTCAGCGGTCCCAGCACCCGTGCGGCAAGGTCGGCATAGGACAGGCCCTGCAACCCGGCCAGATCAAGCTGCGGCAGGGACTCCGGCACATACAGGCCACCATCCCGCGCCAGGCCGGTCAGCAGAACATCATCGAATTCCAGGACCGGGGCAACGCCCCGGGTGCTCACATAGCGCACGCTCGACCTTTCTGTTGTTTGCTGTCTGTCCCGTCCCCTCCCGGGCCAGCCATTTCAGGCTACCTGCGCGGGTGGCCGGGCAGAGGAGAGGGTTGGAACAGCGGTGCAATCCGCTCAGGCGGAGAGCTGCTTCAGTTCGCCCTTGATGACATAGGCCAGGATCTCGACCACCTGTTCCGGCGTTTCGGCCACGGCCAGTGCGGCGGCGTCCACTTCCTTCAGCGGGTGCGTCAGGGAGGGATCATGCTGCACGATCAGCGGCGTGTTCATCGCCGCCGCATAACCCGCGTCGAAGGCGGCATTCCACTGCTTGTACTTGTCGCCGAAACGGACCACGACCACGTCCGCGCGCTCGATCAGGGTGCGGGTGCGGATGGCGTTGATCTTGGCGCCCTTGTGATCCTTCCAGAAGCCATTGTTCTCCTGCCCCAGGATCGCCACGCCGCAATCGTCGCTGGACCCGTGGTCGGTCACCGGCGCGGTGAATTCGATGTCCAGACCGGCGGCGGCGGCACCCGCCTCGATACGCTCACGCCAGTCCGTGTGGATTTCGCCCGACAGATAGACGGAAAGGTCGCTCATGGTTCTGCACTCCCGGTTTCGCTGGTGGTCCACCCAATGCCATATCGGCCACGCGCTGTCATCCTTGGCAGGATTCGTTTGTCGACCGTGCCTCCCCTCTCCTGGCCTTGTTCGCTGACCGCACCACCCCTCTCCCCCTCCCGGCCACCCACGCAAGTATCCTGAAATGGGTGGCCGGGAGGGGGAGAGGGGTGGCACGGTCCACCAACAAACCACCAGGATCACCCACTCAGACCCGCTTCGCGGCCTGCACCATGGTTTCCAGCCGGTTCAGGAAGTTCGATCTGTCCGCCTTGCTGAAGGGGCGACCGCCGCCGCCCGCGCCCAGCGGATTGGCAGCGCGCATGTCCGCCATCAGGTCGCGCATGGCAAGCTGGTGGCCGATGTTGTCCGGTGTGAAGGGATCGCCATTGTGGCGGATGGCGGCCCCGCCATGCTCCAGACAGCGTGCGGCCAGCGGAATGTCACCGGTGACGCAGATGTCGCCGGGGCCGATCCGGTCGGCGATCCACATGTCGGCGGCGTCCGGTCCCTCCGGCGCCACCACGGTCTGGACCAGCGGGTCGGGGCTGGGGCGGATCCCGCCGTTGGAAACCATGTAGACCTGCAGCCGGTGGCGGCTGGCGACCCGCAGGATCTCGTCCTTCACCGGGCAGGCGTCGGCGTCGATGTAGATGCTTGTCATGCCGCAGTCAGTCCCCCGCAACCTCGCGCCGGACGATCGCTGCCCCCTCGGCCAGCGACGACAGCTTGCCGAAGGCCACGTCACGCGGCAGGTACTTCATGCCACAGTCCGGCGCAGCGATGACCCGCGCCGCGCCCGCATGCCCCACGGCCCCGCGCAGCCGGTCAGCCACCTGATCCGGCGTCTCGACATCATTGGTGCCCAGGTCGAGGACGCCATAGACGATCTGCTTCGACGGCAGCCGGTCGATGATCGAGGGGTCCAGCTTCGGCTGCGCCGCCTCGATGGAAATCGCGCTGGCGTCACAGGCATCCAGCTCGGCCAGGAAGGAATAGCCCGATGGCTTGTCCTTCACGACATAGGCATAGCCGAAGCAGACATGGACAATGGTCATGCCCTCGACCCCGTCCAGCGCCTGGTTGATGGCGTCGATGCCGTACTTCCGCGCCTCCTCCGGGTGGGCCTGCATATGCGGTTCGTCGATCTGGATGATGTCGGCACCTGCGGCCTTCATCTCCCTGATCTCCGCATTCAGCACGGCGGCATAGGCGCTGATCAGCTTGCCCTGGTCACCGTAATATTCGTCCTTGGCCATGCGTGCCATGGTGAAGGCGCCGGGGATCGTGACCTTGACCGCGCGATCGGTGTGGCGGCGCATGAAGGCCACATCGCGGACCTGCACCCCGCCGCTGCGGGTGATCGGCCCGACAACCCGCGGCACCAGGGTCGGCTTGCCCGTGCGCCCCGGCATCTCGCCGGGATTGTCGATGTCGATGCCGCCCAGCGCATTGGCGAAATGGTTGAAGTAGCTCTCCCGGCGGCACTCCCCGTCGGAGACGATGTCGATGCCCACCTTTTCCTGGTCCCGGAGCGCCAGCAGGCAGGCATCATCCTGCGCCTCCTCCAGTTCCTCGGCGCGTGGCAGCCAGACATCCTTCATCCGGACCCGTGGCGGCGAACTGCCCATCAGGACATCGCGGTTCACCAGCCAACCGGGCTGCGGATAGCTGCCCACCAGCATGGTCGGAATTGCCTGAAGTGCCATTCTGCGATCTCCCCGTTCCCCAAACGCCCCGTTGCGGGCGCGAGTGCAGTATGCTTTGGCTGCAGCAGGGGAAGTCAAGAATTCCCGGCCCGGAGACAAGAGGGGACAGCCATGCCCGGCAATCTGACGATGGACGAACTGACGGCAGCGGTCGGCGCGGGGGAGATCGATACCGTGCTGGTCTGCATGGTGGACATGCAGGGGCGGCTGATGGGCAAGCGGTTCCAGGCCGAATTCTTCCTCGACAGCGGCTGGGAGGAAACCCACGCCTGCAACTACCTGCTGGCCACCGATCTGGAGATGATCACCGTGGAGGGCTTTGCCGCCGCAAGCTGGGCCAGCGGCTACGGGGACTACGTGATGCAGCCCGACCTTGCCACCCTGCGGCAGGTGCCCTGGCTGGAGGGTACGGCGCTGGTGCTCTGTGACGTGCTGGATCACCACCACCAGCCGGTGCCCCATTCCCCCCGCGCCGTCCTGAAGCGCCAGATCGCGCGGCTGGAGGGCATGGGCTATCGCGCCATGATGGCGTCGGAGCTGGAGTTCTTCCTGTTCGAGGAATCCTACGAACAGGCGGCCGCGTCCGGGTACCGCGATCTTTCGACCTTCAGCCGCTACAACGAGGACTACAACATCTTCCAGACCACCAAGGAGGAACCGGTGATGCGGGCGCTGCGCCGGGGCCTGCAGGCCGCAGGCATCCCGGTGGAGAATTCGAAGGGGGAGGCAGACGCCGGCCAGGGGGAGATCAACGTCCGCTATTCGGATGCGCTCGACATGGCCGACAGCCACGCGGTGATCAAGAACGCCGCCAAGGAGATCGCCTGGGCAAAGGGCCGTGCCCTGACGTTCCTGGCCAAGTGGGACACGGACGCGGCGGGCAATTCCAGCCACATCCACCAGTCGCTGCAGGACATGGACGGCACTCCGCTGTTCCATGATCCGCAGGACCCGCTGGGCATGTCCGACCTGATGCGCCATTTCCTGGCCGGGCAACTGGAACATGCCAGCGCCATCACCTGGTTCCTTGCCCCCTATGTGAACAGCTACAAGCGGTTCCAGGCTGGCACCTTCGCGCCCACCGCCGCCATCTGGTCACGCGACAACCGCACCGCGGGGTATCGCCTGTGCGGTGAGGGTACCAGGGCGATCCGCGTCGAATGCCGCGTCGGCGGCGCCGACCTGAACCCCTATCTCGCCATGGCCGCGCTGCTGGCCGCCGGGATCGACGGGATCGAGCGCAAGCTGGAACTGGAACCGGGGTTCGAGGGCGATGCCTATCAGGGACGCCGCATCCGCCGCATCCCCGCCAACCTGCGCGATGCCACGCTGGCCCTGAAGCGGTCGAAGATGCTGCGCGCGGCGCTGGGTGACAATGTGGTGGACCACTACGTCCATGTCGCCATCTGGGAACAGCAGGAGCACGAGCGGGTGGTCACCGACTGGGAAGTCGCCCGCGGCTTCGAGCGCGCCTGACAGCGACGGCGGCAATTGTTGTACTTCCCCTTCCCCCTCGACGGGGGAAGGTCGGGATGGGGGTGAATCGGCGAAGCCGAACAGCCGGGATTTCACCACAGTTCGGCAGCCTGCGGCTTCACCCCCCATCGACCGCTTCGCGGCCACTTCCCCCTCAAGGGGGGAAGACATGCAGTGCGGTGTACTCGTCAGGCGAGCTCCGACGTCAGATGGCTCACCTGGCGACGGTCAGGCCGCCTTCGGCAGCGGAATGGCGTCCAGTTCCGGCTGCACCAGATCGATGAACTTCCGGGTCTGGTCCATCAGGTCGGCGTCGCTGCCCGCGATGGGGCGCAGGATGAATTTCGACGCCCCGGCATCGACATAGGCGCGGATGCGGTCGAGGATCGTCGCCTCGTCCCCCACCACGAAGTACCCGGTCGGGTCCTTGCGCAGCCGCTTCTCGAAGCGGCCGGCCTCCGTCGCCACCACTTCCTCGTCCATGCTGCCGAAGCGGAACGGGAAGGCCGCGCCGAAATGGTCATCGGCCACCGGACGGCCCTGCGCCACCGCGGTCTCGCGGATGGCCCGCACAACGGGCGCCAGCTGGGCCGGGCTTTCGAAGGCAGCCTGCCAGCCGGTGCCATATTTCGCCGTCCGCTCCACCGCCGCCTTGGTGGCACCGCCGATCCACATGGGGATGTTCGGGTTCACGGGTGTCGGTGAGATCCGCGCGCCCTTCAGCTGGAAATACTTGCCGTCATAGTCCAGCGTCTCCCCCTTCCAGAGGCGGATGATGATCTCCAGCGCCTCATCGGCCCGCGCACCGCGCCCTGCCGTCGGCATGCCCGTCGCGGCCCAGTCCGGGGCCAGTTTCGCACCGATCCCGAAGGCCGGCAGCAGCCGCCCGGCGCTGAGGTAATCAATGGTGGCGCACTGCTTGGCCAGCAGCACCGGTTCCCGGAGCGCCAGAGAGGCGACATTCATGCCGAACTTCAGCCGCCGCGTGCGCCCGGCAACGGCCCCCAGCGCCGCCATCGGTTCCAGATGCGGCCGGGCAGAGGCGATACGGTCCGACTGCCAGTAGCTGTTGACGCCGCCGTCCTCCAGCATGTCGATCCAGTCCCAGAACGGGGCCGCCCCCGAGAAGGGCAGTTCCCCGAAACCCATTCCGACCCTGACAGGCATGTTGCGTCTCCTCGGTTCTACGTTGGTGCCTCTGAGCGGTTGTTGACCGTTCCGCCCCTCTTCGGAGTCTCTATGCTGACCGTTCCGCCCCTCTCCCCCTCCCGGCCACCCGTTTCAGGATACTTGCGTGGGTGGCCGGGAGGGGGAGAGGGGCGGAACGGCCCACAGACAACCTAATCCCGGGCGCGTTCCAGGATGGTAACCGAACAGGCCGCTTCCTCGAAGCCGATGACGCCGCCGCCGTTCTCTGCCAGTGCGATGCGGGCGTCCGGCACCTGCCGTTCGCCTGCCTCCCCGCGCAGCTGCGTCGTCAGTTCGTAGATCATCGACAGGCCGGTGGCGCCCACCGGATGCCCCTTCGACACCAGACCGCCGGAGGTGTTCACCGGCACCTTGCCACCCGGTCCGGTCTCACCCGCCTCCACGAAGCGACCGCCCTCGCCCACGTCGCAGAAGCCCATCATCTCCACCTGCAGCACCTCGCAGAAGCTGGTGGCGTCATGCACCTCCGCCACCTGCACATCCTCCGGCTTCAGCCCGGCATGGGCATAGGCCTTCTGCGCCGCGGTCATCGACAGCGACGGCTCGTCCAGCCGCTTGTACTTGCCGCCCGACAGGGCGTTGGCGCGGATCTTCACGGCCCGGTCCTTCACCGCCTGCGGCAGGCCCTTGTAGTAATCCTCCGACACCACGACCGCCGCCGCCGCGCCGTCCCCGATAGGGGAGCACATGGAGCGGGTGAGCGGGAAACTGACCGGCCGGTCCTCCACCACCTGATCGACGGTCATCGGGAACTGGTACTGGGCGTTGGGGTTCAGGGCGCCGTAATTGTGGTTCTTGGCGGCTCCGGCGGCGATCTGGCGCTGCGTCGTGCCATGCTTCTTCATGTGATAGCAGGCCTGCATGGCATAGGTGTCCATGAAGACGGTGCGGTCCGGCCCGGTCTCGAAGGACTTGCCCGCTTCCTCGCCCGCATTCCGATAATATTCCTGCCATTCCTCCGGATCGAAATTGTCGATACCGGCGTAGAAGCTGCGCTGGATCTTCTCCGGCTCGTCGGGGATCCAGATCTTCTCCACACCAATGGCCAGGCTGACATCGGTCTGGCCGGACAGGATGTCCTTCCACGCCCCGTGCAGCGCCATCGAGGCAGTGGCGCAGGCGCCCTCCACGTTCACCATCGGTACGCGGGCGGGGAACAGCCCCTCGTTCACCAGGGGCGTGAAGCAGACCTGGCCGCGGATGGAACCCTGGTCGTTGTGCAGCCACATGCCGCAATTGCCGAACCAGCCGAACTCGATGTCGTCGCCGTTCTCCATCCCCGCATCGGCGAGCGCGCCCAGATAGGCCTCCCGCGTCAGGTCCTTGAACGACTTGTCGGGCCATTTCTGGAACCGGGTGGAAAAGGAGCCGATGATGTATGCGTCAGTCATTTCTGCCTCCCCAGGCTGCGGCGGCGCGGTGCGGATGGCCGTGACCGCCGGATGTCAAAGCGGTGACCGGCAAAAAACCTGCGCTTCGCCCAATTGTCGCCGTGATCGAACAGGACTATGGATAACGTCAATTGAGGGATCAGACCAGCGAGGAAGGCGGAAACCGACCATGTTCACCCGCAAACCGAACGGACAGGATGGCGAAGGCAGCAGCGAGGCACAGCGCCCGGCACCGAAGACGAGCACGCCGATGCCGACGGAGGACCTGATCGCGCGCCGCCCCCGACCCGACATTCCCCGCCCCCGGCAGGAGGCGCCGATGCGCATCCCCGGCAGCAGCGCGAAGGAAGAGGAATCGCGCCTGCTGGTCGGCAGCGGCATCTCCCTGAAGGGGGAGGTCAGCAACTGCGCCGAACTGGTGATCGAGGGCGCGGTCGACGCCCGTGTCGAGGCCACCAGCTTCCGCGTCAGCCCCGGGGGAAGTTACGCCGGTGAATGCCACGTCGATACCGCCGACATCGCCGGCGACTTCGAAGGCACCCTGAACTGCCGCGAACGCCTGATCGTCCGCTCCACCGGCAAGCTGAAAGGCATCCTGCGCTACGGCGAAGTCGAGATCGAGGCGGGCGGCCGCATCGCCGGCGAGATCCAGATGTTCGGCGAGGGGCAGGAGACGGAAGCGACGCCGACGGAAGCCGCACCGAGGAAGGCCGCGAACAGCGAGTGAGGGGGAACACGGCAACTGCCGTGCCCACCTTCTGACGCCGGAAGGAAAAATGGTGCGCTGAGTGGACCCGAACCACCGACCTACCAACTACGAATATGCCGGCGAACCAGGGACGAAGGATTTCATGCGCCAAGCGGCCTCCTGTTGAAGCCGCATGGCAGAGGGGGCGTCGTGGCCAGCGGCGCAAAGTAAGCCGTTCTTTTACCTGAGCGAGCGAGTTCGGTTTCTAAGGCTCTCCTTCCCTTTGGTAATTTCGTCACACGGCACGCCACAACGTTCGTCGGCCGGGCGGCCAACAACCTTGCTTCGCCGAAACCCTTGCGTGGGGGACCCAGTTGATGATTCCGCCAACACGCATGAGCGATGAACTCGGCTGGCCAGTTCAATTCCGGCAGTGATAGCCTGCAGATACGGCAATCGTACGAGGAGTTACCGGAGAAATGAGCTGGTGTGGAGATCGTCGAAAAATTCTCACCGCGATGGGAAGCGCAGCTCTTCTGATGGGCTGCAGCAAGATTGGCCAAAGCTCTGGCCGCGTTCTCCACGTTCAATCGGGACAGACGAAACGACTTCCTGCAAGGCTATGGCGGTTTGACTCCGTGCATATCGAGAAAGGAGGTACGCTGCTCATCGTCGCCAATAGCCAAGACTGGTTGATTCTGGACGTGGCCGGTGACGTTCATTTGGATGGCCGTATCGATTTCGGAAGCTTCAGTTCCGACCGCCGAATATTTGAGGCCACAACCCCTTCAGGCCTTCGACTCAGCCATCAGTTCTCCATGTCGAATATTGGAGGAAACGGTGGCGACGGTGGAAGCCAAGGCGGACCTCTTGTTGGTGGTGCCGGTGCTGCCGGAACCACGGAACACGGCGGTGGTGGAGGCAGCGGCGCAGTGCACGACGCACACCGGAGGCGACCAGGACAACCGGCTGTCGGCAGAATCGGGGCAGAGCGGGGGACCTTTGGCGCTGGTGGCGACGGAGGACGACGAGGAAACACCAACGGCGGCTTGATGTTCATAGGAGTTGGCGGAAAAGCCATCGGATCAGGCGTGATTGATGTGCGAGGAGTGTCAGGCGAGGACGGCAAAGCTGGTGCTGGAGGCATACCGAGGAACGTTGGGACGGGCGGCGGTGGCGGTGGCGCTCCAGGAGGCGAAGGGGGAGTTGTCTGGGTGCAAACGCCCGATAGCAGAACTCCGGGCTGGACGTTCCTTGTCGATGGTGGTCGCGCAGGTATCGGGGGACCGTCCAGGGGAGTGCCGGGTACCGACGGCGAGGATGGTCTTTCCGGTTACTTTCTGACGCTCTAGCGTTGGTTGGGCAGAAGATATTCGGTGGTATCAGGTCCGATACACTGTCGCGTGTGTTGACGCCAATCGCCTCCGCCCACTCCTGACCAGCCCCGCCTCACCCCCTGCCCTGGCAGAATGTATGTGTACGACCTGTCGGACCGTTGCAGGCTGTTCCTGACCGCATTTGGTCCGATTACCGGGACCGTGAAAGGGAAGGCAAAGTCTGGCAGAGGCGGAGCGGTAGGAAATCAGGGACAGCCTGCACGCATCATCGGACCGGCAGACGCGATACGGCTGATTGGCGACGTTGAGTTTCCCCGCCCCCTAACGCGCGCGCGGGTGTCATCGGGATGCGCCGGAGCCGGATGCGCGGTGGACTGTCTACCGGGCCGAAGAGCCTTGAAGGGCGCGCGCGCATCGCGGAAGCGCAGAGGCAGCGTAGGCGATCCAATCAGCCGCTGCTGGCACCAGCGAAGAATGCCCCCGGTGCCTACCATGTGATTGCTGGGCGTAAATCAAAAACACTGCCCGTGATCTAACCCGTTGAAAGGAATGGTGCCGCTGAGTGGACTCGAACCACCGACCTACTAATTACGAACCCGCTCAGGAGCCTTTTCGCCCACTTTCGCCAAGCTGCGCCAACCATACTAACTAGCTGTTTCTGTTTATTTTTATCTGGACAACGACTGCGCTCACCTGTCACCGTCAACGCCTGAATTCGCCCCCTGCTGCTTCCGATATGCTTCCGAATTCGAGGGACGAGATGGCCAGATTGACCAAGCGATATATCGACAGCCTGCCCGTACCGGACGGCGAGCAGTTCATCTTTGACGAACTCCTGCCCGGTTTCGGGTTGCGGCTCTACCCCACCGGGCGAAAGACCTTCCTGGTCCAGTATCGTTCCGGAGGACGCACCCGCCGTGTCAGCCTGGGCCGGTTCGGCACCGTGACCCCCGACGAGGCAAGAGGGCGCGCGCGAGAACTTCTCGGCACTGTGGCGGCTGGATGCAACCCTTCGGAGGATCGGCGACAGGAGCGGCTTGCGCCCACCGTCGCGAGCCTGTGCGAACGGTTCCTGGACGAACATGCCAAGCAGCATTGCAAGCCGTTCACCATTCGCGAGTATCGGCGACTCATCGAGAAGCACATCAAGCCTGCCATGGGCGCTTTTCGGCTGAGCGATGTCGCAAGGGCCGATGTTTCGGAACTGCACCACCGGATGCGCGCTACGCCGTACCAAGCCAATCAGGCGCTCTCGGTCATGTCGAAGATGTTCAACCTGTCCGAAATCTGGGGCTTGCGACCGGACGGCTCCAACCCCTGCCGTCATGTGAAGAAGTACCGCGTTCACCAGAGGGAACGCTTCCTGTCGCAAGAGGAACTCCAGAGGTTGGGCAAGGTGCTGAGCGACTGCGAGGCGGATGGCTCCGAATCCACGCCAGTTGTCTCCGCCTTCCGGCTGCTGATCCTGACCGGATGCCGACTGAGTGAGATACGGACGCTCAAATGGGAGTTCGTCAAACCCGGATATCTGGTGCTGCCCGACAGCAAGACCGGACCACGCCGCATTCCCCTAACTCCAGAGATTGAGGCCGTGCTTGCCCAAATCCCCGAGATTGAGGGCAATCCCTACATCATCACCGGCCTGGTAGATGGCCAGCCGATCAATGACCTGCAAAAGCCCTGGCGACGCATCCGCGAACTCTCCAGACTTGAGGGCGTGCGCATTCACGATCTCCGGCACACCTACGCCTCGAACGCCGTCATGGGCGGTATGGATATCCTGATGGTGAGCAAGTTGCTTGGTCACACGCAGATACAGACCACGATGCGCTACGCCCATCTGGCCGATGATCCGGTCAAGGCAGCCGCCGCCAAGATCGCAAACTCGCTTGGGCAGGCGATGAAGGCAGAGACAACGGACGACGATCCGACACCGCCTGCAACGGATGAGACAGAGGTTTCGAATGTTGTTCAATTCCCGATGCGGACGGGAACCTGACCAGACGCGTTCGAGCGCATTTGATCGCTGCGCATTGCAGGCGTATCGGCAGCGATATCCGTTGATATCAGGCGAGACTTGCGGAACTTGCAGGTGCATCCATCCGTTGTGTCACTCAGCACGAGATGCCCTAAGCTGCCAAGATTGCGGTCAGGGGACCAACGGTTTGGAATGATGACAACTGAACCACGATACATACTTGAGGATGAGCGGTTCATTCCCACCGGTTTCGCGCTGGATCGATTGGGCCTGCACCTCTACCCCGCAACATGGATCGGATGCCATGTTGGGCGGGACAGGCCAGACGATCCGAGACCCGTCCTCAAGCGAAACAAGGATCTCCAGACGATCATCGACGATGCCAAAGATACGCTTGCGATCCTTTCCAAGAGGATTTCACGAGCGACCGACCCCGAGACCACCAAGACGCTTGAGGCGCTGCGAGACAAGACGCTGCAGGAGAGGTCGGACGCTTACCGGGAGCTCGATTCAAAATCCGCGATCAACGAAGAAAGCGTTGAGGACTACAAGTACTTTTCCAAGATCGACCATGCACAGGAAATTCTTGAGAATGCTATGCGTGGAGACGGCCTAAATATCTTTACTGGCGATCACCTCGGAAGATCATTGGGGAGCATCGAGAACCGGAGAGGAGTGCATATCCGCATCAGAGATTCTTACCTCATTGAGGCCCGATTTCCGGGCAAACGACGGCGCGGGATCATGATGCTGGATCGAGAGCAATTCATGGCCTGGCTTTCCAAGATAGAGCCTGTTGAAGCCGCCCCCGGACAACCCCTCACCCCTGCACAGGCTTTTAGGATCGAAGTTCGTGAGGTTGCGCGAATTGGGCAGAAGCCGAAGAACGTCGGGCAATACCGCAACGATGCCCGCAGGAGAATACCGGGTCTGACCAAATCGGTTGCACAGCGCGTTTGGGAGGAGGAAGTGCCGGAAGATTGGCGGCGCCCAGGGCGTAGAGCTGCTCCAAAGAAATGAACCGCTTCCGCACCAGGTCGGTTCATTTCCACGGATTTCCCTGATTTGTCATTTTTATCAGATACATAAAATGAACCGATTTCGGCCCATTTTCCGGTTCAATTAATTTTTATTGGACAGGCTATTAGAGCGAAAACCAGATCGCCAGCTTTCACCGCATCGAGCAACAAAGATGCATGGAGAGAGACATGGCGGAAACTACCGAAGATCGGGAATACCTCGATCAGCTCTTGAACGAAGTCGCAGCGGCTGAGTTCCTCGACTACTCCGTCAGGGCGCTTCAGAACTGGCGCAACCGTGGCGGCGGCCCGCTCTTCATTCGGGTTTCAAAGCGTTCCATCCGGTATCGCCGCCGTGACCTGATCGCCTGGGCCAGCGAGCGCGTCGTCGCCAACACGTCCCAGCCTTCCCAGTACGAACAGAGTTCCAAGTTTTGCCCTGCCGGAGCTGGCCGCGACGGCGGGGATTTTGAGGGCGAGACCCGGAAGCCGAGAGGCGGTCTGCCGTTTCGCAAGCGCGTTCGGGAAAGCTCCTGAAAAGCCGGGGAGTTGCCGAAAGGGACTCTCCGGCACTCCCTCACCCTCAAAACCAAAGCGGCCCCTGCGCGGAGCGCGCTTACCCCCTCCACTCACTTCAAAAACACCTGAAAGGACGAACAGATGAGCCAGATAGGCAAACTTAACATCAACGGAGCGGATGAGCTGACAGGCTATATCGGCACCCTCACCCTCAATGCCGATATCGTCTGCATCAGCACCGGCAACGGCGGAACAGGCAACAAGCCTTCGCATCGCATCTTCGCCCGAAGGGCCAACGATCAGGAGGTCGAGATCGGAGCCGCCTGGGAAAAGGTCACGCGCGACAGCGCCAACGAGGAAATTCGGTTCCTGAGCATCAACCTCGATGATCCGAGCTTTGCCACTCCGATCAACGTCGCGGCGTTCCCGACACGCAATCCGGGCGAGTATTCAATCACCTGGCGCAGGCGCCAGGACCGCAATGCAGGCTCAAACCGTTGAATATCAGGCGTTCCAGGAGGGGGGTTCCTGTAACACCCCCCTCTGCCCTGACATGGCGCAATGGAGCGTAGAGCATGTTCAAGCTGCTGCATGCCGGGTTCGACACCATCGACCTGGCCATTCAGGGTTCACTCCCTCCGAAGATACTCGATCAGCTCCGCGCTGCCCGCGACGAGGCTGCAACCCAACAAGAGCCAGCGCTTTGTCATCTGTCAGACGGCAAGTTCGCGGCTCACGTTTCCAGCCATGGCGCGAAAGGCGGCTACGCTTTCCTGCTGAGCACAGGCCCCACCGGCGCAAACTGGATGATCAAGGACAGCTCCGACCCGAACCAATGGAACATCTTCGTCTCTCCCCGCTCCACGATGCTGCTGACCAACGGGTATGCAGAGACATTCACGACAATTGAGCAAACCATTGCTGACCTGGGCGGCAAGGTGATCGGCGTATCCCTTAACCGGGCAGACTTCGCCATGGACTTCCAGACTTTCGGGTTCGAACTGGAAATCGACCGCTTCGTTACCCATGCCCGATGCAAGCTAAAGCCGTACTGGAGCAAGGCGGATCAGGCCAAGGACACCGACCAGCCACGATCCGTGCTCAACGGGAGGCGCGTCGAGAGCGTCACCATAGGCTCAATGCCCGGGCGGCAGATTATCGTCTACGACAAGCGCACTGAGGCCATTGCTAGGCACAAGCCA